>NZ_JAENRY010000227.1 GCF_016612545.1 Streptomyces sp. MBT65 | reverse complement strand
AGCCGTAGCCGCCGCCGGGGGGCGGCGGAGGGGGCGGGGGTACGGCACCGGCCATGCGGTGACCGCAGACCTCGCACCAGTCGTCGGAACCCGACTGGTGTCCGTTCGGGCAGGTCGGCATGTCGGCGCGTCCCCCTTTCTCACAGGGTCGTTCTGGGTCTTGCGAAGTTGTTCCGGCCAGGTCACTTCTTTACACGAACAGTCTTTGTGGACCGTGTCTCGAGAGTCATCTCGTCGGCCTCCGCGACCTTCGCCTTCAGTCGCACAGTACCCGCCGCGGCATCGACCACGTCCACCACCTTCGCAAGCAGTTTCGCAGTATCCGCGTTTCCGGAGACGCTGGCGAGCTGAACGGCCCGTCCCAGTTTGGCCGTTGCTCCATCGACATCTCCCGATTTGCGGAGATCCAGCCCTTGTTGGATGACTTGCGCCAGTTCGGCCTGGCCGGTGTAGTGCGCGACCTGCGGGTTGATGGACGTGGACGCCACCATGTCGTCGGTCCACACGGCCTTCACCAGCCCCTGGGCGCCCAGGTTCTGGGTACTCCCGTCGGGCTGCGGGACGACCAGCGAGACCCGGGCGGCGAGCATCTCCTGGCCGATGCCGGCCTCGGGTACCTCGACGCAGACGTGGTAGTCACGGGACTCGTCCCCCCAGGACCCGGTGGGGTAGTCCCCGGCGCGCGGGCCCGCCTCGGTGCGGCGGTCGGTCAACTCCTGTACCTGGGGCGCGACTTGCTTGACGAACTTGATGGCCGTGCCCACCGGCGTCCACAGCCGCAGCGCGACGTCCGCGACCTCCTTGCCCATCGCCGTCTCCATCATCTTCGTGAAGTCGGAGGCGAGGTTCGCCGGGTCGGCGACGATGTCGGCGGTGCCGAGCAGCGCGGAGGCGATCCCTGTGACTTCTTTCACTTCCCAGTCGGTGCCGACACCGCGGGCGTCACAGGTGAAACGTCCGGCGCAGGAGTTGATCGCGTCCTTCAGATCCTCCGGCGCCTCGTGCTCGTTGCGGCCGTCGGTGAGCACGATGCCGTGCCGGATGGAGACATCCGCGGAGGACAGCAGCCGGTCGGCGAGGCGCAGCCAGGTGCCGATCGCCGTACCGCCGCCCGCGCTCAGCTTGCGCAGCGCCTGCTTGGCCTGGTCGCGGGTTTGGGAGTCGGCCACCGCGAGCCTGCCGCCGCCCGGATAGACCTCCTTGGCGACATGCGTGCCGCCGATCACGGCGAAGTGCACCCCGTCCCGCAGGGTGTCGATCGCGGCGGCCGTGGCGTCGCGCGCGTTGCGCATCTTGGTCGGCGGGTAGTCCATCGACCCCGAACAGTCGACCATGATCGCCACGGCCGCGTCCGGGCCCTGCCCGGCCGAGTACAGATGGGGCGCCGCGACCGGGCTCCCGATGGTGCCGCCGCCGGTCGAGGTCACCGTGACGATCGCGTTGACCTCGCGCCCGCCCTCGGGCAGGTACTCGTTCTGGTACACGTCGACCGAGAACTGTGGCACGTTCGACTTCGAGAAATTGGCCATACCTACTCTGATCCCCCTCGAATACCCCACCTGGATGGGGCGATGACTATGTGCGGACCGGTCCCCTCCGGTCCGAGACCGTCCCCGTTTGCGCGGCCTCAGCCGGATACTGCCCCTTGCGGGGGGGCCGGGAACGGCACGACGGCCACTGTTACGTTGTCGTGGCCCCCGCCGTCCAGCGCGTGGCCGACCAGGACCTGGGCGCTGTGCAGCGGGCGGAGCGCCGCGTCCGGGGGGACGACCTCGGCCATCTCCTCGGCGGACTCCGCGTAGTTCCACAGCCCGTCCGTGCACACCACCACTACACCCGGCCGGTCGGGCTTGAAGGAAGCCGTGTGCGGCTCCAGTTCGTACGCGTCCGCGCCGAGCCAGCCGGTGATCGCGTGGGCGCGCTCGTCGGCGTAGGCCTCCGCCTCGTTCATCAGGCCCGCGGCGACCATCTGGGCCGCCCACGAGTCGTCCTCGGTGAGCCGGGCCGGCGGTGAACTGCGGTCCACCGGGATCCAGTAGGCGCGGCTGTCGCCGACCCAGCCGACGACCAGGAGGGTCGGGGTGACGACGGAGCCGACCAGGGTGCAGGCCGGCGCGTTCTGGTGCGGGGCGTGCTCGCGGGCCGTCGCGGGCTCCTGGGCAAGGGAGTTGACCGCGTGCGAGGCCGCGACGATCGCCTCGTGCATCGCCTGCTGCGGATGCGTCCCCTGCGGCAGCGCGGCCAGCAACGCCTCGCCCGCCTGCCGCGAGGCGGCCAGCGAGGCCGCGTCGGGCCGCGTCGCCGAGGACACCCCGTCACACACGACCGCGACCAGCGCGGGCGCCCCGTCCGGCAGCACACACTGTCCTACGGCGAAGGCGTCCTCGTTGCGGTGGTGCCGCAGCCCGCGGTCGCTGACCGCCGCGAGCGGGCCCAACTCCTGTTCCATGTGGTCGCGTTCGCGGGGCTGGGCGTGCCCGCAGTTCTCGCAGTAGCCGTCCGGGTCCACCCGGCCCGAACGGCAGGCCACGCACACCTTGACGCCCCCGCCCGCGGTCGGCGGATCGGCGGCGACCCGCGGGTCCGGCGCCTGCAAGGGGTACTCGTCGGGCTCCGGCGGCCGGTCGAACCGTACGCCGGTGGCCGGGGAGACCGGTGAACCGGTGGGCGGCAAAGGGGCGTTGGGCGGCAGCGGCGCGTGCGAGGGCAGCGGGGTGCCGCCCGAGTCGGTGCCGGGCAGGTCGGTGGGCAGATGGACCGTCGGCGCGGTCTCGGTGCCCTCCGGCTGGGGTACCACGGGCCAGTTCACGTCCGCGGCCTCCTCGGGCGGGAGCGGCACCGCGCCGTTCATGGTGAGCGTCGGGTGGTCGTCCGGCGGCGCGGGCACGGCGGACAGGTCGTATCCGCACGCGCCGCAGAAGCGGTCGCCCGACTCGAGCGGCTCCTCGCAGCTCGGGCAGGCGGAGAGCTGGGGCATCTGCGACATCAACTACACCCACGTCCGGGGGCGGTAACGGTTGGCACGTTCCACCAGGTCGATCCTCTCCTCGCCGCCCCGTGCCAGCCGGGCCAGCGTGCGGTACGAACGCTCCAGGCCGAAGCGGAGTCCCCGCTCGTCCAGTTCGCTGCCGAGCAGCTCCCGCCGCGTGAGCGGCACGGAACCCTGGCCTCCGGAGAGTATCCAGTCGAGGGCCCGGCCGAGGACCTCGGCCGACAACCGCTCGCGCCGGACCGCGTCCAGACCGTATCCCTCCAGCGCTTCCACCTGTCCGGCGGCCGCCGTCAGATCGTCCAGGAACGGCGTGTCGTCGGCCGCCGCGGCCCGCTCCCGAAGCCGCGCCCGTACGGCGGCCACCCGCGCGGCCGTGTAGTGGATGGATGCCTCGGGCACCGATTCCAGCGTGCGTACGGAACCGGGCCGGTCGCCGGTCGCGAACTGGACCCGGGCCAGGCCGAAGGCCGCGCTCACATAGCTCGGGTCGGTCGACCACACCAGCCGGTAGTACTCGGCCGCGTTGTCCAACTGCTCCAGCACCTCGGCGCACAGCCCCAGCGCCAGCTTCGGCGCGGGCTCGCCCGGGAAGGCGTCGTAGATCGCGTCGAAGGAGAGCGCGGCGGCCTCGAAGTCGCGGGTCGCCAGCGCGGCCACGCCCGTGTACCAGACCACCCGCCAGTCGTCGGGCCGCTCGTCCTCCAGCTTCGCCAGGGCGTCCAGCGCGGTGTACGAGTCGCCGTTCTCCAGCCAGGCCCTGATCTGCCGCAGCCGGGTCTCCACGGACGGCGAGGGCGCGGAGGCGAGCGCGCCTAGCAGTTCGGTCGCCGCGGTCGCCATCAGGCCCGCCAGGAAGCCCGCGTTGGGGTCGGCCGGGTCGACGTGCGGGACGGGCAGGGCGAGCGCCACGGCGGGGGCGTCGACCTGCCTGACGACGCTCGGCGCACCGCCGTTGACCGACAACCCGGCGTCGGTACGCGGTCGTTCGGCGAGCGCCGTGCCGGTGCGCTTCGAAGGGCGGGCCATCCGCGCCCCCAGCAGGGACACGTCCCCGTCCAGCGTGGGGAACAACTCCGTGTCGGTGACCTTCAGTTCGGGGCCGAACAGGGTGGACAGGGACGGGCGGGCCCGCCCGGTCTGCAGCGAGACGACCTCGCGCAGGACGCCCGTGAGCTGCTCGGCCATCTCCTGCGCGGAGGCGAACCGGCGGGCCGGGTCGGGGTCGGTGGCGCGGACCAGGAGCCGGTAGAACGACTCGTAGCGGCGGAACACCTCGATGTTGTCGGGGTCGGGCAGCGAGTCCACGAAGACGTTCGTGTAGCCCTGGAAGTCGAAGGTCATCACCGCGAGCGTGCGGGCGACCGTGTACAGGTCGCTCGCCACCGACGGGCCGACCTCCGCGACCTCCGGCGCCTGGTAGCCCACCGTGCCGTAGATGGCCGACTCGTCGTCGTCCATCCTGCGCACCGCGCCCATGTCGATCAGCTTGAGCTGGTCCTCGGTCTGGATCGCGTTGTCGACCTTGAAGTCGCAGTACAGCAGGTTGCGGCTGTGCAGATGACCGAGTGCCTCCAGGGCCTCGATGCCGTACGCGCACGCCTGCTCCACCGGCAGCGGATCGCGCTTGCCGGACTCCGTGCGACGGTCGTTGGCGATCTCCTTCAGGGACTTGCCGCCGACGTACTCCATGACGATGTACCCGTCCAGCGAACCCGTCCGCTGGTCCAGGTGCTCCACGAAGTTGTAGATCCGCACGATGTTGGCGTGCTCGATCTCGGCGAGGAAGCGCCGCTCGGAGATCGCCGCCTCCATCGCGTCCTGGTCGCCGGTGTCGAGAAGGCCCTTGAGGACCACCCAGCGGTCGGAGACCGCGCGGTCCACGGCGAGATAGACCCAGCCCAGGCCGCCGTGCGCCAGACAGCCCGCGACCTCGTACTGCCCGTGCACGACATCGCCCTCGGCCAGCTTCGGCGAGAACGAGTACGGGTTGCCGCACTTGGTGCAGAAGCCCTCCGTGCGCCCCGGGCTGTCACCGCGCGAGCGCCCCACCGGCGCACCGCAGTCCGAGCGCGAGCAGAACCGCTTGCGCTCGGGCACCTCCGGGTTCTCCAGGACCATCCCGCGCGGATCGGGCCGCGGCACCCCCGGCACCTGCACCAGACCGACCCCGAGCCGGCCGCGGCTGGAGGTCCCCGACGAGGAGCCGGAGCTGCGCACCGACACCGATCGGCCCGTGGACCGCCCCGACTCCGAGCGCGAGAGCCGCCCCGACACCGAGCGCCGGGACTTCGACGACTGCGACGACGTACGCGAACTACGGCTGCTGGTACGGGAACTGGCGCTTCCCCGCGACCCCTTGCCGCTGGTCATCCCGGTGGGCGGCGAACTGATCGCGCCCTTCGCCGACACCACCGGCGCCAGACCGCACGTGTCGCAGTACAGCTCGCCGCCGCCGACGTCCTCGTACGACCCCTCGCAGCCGGGCCGTTGACACTTCTGCTGTGCCTCACCCATGACCGACCCCGCTTCTCCCTCGTCACTCACGCGCCCGGCCCCCTCTGGTCCTCGGGACCGCCCTGCGGCTGCGGCCGCGGAGCGTTGAACTGCTCGGCGGCGGCGTGCTGGTAGCGCAGCACCGCCTGTTCGGCGACGCGCAGGTCGCAGGGCGCGCTCCACAGCATGCGGCGCGCCGCGTCGTACCGCTCGATCAGCAGCGGGTCCTCCGCGAGGCCGTGCCGGGCGACCTTCGCCTTGTACGCGTCGAGGCGGCCGCGCAGCTCCGCGCGGACCGCCAGCGGCTGGGTCACCGCGGTCAACGACTCGCGGGCGCGCAGCAGTTCGTCCTCCGCCTTCTGCTCCAGGGACTCCAGGAGCGGCGAGAGACGGTGCCACTGGGCCTGTCTGCGGTACTCGGCGGCCGTCGACAACTGCTCCTGGAGCACGGTCGGCGGTCCGCTGACGACCGGCACCTCCGTGGCGGCGATCTTCGCGAGGACCTCACCGCGCGCGGTGCGCGCCTCGGCGAGCGTACGGTCCGCGCGGGAGAGCACGTCCCGCAGCTTCACCAGGCGTGCCTCCGCGTCCTGCCGGACGGTCAGCACGGCGTCGATCTCGCGGCGCACGTCCTCCAGGGCGCGCGCCTCCCGGTCGTAGACCGTGGTGTCCGGGCGGCCGCCGCCGGGGGCCGAACTGCCCTGTGCCCGCACCCAGAAGGCCAGCGGGTCGGAGATGACCCGCTCGCGCAGCTCGGTCAGCACGCGGGTGATGCGCTCCAGGTCGTCGCCCGCCGGATGCTCGCCCGGGCGGACGCCGACGGAGTGGGCGAGCTGGCGGGTGCGCTGCAACTCCGCGGCCAGTAAATCGATCCGGGCGGGCAGCGCCGACCACACCGCGTCGGAGGTGACGACCATGTCCAGCGAGTTCGCGTACAGGTCGTTCATCTCGTCGACGAGCGCGCTCAGCGAGTACTGGTGGCTCAGCTTGCTCGAACCGCCGGTCAGCGTCGGCATGTTGGCCGTCGCCGTGGTGGATCCGGCGACCGTGACGGACTCGCCGCGCAGCAGCTCGGTCAGCTCGACCAGGTCCTCACGGCTGGACCAGCGGCGCCGGGAGCGGATGCTCTGGGCGGCGTGGAACGCGTCCGTGTAGGCGTCGAAGTACGCCCACAGCAGCGTGATCGCCGCGTCCGTGGACGCCCAGCGCTCCTTGGTCGTGCCGGTCAGCGAGGCGCCTTCGAGGAGTCTGCGGCCCGCGTGGTCCTGGAGGGCGAGGAGCGAGGTCTCGACGGCCTCGTGCTCCGCGCCGAGCCGCGCCAGCGCACGGTCCACCTCGTCCCGGTCCATTACCGGCCCGGGGGGTCCCGTGACGCCGCCCATCGATCACCTCTCGCTGCGTTGTGTTCCGTCGGAAGTCCGTTGTGCCGTTCGGTGGTCGATGGTCCGTCACTTGTAGTGCGGGGTGGGCGGGTCGGCGGACGTCGAGTCCTTGCCCAGGGTGGGCAGCAGCCATTTCGTGTAGGACGCGTGCCAGCCGTCGGCGCCGGTGCTGGTGCGGTAGGACTCCAGTATTCGGTTGACCCGCTGCACCAGGTCGGTGGCGTCCTTGTTCATGGCCACGCCGTAGTACTCGGTGGTGAAGGGGGAGCCCTTCAGCTCCACCGTCGGGTCCTGCGCGGCCTGGCTCGCGGCGAGCGCGCCGTCGGTCACCACCGCGTCCGCCGTGCCGAGTTGGAGCTGCACCAGGCAGTCGAGCTGGTTCGGGACGGCCTTCAGGACGTCGACCGTGGCGGGGATCTTGTTGCCCTTGTCCACGACCAGGTGCTTGTTCGCCGTGGAGCCCTTTGCCGAGCAGACCCTCTTGTGGGCGAGGGTGTCGTCGTAGCCCTTGATCGTCGACACCTTCGGGGCGAGGACCTGCTGTCCGGTGACGAAGTACGGAGCGGAGAAGGCGACCTGCTCGGCGCGGTCGCAGGTGATCGTCATGGTGCGGACGACCATGTCGACGCGCTTCTTCTGGAGCGCCGGGACGCGCTGGTCGGTCGGGATGGCCAGCAGCCGGACCTTGTCGGCGCTGTAGGAGCTGCCGAAGATGTTCTTGGCGATGGCGTGCACGAGGTCGATGTCGAAGCCCTCCAGCTCACCGGAGCTGTTGGGGTTGAGGTAGCCCCACCGGTAGCTGTTCTGGTCGACGCCCACATCGAGGTGGCCGCGCTCCTTGATGGCGCTGATCGAGCTGCCCTCGGCGTCCGACGGGGCCGGGCTCTGGTCCTGGATGGTGCTTTCGTCGCACGTGGGGGCCTTGGCCTGGATGCCCTGGACCGCGCGCTGTCCGCCGAGGTCCGCGCCGGCTTCGCCGCGTGACTGGGTGAGCGGCAGCAGCAGGACGAAGGCGACCGCGAGGACGCAGACGACCGCCATCGCACCCACCCCGCCCCAGCCCCGCAGACCGGCCCGCACACGTCGTACAGCGCTCAGGCGGCGAAAAAAGTCACTCCGTGCCCGCATCGTCACGCCCCCTTTCACCGGTACTCCGACAGCCTGCGCCCGATGCCCAGGACGGCGCCGGCCGCACCGAGCGCCGCGAGCACCGCGGCGCCCACGGTGAGGCCGGTCATGGCGTCCAGACCGTCACCCGCCGACTGCTGGAACTCCTTCGTCTCCTGCTTCAGCGCGAGGTTCAGCGAGTCGTCCACCGACGTGAAGCACTCGGCCGTCGACTTGTCGTCGCCGATGACACCGCTGCGTGCCGCCTGGTAGTCGCCCTCGTCGTTGGCCTTGCTGACCTCCTTGTGACGGGAGATCCACACCGTCATGGAGTCGTTGGCCACCGCGACGGGCTTGCGGCCCGCGGAGTCGTCGGCGAGCGAGTCGGCCAGTTTCAGGCCCTTGCCCAGCGCGGCGATCTCCTGGTCGTACCCCCAGTCGTAGGCGTCCACGACCGTCTTGTCCGGGAGGGTCTTCGTCTCCGCGCCGCGGCTGACCAGGATCAGGTTCTCGTCGCTGCGCGCCTTCAGGGAGGCGATCCGGGCGTCGTGCAGCACGTTGAGCGACTTGACCCCGTGGTCGTAGGAGTCGTTCAGGCCCGCGCGGGCGACGGTGTGGCCGACGACCACCCACAGCAGGACGACCGCGGTGGTGGCCGAGGCGGCGACCAGGCCGTGGTTCAGCACCCGGTTGGTGCGCTGGTAGTTGCGCCGCTGGGCCCAGGCCAGACCGCCGAGCGCGAGGAGCCCGAGGGCGATCGCGAACCACGGGTACGGCGTCGCGTTCCCGTAGTCGGCGCTCAGCCGCTCGTTCTCGTTCGTGTAGAGGTCCTCGGCCTTCGGGAGCATCTGGTTCTGCATGGTGTCGTTCGCGGCGCGCAGATAGGCGCCGCCCACCGGGAAGCCCTGCCGGTTGTTGGCGCGGGCCGACTCGACCAACCCCTTGTACTGCGGCAGGAGTTCGTTGAGCTGCCTGATCGTGGTCGCGGACGCCGAGCCCGGATCCGTGTTGGCGGCGGCGGTGACGAGCTTCGCGGCTGCCGTCCTTATGTCCTGCTCGTACTGCTTGCGGGTCGCCGGGGACTCCTGCAGACCGGCCAGATAACCGGTGGCCGCCATCGTGTTGGCGTCGGCGAGCGAGCGGTAGATGTCCGCCGCGTCCGAGGTGAGCGGCTGGCTGTGGTGCAGCACGTCGCCGGCCGCCGTCGCCCGGCTGTCGGTCTGCCAGGCGGTGACCACGCCGAACGCGACCACCAGCAGGGCCAGCAGCGCGCCGATGGCCCGCAGCCGCCCCGGTTCGGTGGTGGCGGCCGCGCGCAACTGGTCGACACCCTCGGCGAGCGCCGTACGGCGCACGGGTGCCGTGTCCGGCGTACGCCGGGGCGCGGGCGCCCCCGGGCGGCCCGACTGCGGCGGCAGCACCGGAATCGTGGGCACGGCGGTGCCCGGTGGTGCCGTACGTGTCTTCGGCGGTTCTGTCACTGCTGACCTCCCCCAGGGTCATCCCGTCGCCGCAAGTATCGCCGCCAGGACTGACATTCCGCACGGGCCTTCACTGGATCTTGATCGGATCGCAGCGTGAGCACCGGATTTCCGGCACCACACAACGCCCCGCACCGCCCCCTTGTCCATGAATACGCCGTGGGAATCTGTTCGGTTCCCGGGTGTCAGTGCTCGTAGTACCCCCTGGCCCGCGCATGCGCCTCGGCCGCGGCGCCCACATGGTCGAGGCCCAGCAGGACGGCGCCGAGGACCGGCCGCGCGGTGACGACCGTGGCCACCGCCTTGGGCGCTCGGGCCGCCAGCAACTCCCTTATCCGGTCGTCCAGTTGGGGATGCCGGGCGGCGAGGACGCTGCCGCCGAGCAGCACCGGCGCCTCCTCGTCGAGCAGGTCCAGGCGGGTCAGCGCGACCGTCGCCATCGCCACCACCTCCTCCGCCATCCGGTCCACGATCGAGCGGGCCACCGGGTCGCCGTCCACCGCCGTCGCGAACAGCACCGGTGTCAACTCGTGCCGCCGCTCCTGCGCGACGTGTCCGAGATGCAGTCCCTCGACGAGGGCGTACATGGAGTCCATGCCGAAGTGCGCCGGGAGCGTGCGCGCCAGGGCCGTGGGGCCGCCGCGTCCGTCCTCGGCGCGGGCCGCGTGCCACAGGGCCTCCTCCGCCAGGCCCCAACCGCCGCCCCAGTCACCGGAGATACGGCCCAGCGCCGGGAAGCGGGCGGTGCGGCCGTCGGGCCGCATGCCGACGCAGTTGATGCCGGCCCCGCACACGACGGCGACGCCGCGCGGCTCGGGGATGCCCGCGCGCAGCACCGCGAACGTGTCGTTGCGCACCTCCGTGCTCGTGCCCCACCCGCGCCGGTGCAGCGCGCCGGCCAACTGCCGTTCCTCCACGGGGAAGTCGGCGTTGGCGAGACAGGCCGACACATGCTCGACCGCGCTCACCCCCGCGTCCGCGAAGGCGCGGGCGACCGTCTCCCCGAGGGCGTCCAGGGCCGTGTCGATGCCCACGACCGGGGGCCGGAACCCGCCGCCGCGGGCCGTGGCGAGGACTTCTCCGTCGGCCGCCACGACCGCGACGTCGGTCTTGCTGTTGCCCGCGTCTACGGCGAGGACACTTGCGGTCAGGCCCACGCGAGGTGCTCCCGGTTGTGCGCGATCAGCTGGTCGGTCAGGGCTTCGGCGTACTCGTACTGGCCGATCAGGGGATGCGAGAGCAGCGCCTTGAACACCCGGTCCCGGCCCCCGCGCAGCGCGGCCTCCAGGGCGAGGTCCTCGTACGCCGTCACATTGGCCGTCAAGCCCGCGTACAGCGGGTCGACTTCGGCCACGGGGAGCGGGGTGGCGCCCTTCGTGCCGACGGCCGCCTGCACCTCGATGACGGCGTCGTCCGGCAGGAACGGCAGCGTGCCCTTGTTGTAGGTGTTCACCACCTGGTAGGGACTCCCGCCCCCGCCGAGCAACGAGGCCGCGAGGTCGACGGCGGCCTCGGAGTAGTAGGCGCCCCCGCGCTTGGCGAGCAGCGCGGGCTTCTCGTCGAGCGCCGGATCGGCGTACATCTTCAGCAACTCGCGTTCCATCTCGGCCACTTGGGAGGCCCGCGACGGCTTGGTACGGAGTTCCCGTACGACCTCGTCGTGCGCGTAGAAGTAGCGCAGGTAGTACGACGGGACGACGCCGAGCCGGTCGAGCAGCACCCGGGGCAGGCTCAGGTCGGCGGCGATGTCGTCGCCGAACTCGCCGAGCAGCTTGGGCAGCACGTTCTCGCCCTCGGGACCGCCGAGCCGCACACCGGTCTCCCAGGTGAGGTGGTTGAGGCCCACATGGTCGAGGTGCACATCGTTCGCGCTGACCCCGAGGAGCCCGGCGAACTTCCGCTGGAAGCCGATCGCCACATTGCACAGCCCGACCGCCTTGTGGCCGGCCTGGAGCAGGGCGCGGGTCACGATCCCCACCGGGTTGGTGAAGTCGATGATCCAGGCGTCCGGGTTGGCGCGGCGGACCCGTTCGGCGATGTCGAGGACCACCGGTACGGTCCGCAGCGCCTTGGCGAGGCCGCCCGCGCCGGTCGTCTCCTGACCGACGCAGCCGCACTCCAGCGGCCAGGTCTCGTCCTGCTCGCGGGCCGCCTGTCCGCCGACGCGGAGCTGGAGCAGCACCGCGTCGGCGCCCTCGACGCCGGCGTCCAGGTCGGACGTCGTCACGATCCTGCCGGGGTGCCCCTGCCTGGCGAAGATCCGGCGGGCCAACCCGCCCACCAGTTCCAGGCGTTCGGGCGCCGGATCGACGAGGACGAGTTCCTCGACGGGCAGGGTGTCCCTCAACCGGGCGAAGCCGTCGATGAGTTCGGGTGTGTAGGTCGAGCCTCCGCCGACCACCGTGAGTTTCACTGGAGGTTCCCTCGCTTCCGGGCGCCGGGGACGGTCTTCATCTGCCGGGGGTCCGGGGGTTGTCCCCCGGGAAGGCACTGCATACGTGGTTAACCCTTCACTCCGGTGAGCGTGACACCCTCGACGAACGCCTTCTGCGCGAAGAAGAACACGAGGATCACGGGGGCCATGACCAGCACGGTCGCGGCCATGGTGAGGTTCCAGTCGGTGTGGTGCGCGCCCTTGAACGACTCCAGGCCGTAACTCAGCGTCCAGGCACCGGGGTTCTCGGACGCGTAGATCTGCGGCCCGAAGTAGTCGTTCCAGGCGTAGAAGAACTGGAAGAGCGCGACGGCCGCGATCCCCGGCTTGGCCATCGGAAGGACGACCCGCAGCAGCGTCTTGAACTCGCCGCAGCCGTCGACCTTCGCCGCGTCCAGGTACTCGTTCGGGATCGTCATCAGGAACTGCCGCAGCAGGAAGATGGAGAACGCGTCCCCGAACGCCATCGGGATGATCAGCGGCCACAGCGTGCCCGAGAGGTCCAACTGCTTGGCCCAGAACAGGTACATGGGGATGATGACGACCTGCGGCGGCAGCATCATCATCGAGATGACCAGCATCAGGGACAGATTCCGGCCCCGGAAGCGGAACTTGGCGAGCGCGTACGCCACCGGGATCGACGACACGACGGTCAGGACGGTGCCGAGACCGGCGTAGATCAGCGTGTTCTTCCACCAGGTCAGGAAGCCCGGGGTGTCGAAGACCTTGCGGTAGTTGCCCCACTCCCAGGTGTGCGGGATCAGGTCGCGGCTCAGGGCCTGGCTGTCGCTCATCAGCGAGGTCAGGAACACGAACACGAAGGGGAGGGTGAAGAAGAGCGCGGCGGCGACGCCGAGCGAGTGGACCGCGATCCACTCCATGAGCGCCTTGCGGCGGGCGGTGCGCTCGGCGGGGGTCACCGGCGCCCTCAACTCCACGGGCTTGTCAAGTACTTGGGCCATGGTCAGTCACCTGCCAGGTTGAGGCCGCCCCGGCGCCGCATCAGGAACGCGGTGAACACCATCGACAGGGCGAACAGGACGAGTGCCACCACGCAGGCCGAGCCGTAGTCGAAGCGCTGGAAGCCGAGGTTGTAGACGAGCTGGGGAAGGGTGAGCGTGGACTTCTCCGGGTAGCCGGGCTCGAACTGCGTGCCCGCGCCCTGGATGACGCCGGACGCGACCTTCCCGGCGATGAGGGGCTGTGTGTAGTACTGCATGGTCTGGATCACGCCGGTGACCACGGCGAACATCACGATGGGCGAGATGTTCGGCAGCGTGACGTACCGGAACCGCTGCCAGGCCGAGGCGCCGTCCAACTCGGCCGCCTCGTACTGCTCCTGAGGCACGTCGAGCAGCGCGGCCATGAAGATGACCATGAGATCGCCGATGCCCCAGAGGGCGAGCAGGGTGAGCGCCGGCTTGGACCAGGTGGGGTCGTTGAACCAGCCCGGGGCCGGGATGCCGACCTTCTCCAGGATCGAATTGACGGGCCCGGTACCGGGGTTGAGGAGGAACGCGAACGCCATCGTGGCCGCGACCGGCGGGGCGAGGTACGGCAGATAGAAGAGCGTCCGGAAGACGCCCGTCGCCGTCTTGATCTTGGTGATCAACAGGCCGACGCCGAGCCCGAACACGACCCGCAGCGAGACCATCACCACGACCAGCCACAGCGTGTTGCGCATCGCGGGCCAGAAGTACGGATAGTTCTTGAAGACGTACGTCCAGTTCTTCGTCCCCACCCACGTCGGCGGCTTGAAGCCGTCGTAGTGCATGAACGAGAAGTAGACCGTCGAGATCAGCGGATACGCGAAGAAGACCGCGAAGCCGATCAGCCAGGGCGACATGAAGGCGAGAGTACGAAGCGCCGACCGGCGGCGCTTCGACGCCAAGGTAATGGTGCTCATTCCGGGGCTACTTGGCCTGCGCGATGTCGGTGTCGATCTGCTTGGCCGTGCTCTTCAGCGCGGAGTCCAGGTCCTTCACCTTGCCGCTCTCGTAGTCGTATCCGAGGTTCTGGATGGTCGTCAGATACACACCGCCGTTGATGGAGGCGGGACTTGTCGTCGAGTACTGGTTCGACGCGATGTCCAGGAAGGTCTTGAAGCGCGGGTCGTACTTCAGCTTCGGGGACTTGAGGGCGGCCAGCGTGGAGGGCACGTTGTGGATGGCGTTGGAGAAGCCGACCACCGCGTCCGTGTCCGTGGTGATGTACTTGACGAACTCCCAGGCGGCGTTCTGCTTCTTGCTGTTGGCGGCGATCCCGGTGATCGTGCCGGTGATGTAGCCCTTGCCGTACTGGGCGGCCTGGTCGTCCGGGACGGGCAGCGGGGCAACTCCGATGTCCAGCTTGGGATTCGCTGCCGTGGCCATCCCGAGCCGCCACTCACCGTCGAGCTGCATCGCGACCTGGCCGGTGTGGAAGGGGTGCTTGTCGCCCCACTCGTCGCCGAGGGTGGAGCGGTAGCTCTCCAGCTTCTTGAATCCGCCGAGTTCGTCGACGAGCTTCTTCTGGAGCGTGAACCCGGCCTTGAACGCGGGGTCGGTGGCGAGCGCGGACTTTCCGCTCTTGTCGAAGTACGTCGGGGAGAACTGGGCGAAGATGTGCTCGGTCGTGGTCTCCCAGCCGTGGTAGTCCGGCATGAACCCGAGCTGGGAGTACGTGTCGCCCTTGCTGATCGTCAACTTCTTGGCGTCGGCCTCGAATTCGGACCAGGTCTTGGGCGGGCTGGTGATGCCGGCCTTCTTGAACTCCGTCTTGTTGTAGTAGAGCCCGTACGCGTCGCCCAGCAGGGGAGCGGTGCAGCGGTTCCCGTCGAACTGGGTGTACTCGTTCATCGCCTTCGGGAACGTCGTCTCCGGGTCGATGCCGTCCTTCTTGAAGAAGGGGTTGAGATCGACGAGGGCGCCCGAGGAGCAGAACTTGCCGACGTTGTTCGTGGTGAACGAGGAGATCACGTCGGGGGACTTGCCGCCGCCGGTGCGCAGCGCCTGGTTGATCTTGTCGTCGGTCATGTTGCCGACGACGTTCACATGGATGTTGGGGTGCGCCTTCTCGAACCCGGCGACCAGCGACTTCACGGCGCTCAGCTCGGAGGCCGCGCTCCAGGCGTGCCAGAAGTTGATGGTGACGTCCTTCGACGCGTCGTCGGAGGAACCGGACGAGGACTGGCCCGTACAGGCGGTGGCGAGGAGGGCGATGGAGGCGGAAGCGGCGAGGGCAGTGGCCGCTTTCCGGGACATTCCGGGCATGGCGAGGTCTCCCAAGGGCGGGGCGGGCTGGATGCGAGGAGG
>NZ_JAENRY010000226.1 GCF_016612545.1 Streptomyces sp. MBT65 | reverse complement strand
CCCCTCAAGGTCGTCACCCGGTACCCCCGGTCCCCCCGCCCGCACTCTCAGTCCCGCGCCAGTCCGAACCGCGCCCGCAGACCGCTGCGTTCGTCCGTGGCGACGGCTGCCGCGCCGGCGGTCACCGTCTCGTAGACGGAGAGGATGTCGGCCCCGACGGTGGACCAGTCGAAGCGCCGTACGTGCGCGCTCCCCCGTCGGCTCAGCCGCGCCAGCCGCTCGGGGTCTCCCAGCAGCCGTACGGCCGCCTCGGCGAGTGCGTCCGCGTCCTCGTTGGTGAACAGCTCCCCGGCCGCGCCCTGGTCGAGGACCTGGGCGAAGGCGGGCAGGTCGGAGGCGAGCACCGGGGCGCCCGCCGACATCGCCTCGACGAGGATGATGCCGAAGCTCTCGCCACCGGTGTTGGGGGCGACGTAGAGGTCGATGCTGCGCAGGAAGCGGGCCTTGTCCTCGTCGCTGATCATGCCGAGGAACTCGACGCGTGAGCGCAGCTCCTTGGGCAGCGTCTCGACGGCCTCCTTCTCGTCGCCGCGCCCGGCGACCAGGAGTCGGGCGTCAGGGCGTTCGGCGAGGATCTTCGGCAGGGCCTTCATCAGCACCGGAAGGCCCTTGCGGGGTTCGTCGATACGCCCTATGAAGCCGATCGTCTCGCCCGTCCGTCGCCCACCACCGCCCTCGACCGAGCCTCGCGCCCCTCCTCCTTGCCATGCGAGCTTGGGCTCGGCGCGGGCGAAGAAGTCGACGTCGACGCCGTTCGGGATGACCACCGCGTCCCCGCCGAGGTGTTCGACGAGCGTGCGACGGGCGTACTCGCTCACGGCGATCCGCGCGCTGATCTTCTCCAACGCGGCCTGGAGGATGGCGTACGCGGCGATCATCGCCCGGGAGCGCGGGTTCGAGGTGTGGAAGGTCGCCACGATCGGGCCCGAGGCCGCCCAGCAGGCCAGCAGGCCGAGCGACGGCGAGGTCGGTTCGTGGATGTGGATGACGTCGAACTCGCCGTCGTGCAGCCAGCGTCGGACCCGGGCGGCGGACAGGAAGCCGAAGTTCAGCCGGGCCACCGAGCCGTTGTACGGCACCGGGACCGCGCGGCCTGCCGAGACGACGTACGGCGGCAGCGGGGTGTCGTCGTCGGCCGGAGCCAGCACGGACACCTCGTGGCCGAGCCTGATGAAGTACTCGGCGAGGTCTCTGATGTGGAACTGGACGCCGCCCGGCACGTCCCAGGAGTAGGGGCAGACGATGCCGATCCTCACGAGGGTCCCTTCGTGGGATCGAGATCCGCGAGCCACAAGCGCTGCAGCATGTGCCAGTCCTCCGGGTGGTCGGCGATGCCGGTGGCGAAGGCGTCTGCCAGCGCCTGTGCCATGACAGACGTCTTCTCGGCCCGATCGCCTGACTCGGGCACCTCGACCGGCGGATGCACCCGTCCCCGCATGACCGGCGAGTCGTCGTACCAGAGCGTCACCGGGAGCAGCAGCGCGCCCGTCTGCTGGGCGAGGAGGGCCGGTCCTGCGGGGATCCGGGTGACCTCGCCGAAGAACTTGACCTCGACGCCGGAGGCGGACAGATCGCGTTCGGCGACCAGGCAGACCAGGCCGCCGTCCCGCAGCCGCCGCGCGAGGGTGCCGAAGGCGGTGCCGCCGCTGTGCGGGAGGACCTCCATGCCGAGGCCCTCGCGGTAGGCGACGAAGCGGTCGTAGAGCGTCTCCGGCTTGAGGCGTTCGGCCACCGTGGTGAACGGGGTCTCCAGCTTGGTGGTGACCCAGGCGCCGGCGAGGTCCCAGTTGGCCATGTGGGGCAGCGCGAGGATGACACCGCGGCCGGAGGCGATGCCGTCGGTCAGGTGGTGCAGGTCCTTGGGCTCGAAGCCCGTCTTCACGCGCTCGGCGCTCCAGGCGGGCAGCCGGAAGGACTCCATCCAGTAGCGCAGGTACGACCGCATGCCCGCGCGCGAGAGATCGGCGAGCCGCTCGGGGCTCGCGTCGGGCACCACGCGCGCGTAGTTGCTCTCCAGCCGGAGTACGCCCTTGCCGCGCCGCTTCCAGGCGAGGTCGGCGACGGTACGGCCGAGCCGGACCGCGACCGGCTCGGGGAGCTTCTTGACGACGCTCCAGCCGGCGCCGTAGAGCGCGTCCGTCAGCCGTTCCCGGGCACTGCTCACGGAGTCGCCCCGCTGCTGTGCGGAGCCGCTTCCTGAGCGGCGGCCGCGTCGGCCTCGGCGGCCTCCCGGCGGACCGTGACGACCCGCTGGATCAGCGTGACCAGGCTGCCCACGGCGACGATCCACAGCGCGATCGGCAGCAGCCACTGGATGCCCGGTACGCCGAACTTGTGGAGGCCCGCGAGACCGCACGCGACGAGCGAGATCACCAGTCGCTCGGCCCGCTCGACCAGGCCGTTGACGGCCACCGGCAGGCCGATCGACTCGCCGCGCGCCTTGGTGTACGACACCACCTGGCCGCTGGCCAGGCAGAAGATCGAGACGGCGCACAGGGCGATGTTGTCGCCGCCGCCCGCGTACCAGAGGGCCAGGCCGCCGAAGACCGCGCTGTCGGCGACCCGGTCGAGCGTGGAGTCGAGGAAGGCGCCCCAGCGGCTGGAACGGCCCAGCTGGCGTGCCATGTTGCCGTCGACGAGGTCCGAGAACACGAACAGCGTGATCACGACCGTGCCCCAGAAGAACTCGCCCATGGGATAGAAGACCAGCGCGCCCGCGACCACCCCGGCGGTGCCGAGGAGGGTGACCGTGTCGGGGCTGACGCCCCGGCGGATCAGAAACGCGGCGAACGGCGTGAGGACACGCGTGAAGAATGCACGCGCGTACTTGTTCAGCATGGCCTTCCCGAGGGTCGGTGTCGCCGCGCGGCCCCTGCTGGCCACCGGCTGGCCCATCGTAGCCACGCGCGCGCGTGGGCGGCCGCCGGGCACCCGTGCGCCCGTGTCACGACTCGGTGCCGGCGGCCGGATCGCGTCCGCCGTATGGACGCACCGTGACGGGAGTGGAAAGCTCGAACCACCGCGGGCGTCATCGGAGCCGCCACCGCACGCGGCTGCGTGTGTCCGCGCCCACAGTGACCTCACCGTGCACGGGAGGCAAGGCCATGGGCGACAAGGCGAACGCACACCCCGGAGCCGCCGGCAGGGCTACGGCGGCCGACCACCCCGCGTCCGTACGGAATGTGGTGCTGGTCGGCCACTCCGGATCGGGCAAGACGACTCTGGTGGAGGCCCTCGCGCTGACCGCGGGGGCGGTGAACCGGGCGGGCCGCGTGGAGGACGGCGGCACCGTCTCCGACTACGACGAGATCGAGCACCGGCAGCAGCGCTCGGTGCAGCTCTCCCTGGTGCCCGTCGACTGGGACGGGTACAAGGTCAATCTTCTCGACACCCCCGGGTACGCCGATTTCGTCGGCGAGTTGAGGGCCGGTCTGCGCGCGGCGGACGCGGCCCTCTTCGTCGTCTCGGCCTCCGACGGCGTGGACGGCTCGACCCGGATGGTGTGGGAGGAGTGCGCGGCGGTCGGCATGCCGCGCGCCATCGTCATCACGCATCTGGAGTCCGCCCGCGCGGACTTCGAGTCGATGACCCGCCACTGCGCCGAGGCGTTCGGCGCGGACGACCCCGACGCCGTACTCCCGCTGTATCTGCCGCTGCACGGCGTGCCGGGGCCCGACGGGCACGCGCCCGTGACCGGGCTGGTCGGGCTGCTGTCGCAGAAGCTCTTCGACTACGCGTCCGGGGAGCGCAAGGAGTCCGAGCCCGGGCCCGACCAGCAGCCGCGGATCGAGGAGGCCCGCAACCGGCTCATCGAGGGGATCATCGCGGAGAGCGAGGACGAGACCCTCATGGACCGCTATCTCGGCGGCGAGGAGATCGACGTCAAGACGCTCATCGGCGACCTGGAACGGGCCGTCGCGCGCGGGGTGTTCTTCCCCGTGCTGGCCGCCGCCCCCGCCGCCGAGGGCGCCCGGCAGGGCCTCGGCACGGTCGAGCTGCTGGAGCTGATCACCGGCGGATTCCCGACCCCGCTGGAGCGCGAGGCACCCGGGGTCACCACGGTCGACGGCAGGGCCCGGGAGCTCAAGCCGTGCGACCCGAACGGGCCGCTGGTCGCCGAGGTCGTGAAGACCGTCTCCGACCCGTACGTCGGCCGGGTCTCCCTGGTCCGCGTCTTCTCCGGGACGCTACGGCCCGACGCGACCGTCCATGTCTCCGGGCACGGGCTCGCCGACCGCGGGCACGAGGACCACGACGTCGACGAACGCGTCGGCGCCCTCTCCGCGCCCTTCGGCAAGCAGCAACGGGCGCTCACGCACTGCATCGCGGGCGACCTCGCGTGCGTGGCGAAGCTGGGCCGCGCGGAGACCGGGGACACCCTTTCGGCCAAGGACGACCCGCTCCTCATGGAGCCGTGGGAGATGCCCGACCCGCTGCTGCCGCTCGCCATCGAGGCACACAGCAAGGCGGACGAGGACAAGCTCTCGCAGGGCCTGAGCAGGCTCGTCGCCGAGGACCCCACCATGCGCCTGGAACAGAACCAGGACACCCACCAGGTCGTCCTGTGGTGCCTCGGCGAGGCCCACGCGGACGTCGCCCTGGAACGGCTGCGCAGCCGCTACGGCGTCCAGGTCGACCTCGTCCCGCACAAGGTCTCCCTTCGGGAGACGTTCGCCGCCAAGGCGCAGGGGCGCGGCCGACACGTCAAACAGTCCGGCGGGCACGGGCAGTTCGCGATCTGCGAGATCGAGGTCGAACCGCTGCCGGGCGGCACGGGCATCGAGTTCGTCGACAAGGTCATCGGCGGCGCGGTGCCGCGGCAGTTCATCCCCTCGGTGGAGAAGGGCGTAAGGGCCCAGGCCGCAAGGGGAGTCGCGGCCGGCCATCCCCTTCTGGACGTACGGATCACGCTCCTGGACGGCAAGGCGCACTCGGTGGACTCCTCCGACGCCGCGTTCCAGACCGCCGGCGCGCTGGCCCTGCGGGAGGCCGCGGCCGACGCGAAGATCCACCTCCTGGAACCGGTGGCCGAGGTGACCGTGCTGGTCGGCGACGACTACGTGGGGGCCGTGATGAGCGACCTCTCGGGGCGGCGCGGCCGGGTCCTCGGCACCGAGCAGACGACCGGCGGGCGCACGCTGATCCGGGCGGAGGTGCCCGAGATAGAGATCGGCCGCTACGCCGTGGACCTCCGCTCCCTCTCGCACGGCACGGCCCGCTTCAACCGCGCCTACGCCCGCCACGAGCCGATGCCCCCGCAGATCGCCGACCGGATCCGCGAACAGGCGGGCGACGTATAGGAGTTGATGCCGAGCGGCTCACTTGTGGCGCGCGGCGACCCGCAAGTGGCCTGATGGGAATGGTCCCTTCCGATTCGGTGGGCGGTTTATGCCGTCCGCCGACGGATGTCAGTGATGGCCGATACGCTGATGACCTGATCAACAGGTGTGCGGAACACGGAAGTCGGGAAAGCCGCAGAAGCGGGAGCAGCGGCGATCGGGGGGCGGGAATGACCGTTGACAGCGGTTACGCGGACATCTTCGGACCACAGGTGCCGCGTACCGGCGACGAGGGGCAGACGGCGACCTTCGCGCTGGCCTCGGCGGCCTACCGGGACAACCCGGTCGCGGACATCAAGAAGGCCGACAACGAATGGCACCAGACGGCCGTCAACGAGGGCCGCAAGTGGGCGACGATCTTCCGCCCCAACCTCGGTGAGGCGTTCTCCGGAGCGCTGGTGGCCCGCATGCTCGGCCCCGGCCGCAAGCCACTCATCCAGTCGTTCGGCACCGAACCGCAAGCGGTCGTCGAGCACGCCCTGGCGGCCAACAACATCCGCCGCACGCGGGACAACAGGCTGTCCATGATCATGGTGCTGTGCGGCCTGCTGTTCCTGCCGGGACTCGTCGTCTGGCTGCTGGTCTTCCAGTTGCGCAGCATGATCGACAAGCGCACGCAGACGAACAAGAGGGCGGGCGCGATCGCCACGACCCTGCTCGTCGCGGTGGGCGCGGTCGCCGTGATCTTCCTGATCAAGATGCCCTTCGCGGGCTTCTGGTCCTGGTACGCACGCGCGTGCGTCGTCCTCCCCGTCGTCGGCTGGCTGTGGGCCAAGCAGGTCTGCGAGAACACCGCGAAGGATCTGCGCGGGCGCTGGGACAGCCTGCTCTCCGGCAGCAGCGTCGGCGCCAAGGTCCCCGAGGCGGTGCCGACCAGCCCCGGCGAGACCCAGGCCGAGCAGCTCCGCCAGTCCCTGGCCAAGCTCAGCGCCGAGCAGCAGTCCAACTCGATCTTCTACGCCGGGCCCAAGGGCATCCTCGGCATGGGCACCCGCTGGGGCAGTTGGCAGCTGGCCGAGGACCTGATCGCGCGGGACGCGGACCGGGAGATCCACCCCTTCCGCAGCTGGGACGTCATCCGCAACATCCACGACGACCTGCGCATGCTGGAGCGGAACACGATCAACACCGGCGGCTTCCCCAAGGCGTCCATACGCCACTGGGTGGTCACGCCGATCGGTGAGGGTGCCAAGGCCGTGTCCCGGCCCGAGGGCACGGACGTGGACGCGTACCAGGTCAAGTCGCACGCGATACAGGACATCTGCAACAAGCAGCAGTTCGGCGCCGGCGACCGCCACTACCTGGGCGTCCAATGGACGCTCTGGGAAGGGCAGTTGGTCATCACCATGATGATCACCGTCACCGTGCTGCACAAGACGCTCCGCATCGAGATCACCGGGCACGCCCTGGGCCCCGTGAACTCGCTGTTCACCGGCAAGCCCGAGGCCCCGACGAAGAGCGTCCAGAAGACCTTCAAGCCGTGGGAGAACCGCAGCGTCAAACTCCCCCTCGTCCCCGCCGACGAGGTGGTACGCCTCGCGGTCCGCGCCCCGATCACCTGGTACCCACCGCTGCTGAACTGGCTCGGCGGTTCCATATCCCTGCCCGAGCCCTTCGGCCTGCGACACGCCTGGGCCGACCAGCCCTGGCGGCACCGCTTCATGGCGGACGACGCGCTGCGCGCCGCGACACCGGTCCTGCGCGTGGTGCACGCGGCGGCGATCCGCGTCCTAGACGAGAACGGCGTCAACACGGAGAAGTTCGGCAACCGCTCGTCGGTACTCAGCGGGGGCGTGCAGGACGTGTCACCGAAGAAGGCCGACCTCTACGACGCGTAGGCCTCCGGCGGTTGGCCGGGTATGTGCGGGTCCGATGTGGCTCGGGTCCCTGGGGGCTGCGCCCCCAGACCCCTGCTTCGGCCCTGAAGGGGCCTCGTCCTCAAACGCCGGACGGGCTGAAGTCGCGGGCCTGTGCTGGAAAGGCACCGGACGGGCTGAACTTGCGGGCCTGTGCTGGAAAGGCACCGGACGGGCCGAGTTTCGCCGGCCGGGGAGCTGGAAGGGCGCCGTGCGGGCTGGTTGACGTCGGCCCGAGATTTACGCCGTGGGCCACGCCTCCGCCAGCATCTTCCGGGTGTCGGCGAGGAGTTGGGGCAGGACCTTCGTGTGGCCGACGACCGGCATGAAGTTGGTGTCGCCGCCCCAGCGCGGGACGATGTGCTGGTGCAGGTGGGCGGCGATGCCCGCGCCCGCGACACTCCCCTGGTTCATGCCGATGTTGAAGCCGTGGGCGCCGGACGCGGTGCGCAGAGCAGTCATCGCCTGCTTGGTGAGCGCCGCGAGTTCCACGGTCTCCGCGTCGGTCAGGTCGGTGTAGTCCGCGACGTGACGGTACGGCACGACCATCAGATGGCCGCCGTTGTACGGGTACAGATTCAGCACCCCGTACACCAGCTCACCGCGCCTGACGATCAGCCCGTCCTCGTCCGATTTAGCCGGAATCGAGCAGAAGGGGCAACCGTCGTCGGCACCGGGGCCGGTCGGCTTGTTCTCACCCTGGATGTAGGCCATCCGGTGGGGCGTCCACAGGCGCTGGAACGCATCCGGCGTGCCCACTCCGATCTGCTGCTCGGGCTCACTCGTCATGCAAGGAAGCATATGGCTTCGCCCGTTCGCGGCGTGTCGGCGGGGTTGCGCGAAACGCCTCCCGGGCCAAGCTGAGCGGGTGGACGACGACAGTCGCAAGGCCCGCTGGGAGCGGCGCACCGAGGTCCCCCTCGCCGTGGCGTCGATGGTCTACCTCGCCGCGTACGCGGTCCGCATCCTCGCCCACGGCCTGTCCGGCGACTGGCGGGACCTCTGCCTCGCCGTCCTGTTCGCCGCCTGGTCTCTCTTCGCCGTCGACTACGCGGTCCGCTGGCGCCTGAGCGGCCAACGCCTGCGCTTCGTCCGCACCCACTGGCTCGACACCCTGGTCATGCTCCTGCCCCTGCTCCGCCCCCTACGGGTCGTCAAGGTCTACGAGGCCGTGCAGCGCCGGCACGACCGACCCCGGCTCGCCCTGCACGCGCGCGTGATCGTCTACGCCGGCCTGTCCACCGTCCTGCTGGGCTTCGCGGGCGCCCTCTCGGTCTACCAGGAGGAACACGCGGCCCCGGGCGCGACGATAAAGACCTTCGGTGACGCCGTCTGGTGGACCTGCGCCACCTTCGCGACGGTCGGCTACGGCGACGTCGCCCCGATCACCCCGCTGGGCCGCCTGATCGCCGTAGGAATGATGGCCATCGGCCTGGCCCTGCTCGGCGCGGTCACCGGAACCTTCGCGTCCTGGCTGCTCCAGGTCTTCGCGAGGGAGGACGACGAGAGGCCCCCGGGGAGCTGAACTCCCCGAAGGCCTCCCCGAAGCAACAGGGTCAGACCTGCACGCGGTCCGCCACGACCTGCTCGATCTTCGCGATGGCGTCGTCGAAGGCGATGCCGTTCTCCTGCGAGCCGTCGCGGTAACGGAAGGACACCGTGCCCGCGTTCATGTCCTCGTCGCCGACGATGACCATGAACGGCACCTTCTGCTTCTGCGCGTTCCGGATCTTCTTCTGCATCCGGTCCGAGGACGAGTCGACCTCGACGCGCAGGCCCTTCTTCTTGGCCGCTACGGCGAACTTCTCCAGGTACTCGACATGCCCGTCCCCGATCGGGATCCCGACCGCCTGCACGGGCGCCAGCCATGCCGGGAACGCCCCCGCGTAGTGCTCGAGCAGCACCGCGAAGAACCGCTCGATCGAACCGAACAGCGCACGGTGGATCATGACCGGCCGCTGCTTGGACCCGTCGGGCCCCGTGTACTCCAGGTCGAACCGCTCCGGCAGATTGAAGTCGAGCTGGACGGTCGACATCTGCCAGGTCCGCCCGATCGCGTCCTTCGTCTGGACGGAGATCTTCGGGCCGTAGAAGGCGGCGCCACCCGGGTCGGGAACAAGCGGCAGCCCCTGCTTCTCGGCCACCTGGCGCAGCGTCTCCGTGGCCTCTTCCCAGACCTCGTCCGAGCCGACGAACTTCTCCGGGTCCTTGGTGGAGAGCTCCAGATAGAAGTCCGTCAGACCGTAGTCCCGCAGCAGGTTCAGGACGAACGTGAGCGTCTTGTCCAGCTCGTCCGCCATCTGCTCGCGCGTGCAGTAGATGTGCGCGTCGTCCTGCGTGAAGCCGCGCGCCCGGGTCAGCCCGTGCACGACGCCCGACTTCTCGTACCGGTACACGGTCCCGAACTCGAAGAGCCGCAGCGGCAGTTCACGGTACGAGCGGCCGCGCGCGTCGAAGATCAGGTTGTGCATCGGGCAGTTCATGGGCTTGAGGTAGTAGTCCACGCCCTCGTCGAGCTGCATGGGCGGGTACATGCCGTCGGCGTACCAGTCCAGGTGCCCGGACGTCTCGAAGAGCTTCCCCTTCGTCGCGTGCGGGGTGTAGACGAACTCGTAGCCCTCCTCCTCGTGCCGGCGGCGCGAGTAGTCCTCCATGACCCGGCGGACGACACCGCCCTTGGGGTGGAAGACGGCGAGGCCGGAGCCGATCTGCTCGGGGATCGAGAACAGGTCGAGCTCGCTGCCCAGCTTGCGGTGGTCGCGCTTCTCGGCCTCGACCAGGAAGTCGAGGTGCGCCTTCAGCTCCTCCTTGGAGGGCCAGGCGGTGCCGTAGATGCGCTGGAGCATCGGGTTCTTCTCGCTGCCGCGCCAGTACGCGGCCGCGTTGCGCATCAGCTTGAACGCCGGGATGTTGCGCGTGGTCGGCAGGTGCGGGCCTCGGCAGAGGTCCTTCCAGCACAGGTCGCCGGTCTTGGCGTCGAGGTTGTCGTAGATCGTCAGCTCGCCGCCGCCGACCTCGACGTCCGCGCCGTCGTCGGTGGACGCGGAGCCCTTGATGCCGATGAGTTCGAGCTTGTACGGCTCCGAAGCCAGCTCCTCACGAGCCGCCTCGTCGGTCACCACGCGCCGCGAGAACCTCTGCCCCCGCTTCTGGATCTCCTGCATCTTCTTCTCGATGGCCTTGAGATCCTCGGGCGTGAACGGCCGCTCGACGTCGAAGTCGTAGTAGAAGCCGTCCTTGACCGGCGGGCCGATGCCGAGCTTGGCCTCGGGGAACAGCTCCTGCACGGCCTGGGCCATCACGTGCGCGGTGGAGTGGCGCAGGATGTTGAGGCCGTCGGTGGAGGAGATCTCGACACCCTCGACCTCGTCACCCTCGGCGACGACGTACGCGAGGTCCTTGAGCTCTCCGGCCACGCGCGCGGCGATGATCGAGCGCTCGCCGGCGAAGAGCTCGGCGGCCGTCGTGCCCGTCGTCACCGTGCGCTCTTCCCGCTCGGAATCGCGTTGGATGATCACACGGACGTCTGACACCGGTCTCTCCTGACTGCAGGGTGGATGCGGCGCCATACCGGGAGCGCGCGCAATAGGGGATCGTACCGACCCTAAGGGCCCCACCGCGAAACGGTCGCCCCCGGGCTCCCCTCCCTCAGTCCTCCCCGCTGCACGCCTCCTCGAAGAAGTCGAGATTCTCCTGGAGGGACTTCATCAGCCGGTCCCGCTCCGCCTCGTCCACCTGCACGGGTACGACCCCGGAGGCGCCGGTCAGCCTGCGGAAGCCGCCCCGGCTCTCCAGCCGGCCGTGCACCCGCACCGGGAGTCCGACGAGGTGGGCGTGCCCGGCTATCCGGTACGACTCCTCGTCCAGGGTCATGCGCACGTGCCCGACCTCGGCGCCGGCGATCACCTGCATCCGTACGGTGCCCTCGCCGCGCGGCCCCGAGCGGCGCATCCGCACCACCGAGCCGGTGATGCGCACGGGCATCGAGGGTTCCTCGCGCAGATAGCGGGCCCCGGCCGCGCGCAGCACGGGCAGGTCGCCGGGCGAGAACTCGACGGCCTCGACGGGCGCGGCACACCCCTCGGGCACCCCTGCGCCCGGCGCCCACTCGACGGCGATCCGCGCGCCCTCGGTGCCGCGCACCAGCGCCACGACGGCCTCGGTCAACTCACGGCTGACGCCCGCCTCGACGGCCCCGTCGAAGGCGTCCATGCCACCGGTGGCCCGCTCGTAGTCGATGGCCTCGCGGGTCGCGTACAGGGCTTGATGGAGGCGTACGGCCAGGGTGCGGCCGGAGTCGACGGGGATGAACGCGGTGAGCTGACGGCCGCCGGGTGCGGAACCGACGAGGACGTGGTCCAGGGACGCGGCGGCGGGGCGGCGGTGGCGGGCGCCGTAGTAGCCCGCTCGCGCGCGGGTGGCGAGTGCGGCGGCGAGCAGCATCTGGCGGGCGGCGGCGCGGAGTTGCTCCTCCACGGTCCAGGGCGCGGCGCCGGCCGGTCCGGTGGGGATGTCGCGCCACCAGCGGATCTCGTCGCTCGGTACGGCGAGGCCGACGAGGACCTCGCGGGCGGAGGGGGTGTTGCTGCGGGCGAGCGCGATGAGCGCCTCGCCGAGGAGGTCGTCGCTGTCGGGGAAGGCCCGGCTCTCGGGGACCAGCAGGCTGGTGCCCGAGCCGCCGGGCCCGGGTGGGGTCCAGCGGCCGTACCGTCCGGGGGCGCCGCCGCGCCGCTGCCAGCCGTGCCGGCGCAGCAGGGCGCCGAGGACGGCGGGGTCGACCTGGTCGGGGGCGGGGGGACCCGCCCAGGAGGTGTCGGCCTGGTCATCGGGGTGCGGTCGCACCGACCGCAGGTGTTCCTCGACCGAGCGGTGCCTCATGGCCTGCCTCCCGTCCCGACCCGCGTCATGATCTCGCACAGCGCCCGGTCGTCGAAGATGCGCGAGGTCGGTATGCGCACGGTGGTCCGGGTCCGGCCGGTGATCGCGTGACCGGCGAGGTTGACCCAGTAGCAGCAGTGCCGCAGGTCGAGCCGGTCGTGGCTGGCGCGCAGCCAGTCGTCCTGGGAACGCGGGACGAGCATCACGACCAGGATCTTGTGCACCGAGACCGGAGTGCGGGCGAGCTTGCGCAGATGGTCGTTGTCGAGCGTGAAGGAGAAGGAACGTCCCGGCGGATTCGGCGGGATCTGGTAGGTGCACTTGAGCTGCACCTTGATGGTGACCTCGTCGTCCACGGTGTGGCCGGGCGAGCCGTGACTGACGTGCCAGTCGATGCCGTTGTCCGGAAAGGGTTGCGACAGCGAGCAGCCGGCCGCGGCGGCGACGGCGTGCAGATAGCCCACCTGCAAGGTTTCCATGCAGGCGGTGGTTGCGAGCGATCCGCGATGGGGTGCCGTCCGTTCGGGCAGCAGCCCGCCCCGCTCGGGCTGCGCTATCACCATGGCCAACAGCCTTCCAAGTTCAGGTGAATTGCTGTGCTGAATGCCTGATCGGGTCGCTGAACTGCAAAGACCCGTACTCCTGTTGTCTCCTTCCGGCGTACGGCGCAAACAGCCCGGGTATCACCAAACTGGCAGAAGACGGTGCGTCAGCTGCCGTGGGTGAACGAGGAGTTGTGTACGTATGACGTGCTGGTACGAGGGCCCGTTGGCCGCGTTCGACACGGAGACCACGGGCGTGGATGTGGAGACCGACCGGATCGTGTCGGCCGCCGTCGTCGTCCAGGACGCCCCCGGTACCCGTCCCCGGGTGACCCGGTGGCTGGTGAACCCGGGGGTGCCGGTGCCCGCCGGGGCGACGGCGATCCATGGACTGACGGACGAGCATCTTCAGCGCAACGGCCGCTGGCCTGCGCCGGTGATGCGTGAGATAGCCGACGAGCTGGCCGAACAGGCGGCCATGGGACGCCCGTTGGTGGTCATGAACGCACCGTTCGACCTGACCCTGCTGGACCGCGAACTGCGCCGCCACCGCGCGTGCTCGCTGGACCACTGGTTCGAGTCGACGGCGCTGCGGGTGCTGGACCCCCGGGTCCTGGACAAACACCTGGACCGCTACCGCAAGGGCCGCCGCACCCTCACCGACCTGTGCGCGCACTACGGCGTCACGCTGGACGGCGCGCACGACGCGGGCGCGGACGCGCTGGCCTCCCTGGAGGTGGTACGCGCCCTGGGCCGCCGCTTCGCGACCCGCCTGGAGCGGCTGTCCCCCGCCGAGCTGCACGTCCTCCAGTCGACATGGCACGCGGCCCAGGCACGCGGTCTCCAGGCATGGTTCGCCCGCAGCGGTACGCCGGAGCCGGTGGACCAGTCCTGGCCGCTACGCCCGGAGTTGGACACGGCGGCCTGAGCGGACGGCGCGGACTGGCTGGGTGCGGCGGCCTGAGTGAATGGGATGCCTGCCGGGCACAGCGGCCTGACCGGGAGGGGCAGGGCAGCCTGCCGGGCCAGAGCGGCCTGAGTGTGCGAGGCGGGTCGACTTGAGCGGCCTGAGCGCCTGAGCGTGCGAGGCGGGTCGCCTTGACCGAGCCAGAGCGGCCTGAGTGTGCGAGGCGGGTCGACTTAACCGGAGGGGGCGGCCTGAGCGTGCGGGATGGGTCGACTTAACCGGACGGGGCGGCCTGACCGTGCGGGACAGGTCAACTCGACCGGGCCAGAGCGGCCTGACCGTGCGAGACGGGTCAACTCGACCGGACGGGGCGCCCGGGCCAACGCCCGTCCCTGCCGACCGGGGGGCACCTGGACCAGTGCACACCGCGGCCGACAGCAGCGCCTGGACCAGAGCTCCATCAGCCGAAGGGGGCGCCAGCCCGGCGCCCCCGCACCTCACTCACCAGGAGCCGCCGCCCCCACCACCGGCGGAGCCGCCCCCGGAGCTGCCAGAACTCCCCGAGCCGGAGGCCGCGTTGGCCGCGGAGACGACGACGGCGGCGGCGAGCAGGACGTCACCGACACTCAGCGAGAAGCTCCGCCTCGCTATCGCCACCGAGGTCGAGGCGCCGACGGCCTGTTCCCAGGCGGCCCCGACGCCCAGGGAGACCGCCCATGCCGCGTAGCGGTCCGCGGTCTCCTCGGCGGGAAGTGTGTCGGGGCAGGTGGCGGGTCGGCCAAGTAGCTCCGGAACGCGTCGACTTGGAGCCACGGGGCGCTCCCGCGAGGGGTACGTCGGTCCAACTCCCAGCCACGGGCGACGACGGCGAGACCGAGACCGGCGGCCACCGCACCCACCAGCAGGACGGGCAGTACGGCCGCGGCGCGATGTCTGTTCAACACCCCGCCGGTGACCACGAAGACCAACGCGATCAGCAGCACGGCCGGTTGCCCCTGGCCGCTCCCGTCGTCGCGGATCTCCGCGCCGACCCACATCGAGGTGACCCGCTCCGTGTTCGAGAACGCCTGGTTGCCGGCACCGATCCCACCGCACGCCACCAGCACGAGGACGATCACGACGTGCCCGGGACACAAAAAACCGGCCCGCTGATGCGGACCGGTTTTTCCCGGTGGGCGATACTGGGTTCGAACCAGTGACCTCTTCGGTGTGAACGAAGCGCTCTCCCACTGAGCTAATCGCCCGGGAACGGACTGAACAATACAGGCCCCCGCCGGTTTCCTTCAAACCGCTTCCAGGTGTGCGAGGAGCCCGCGTCGCCCGGCCCGCATCATCAGCGCGTGGTTGAGCCGGAACACCGGCCGCCCGGGCACCGCGAACCACCTGAGCGACGGCCGGTCCAGGTCGACCTCCTGGTCGTAGCGGGCGAGCGTGCCGGGGCCCTCGGCGGTGAGTGTCCAGCGGGCCCAGCCCGTCAGATCGCCGGTCATCGCGATCTCCAGCACCCCGGCGACCGGATCGCGCCGCACTTCGCGCGCGGTGAAGGTCAGGGTGTACGGCAGGCTCGCGCGGATGCTGATGACGCCGGTGGTGTCGTCGACCCGACGCACCTCGCGCACCTGCGGCCACCAGCGCGGATACTCCTCGGCCCGCTCCAGCGCCGGGTACACGACCGCGGGCGGCGCGGGCAGTTCCCACCGGGCACGGAAGCGGTAATGGGTCCAGTCCATGGCGGGAGTCTGCCCGCTCGACGGCCCGTCCCCGCACAACTGAGTACGTGGTGAGTACGCACGCTCATGTCGTACGACGGCCCGGCGGCCAGACTCCGGAGCATGACGCACATTCCGCCCCCGGCCGTGGAGTTGCGGCTCCTGGACGCCGAGCTGCTCCAACTGGACGCCCGCCGCACGCAGTTGCTGCACCGGCGGGCCTGGCTGCTGACCGTGCTCCAGCCCGCCTGGTCCGCGCCCGTGACTCCGCTGCCGACCGCAGCACCCCGCCGCGAGGCCACCGCACCCGGCGTGCAGAACCTCCTGCTCCTGCTCGGCGGCATCCTGCTCACCCTCGCGGCGACGGCGTTCACGCTGGTCAGTTGGGGCAGCATGGGGATCGCGGGCCGGGCCCTGATCCTCGGCGCGGTGACCCTCGCGGCGCTCGGCGCGCCCGTGGCGCTGCTGCGGCGGGGCCTGCGTTCCACGGCCGAGTCGCTCGCGGGCCTCGGTCTCGTCCTGACGGTGCTGGACACCTACGCGCTGCACGAGGTCGCGTTCGCGGACGCCGACGGCATGACCTTCGCGGCGGCAGCGACGACGGCCCTGGCCGTGCTGTGGGCGGCGTACGGCATCGGAACGGCGGCGCTCCCGAACCCGGCCGCCACGCCCGCCACGCCCCTCACACCCGCCGCACCCTCCTCATCGACCCTCCGCCTCCCCCT
>NZ_JAENRY010000225.1 GCF_016612545.1 Streptomyces sp. MBT65 | reverse complement strand
AAGGAGCAGATCGGCTCGGGAAGCGGGGCGTCCGGCCTGGCGGGAGGTGTCCTGGGCGCGGGCCAGATCGTGCTGAGCACCGTCACGTCCACGGCGATCGTGATCACGGTGACCCTGTACTGCATGGCGGCCCTGCCGACCATGAAGCAGTTCGGCTATCGCTTCGTGGCGGCCAGTCGCCGTGAGCGCGTCGAGGGCGTGGCCGAGGAAATCATGAGCCGCATCGGCAAGTTCATGCTCGGCAACCTCGTCACCTCCGGTATCGCGGGCGTGGCGACCTTCGGCTGGTGCGTGGCCACCGGTGTCCCGTACGCCGCCGCGCTGGGCGTCTTCACCGCCCTGATGGACCTGATCCCGATCGTCGGCTCCACCCTCGCCGGAATCGTCGTCAGCCTCGTCGCGCTGTCGGTGTCCCTGCCCATCGCGATCGCGACCGCGGTCTTCTACGTCGTCTTCCGCGTCGCCGAGGACTACCTCATCGTGCCCAGGGCCATGAAGTTCGCCGTCGACGTCCATCCGCTGGTCACCGTCGTCGCGGTGCTGGTCGGTGGGGCGCTCCTCGGCATCATCGGAGCCCTCGTCGCCATCCCGGCGGCGGTCGCCGTGGGCCTGGTCCTCGACGAGTACGTGTTTCCCAAGAAGGAACGGACATGACGGTTGCCGGGATGCCGGTTGTCGGTGTTCCGGGTGCCTGAAATGACATGAGATGGGTACCCGCACTCGGAGTCCCCGAGTACCCAAGGAGAGTGCCCCCGATGGTCACCGTGTCCCTCACCGGAGCGTCCAAGGAGGACGCCGCCACCGTATTCGGAGTCCTGCGGACGGCGTTCCCCACGGACCGCCCCTCCGACGAGGTGCCCCAGGAGCAGCCGGGTGATCGCTCGGCCGTGTGGAGCGCGGAGTTCGAGCCGACGCAGGAATGGGTCCCGACCGGTCCGATGCCCCTGGAGGGGTCGGTCGCCGCCACGCTGCAAGGCGACTACGTCGCAGTGGACCAGTTGTTCGAAGCCCTGAGCACCACGTTCGCCGTCGAACACTGGGGTGCCGCGTCGGGGGACCAGGAGAAGGAGGTCGACCTGCGGCTCGCGACCAAGGAGTGACGAGGGGGAGACCGTACGCGCGTAGTCGAACCACGAGGAGATGAGCCGCATGGTGCGAATCGGGTACACGATGATGACCGAGCAGGCCGGCCCGCGAGAGCTCGTCGGCCATGTGGTCGGCGCCGAGCGCGCCGGCTTCGACTTCTCGGTCACCTCCGACCACTACTTCCCCTGGCTGGAGTCCCAGGGCCACGCCTCCTACGCGTGGAGCGTGCTCGGCGCCGCCGCGCAGGCCACCGAACGCATTCCCCTGATGACGTACGTGACATGCCCGACGACTCGCTACCACCCGGCGGTCGTCGCCCAGAAGGCCGCGACTCTGCAACTCCTCTCCCGGGGGCGTTTCCGCCTCGGTCTCGGTTCCGGGGAGAACCTCAACGAGCATGTGGTGGGCGGCGGTTGGCCCGCCGCACACGTCCGGCTTGAGAAGCTGGAGGAAGCCGTCGAGATCATCCGCTCACTCCTCGCGGGCGAGAGCGTCAACCACCACGGCGCCCACTTCGACGTGGAGAACGCCAAGTTGTGGGACCTGCCCGAGACGCTCCCGCCGATCGGCGTCGCCGTCTCCGGCCACAGCTCGTGCCAACTCGCGGGCCGGCTGGCCGACTTGCTGATAGCCACCGAACCCCGGCCGGAACTGATCTCCGAGTTCGACCGCCACGGCGGCACGGGCAGGCCCAAGGTCGGCCAGCTACCGGTCTGCTACGACACCGACCGCGACGCGGCCATCGCCCGCGCCCACGACCAGTTCCGCTGGTTCGGCGGCGGCTGGCCGGTCAACTCCGAACTCCCCGGACCCGCCGCGTTCGCCGGCGCCACGCGGTTCGTACGGCCCGAGGACGTGGCCGAGTCCATTCCGTGCGGCGACGACGTGGACGCGGTCGTCGAGGCCGTACGACCGTATGCGGACGCGGGGTTCACCGAGGTCGCCCTCGTGCAGATCGGCGGCGAGCACCAGGAGTCCTACCTGGAGTGGGCCGAGCAGAAGCTGCTGCCCGCCCTGCGGGGACTGTGAGCGTGCGATGACGACGAAACGTGCTGCGATCTTCGATGTCGACGGAACGCTCGTCGACACCAACCACCTCCACGTCGTCACCTGGTGGGAGGCGTTCAGACAGGCCGGCCGCCACGTCCCCATGCGGGACATCCACCGTGCTGTGGGCCTCAGCGGCGGCGACCTGCTCGATCACCTGCTCGGCGGCGACGACCGTGATCCCGATGAGGACGAGCAGCTCGTCGCGGCCCACCACGCCCTGTACGCCACGTACTTCGAGCGGCTGCCGGCGTTGGCGGCGGCGGGCGACCTATTGCGCGCCCTGTCCGGGCGAGGCTGGGAGATCGTCCTGGCGACCTCGGCGAACGGTGCGGAACTCTCCGCGCTACGCCGTGCCATCGACGCGGACGACGTCATCCTCGGTGCGACCAGCGCGGACGACGTCGCCGACGGCAAACCCGCCCCCGATCCGGTCCGGCAGGCCAGGGAACTCGCCGGCGTACCGAGTGAGCGAGCCGTGTTCGTCGGTGACACGGTCTGGGACATGAAGGCCGCCGTACGGGACGGAGTGGTTCCGGTGGCGGTGCTGTCGGGCGGGATACCGCGCGCGGACCTGGAGAGCGCCGGTGCCCATGTCGTGTACCGGGACCCCGCCGACCTTCTCGGACGCCTGGACTCCAGCGTTTTCGCCGGCATTCAGTGACCTGGTCCTTCGGACACCGTCGAGGCCGACGATGCCAGTCACCGAGAATGCGGTGGATCGGCCGGTCGGCCCGCAGCGGCGTCGGAGCAGCCTGTCATCCAGTGCCGGGACGGTTCCCTCCCGCTTCGTGTGACGTACTCCTCGCACACGGTTGATTCGTCCTGGCCGGCTCTGTAGCCCTCCTCGTACTGCTGCTGGTAGCTGTTCTTGCACCCGGACACCAGCAGCAACGGAACAAGCAGAAGAGCCGCCATGAACCCCTTCACATGCTTGGTGGAGCCCGGCCGACCGCACCGCGCGATCGCACCGGACTCATTCCTGATGTGAAGAAACGGGAGGGCTCCGTCGTCCATGCGGCTCACCCTGCCAGAACACCCCGTCAGCGGGGCGAGTTCGCCTGCCGGTGAGGCGGTCGGGCGATCCGCATGGCGTGCTTGCGGCTCCGGACGGGCGTAAGGCGGCAGGTCGCCGGTGATCGGAGCGAGATGGCGGGGTCGGCGCACTGCCTGGGGAGGTCGCGCGCCGCTCCCCGCCGGACTTTCCCGGCCTTCGTCCACCGATTCCTGGGCTGCTACGGCAGCGTCCTCCGCGGGCTCGCGGGCTCGCGGACATCGGTCAGCGGCCGAGGTCCGAGCGTAGGTGCGGCGGCGGTGCCACGGTGCTGCCGAGAAGCTCGTGCGCGCGCGGAGGACTACGGTGGCCCATCCCCGGCCCGGGTCACGGCGATCGGCGCGGAGACGAACGCGTCGAGATCCAGCATCCTCATTCCCATCCCCGTTTCCGTCCGATGCCCTTCCACAGTCGGCAAGTTGCCGTTCCGCAGGGGTTATCCGGCTGCTTCCGGGGAGATCGGCGTCGCGCCCTCGTGGTCGGCGTCGGCCGTGCGCATCTCCTGGCTGACGTCGGCACTCAGTTCGGCCCAGCTCTTGTCGAACTTGGCCAAGCCCTCGCGTTCCAGGGTGTCGGTGACGTCGGCGAAGTCCACGCCGACGCGCGCGAGAGCCGCGAAGTGGTCATGTGCCGCCACGTACTTGTCGGCCGCCGGTGCGTCATGGGGAAGCGTGCCATGGTCGGCGAACGCGGCCAGGGTGGTGCCGGGCATGGTGTTCACGGTGCCGGGGATGGCCAGCTCGCCGACGTACATCGTGTCGGGGTAGGCCGGGTCCTTGACCCCGGTGGACGCCCACAGCGGGCGCTGCGGTCGGGCGCCCGCCTCGGCCAGCCGCTGCCGACGCGGCTCCATGGCCGCCAACACGTATGCCTGGTACGCCAGACGGGCGTTGGCGACCGCGGCCTCACCCTTGAGTACGAGGGCCTCGGGTGTGCCGATGGCGTCGAGGCGGCGGTCCACCTCGGTGTCGACGCGCGAGACGAAGAACGAGGCGACCGAATGGATGCCGGTCAGGTCGAGCCCGGCCTGCCGGGCCCGTTCCAGGCCGGCCGTATGGGCGTCCATCACCGCGAGGTAGCGGTCCAGCGAGAAGATCAAGGTGACATTGACGCTGATCCCGAGCGCCACGACCTCGGTGATGGCCGTGAGTCCCTCCCGGGTGGCCGGGATCTTGACGAACAGGTTCTGCTCCTGGACGGCGTCCCACAGTTTCACCGCCTGCTCGACAGTGGCGTCGGAATCCTTGGCCAGCCGGGGGTCGACCTCGATCGACACCCGCCCGTCCAGGCCGCTGGTCATCTCGTGGATCGGGGCGAAGACGCGGCAGGCGGCTCGTACGTCGTCGGTGGTGAGGGCGAAGACGGCGTCGTCGACGTTCGCGCCGTCGGCGGCCAGCCTGCGGAGCTGCTCGGTGTAGCGGTCTCCACGGGACAGCGCGGAGGCGAAGATCGTGGGGTTCGTCGTGACCCCGACGACATGCCGGTCGGCGATCAGTTTCTCCAGCTCGCCGCCGGCCAGCAGCTCGCGGGACAGGTCGTCGAGCCAGATCGACACCCCGGCGGCGGTCAGGTCGGCGAGCGGGTCGGACACAGTGGAATCGGACATGCCGGATCTCCAAACGGTGTGCCGTCCGCGGGGAAACTCAATTCCGGCGGACGGGGCGGGACGCGGCTCTCCACGGACTCTCGCGGTCCCGCGCAGGTCATTCGTGCGCGCTGGGAACCCGGAGCGGGTCGCGGGGAGCGGCGGGCTTGGCGGCGGTGAGCTGGTCGCCCAGTTCGCCCAGCCGGTTGCGGCCGAGGGCGGAGCGGACCTGGGGGAACCACTCCTTCTCCTCTTCCTCGACGTGGTGCCGCACGTTCTCCATGAGGACCGTCATCTTGGCGTCGAAGCGCTCGTCCTCCGGGTCCAGGCCCGCCAGCTCGGACAGCATCCACAGCACGACGTGGTGCTCCTCGACGCTCTCCAGCACGTGATCGGTGGTGTCCGGCACGGCTGCGCGCGCCGCGGGGTAGAAGATCTTCTCCTCGATCCAGGTGTGGACCGTCAGCTCCTCGATCACCTTGTCGGCGATCTTCCGCTTCGTCTTGTAAGCCCGGTCCCCGGCCTGCTCGAACTCCTTGAACAGCGTCTCGACCGTCTGGTGGTCTTCCTTGAGCAGCACGATCGCGTCCATGGGCACTCCTTCGCTTCGTCCCGTACGTTTCCCGTACGTTTCCCGTACGGCGGGGCGCTTCTGTCGGCGGAACACCGAAACAAGCTCGTCTCCCGCGCTCCGGCTACCCCGCGCAGCGCGACCGACTCGCCTGAAGCGCACCTTTTCGCCATGTTCGGTCCTGTCCGGGTCGGTGAAGGTGGTCCGAGGCGGCGTCGTGCGGGCGGCCGCTGTGCCAGAGGAAGGGAGCACCTCAGGCCTGGTCGCGTCGCTCTCCGTGGCACGTGATGTCATGTCGGCGGGGAGCGTCGTCCGCACCCGAGGAGGCCGGCGTGGCGAGGGATTGGATCGGACCAGCCGAGGTTCTGGCGGCTGCGGAGGATGCGGCGCCGGTGGACTCCCTCGATGTCGTGGCGCGGAATCTGCGTGACCGGTTCGGTGCGCGGTACGTGTCGTTCCTGTTCGTGGACATCGTCGGACAGCGCCTGCTGCGAGTCGGGAACACGGTGGCTGGGCGGCCCGAACACCGCGCCGTGCAGGTCCCGTTGGCCGGCCGAGGGGTCTACGACGAGGTGCTGCGCACCCAGAAGGTGGTGCGGGCCCCGAGGAGCGAGGATGGACAGCGGGTGCTTGCCCCGGTCACCAACCGCGGCGACACCATCGGCGTTCTGGAGCTGTTCTTGGACGGGGTCACCGAGGACGTGCTGGAGCAGGTCGAGGAGGCTGCGCACGCGCTGGCGTACATCATCGTCACCGACCGCCGCTCCACCGACCTGTACCACTGGGGCAACCGCACCACCTCGGTCAGTCCGGCCGCGGACATCCAGCGCCAGCTCCTGCCTCGGCCGCTTCCTGCGAAGGCCCCCGAGTTCACCCTCGCGGGCGCCCTGATCCCGGCCTCCGGCATCGCCGGAGACACCTACGACTACAGCCTCGACCGTGACACCCTGCATCTGCCGGTATCGATGCCATGGGCCAAGACGTCAACGCCTCGCTCGTGCCCACCCTCCTGGTCAACGCCTCCCGTGGCGCCCGCCGCGCCGGAGCGGACCTCGCCGAACAGGCCCGCCAGACCCACCGCGCCCTCCTCGACCACGGCCGCCGGACGTTCGCCACCGGCCAACTGCTGCGCATCGCCCTGGACGGGAGCAGCGCCCAGCTGGTCAATGCCGGCCATCCCTGGCCGCTGCGGCTGAGCGACGGCACGGTCGAGGAACTGCGCCTGGCTGTGAACCTGCTCTTCGGTTTGCCGGAACAGGGTCCCTACCAAGTACAGGACCTCGACCTGCGCCCCGGCGACCGCCTCCTCCTCTATACCGACGGCATGCAGGAACGCCAGGCCGAAACGGTCGACCTCCCCGCCTTGCTCCATACGATCGCGCCGAGCATCCGCGCGACGTCGTACGCGCCCTGGTCGCCGCGGTCACCGACGCCTACAACGGCGGCCTGCCGAAAGACGACGCCACCGTCCTGTGTCTGGACCGGCACAGTCCCGACTGCGCGAGTCGTCGAGCGAGCCCCTGAGCCTGCGCCTTGTCATGGTGCCCTTCGGACGTCGCGCAGGGCGTGTACGCGCCTCCGGACGGGCGTAGGGCGGCAGTTCGCGGGTAATCGCAGCGCGATGGCGGGGGCGGCGTACTGCCTGGGGAGGTCGCGCGCCGCGCCCCGCCGGATCCTCCGGGCCTCCGTCCATCACGGGTGTCCCGCCGCCCGCGGCCTTCTCGACGAGCGGTTGTCGATGTCGTCGTGCTTCGCCTTCGCGTACGGCTGGTCCCTCGTCGGTGCATGGCCGCCGACCAACCCCCGACGCTGATGACCTCCTCGCCCCGGACACGCGGGCGGGCCGGTCACCTCGCCTTTGAGGTGCCGGCCGTTTCCGCGTCACTTTTCGTGCTCAGGATTTCTGTTTCTTGACCGAGACCAGGTGGGCGAAGACGACGACGTTGGCCGAATAGCCGTGTTTCTTGTCGAAGTTTCCGCCGCACGTCATGAGTCGAAGTTCGGGGCGGTTGGTGGCTCCGTACACCTTGTTGTCGGGGAACTTGTCCTTGGCGTACCTCTTCACCTCGTCGACAGTGAAGACGGCGGTCGTCCGGTCCGCCCGGGTGACCTTCACCGAGTCACCCGGGTGCAGGGCGTTGAGGTTGAGGAAGATCGCCGGCCCGGTCCTGGTGTCGCGATGACCGACGATCAGGGACGTTCCCGCCTCGCCGGGTGACGGACCGCCGCGGAACCAGCCCACCACCTTCGGCCTGCCCAGTGGCGGAGCCCCCAGCTTCCCCCTCTTGTCGAGGTCCAGGTCGGTCACCGGGGCCTCGATGAAGATGGCGGGAATGGAGATCTTCACCGGGACGGAGCGTGCCAGGGGTGCGTGCGGGGCCTGTCGGGCCGGGGGAGCGCCGCCGCCCGCGGCGTCATTGGCGCGGGCGGCGGTGACCGCAGGAGTGTCGGAGGTGTCCGAAAACGTCCAGACGACGCCCGTCACCAGCGAGAAGGTCGCACACAGCGTCATCGACAGGCGGACCGCACGAGTGGGGCCTCGTCGTCGCCGTGGTCGTGGGCGTCGATGATGGCTATGCGTCGTGGCGGGCACGGCGGCGCGAGGCTCGGCGGACCATGACGAGCGCCGCGACGGCGATCCCGCCGGCGGTCAGCGCGGTGGTGGTCCCGGCGTTCGAGTCGCTCTCGGAGCTGAGGTTCTCCATGTCCGGGACGCCTCCGCCGCCGGCGGGCACACCGCCGGTGGGCTTGTTGTACTCGCGGCCCGGGACGATCGCGGCGGGACCACGGCTCTGCTGTTCCGGCCGTGCGGGCTGGGCGTGGCGGCGGCAGTCCACCGCGAACCGCCTCTGCTTGGGGCCCGACGGGGTGGTCCACACCAGCTGGTACGTGCCGTGCGGGAGAAGGTACTTCGCGCTGTGCGCCGAGCCGTTGATCAGCGGCAGCGTGCTTTGCAGTGTGTCGCCGGGCGGGATGGTCGGGGGCTGCGCGGTGATCGTCCAGGCGACCGCCGGGAACGACTCGAAGTTGCTCGCGACGAGGACGAACTCGCAGACCTCGACTCCGTCGCTGCCGCGTGAGTGCCAGTCGACCGAGCGGATGTCGATGTTGCCGCTGTCCCCCGGAGCGGCGTAGGCCGCTCCGGCTCCCGCGACGGTGGCACCGGCGAGGACGGCGGTCACCGCGGCACTCCCGAGGGCACTACGGGAGCGGAGGAAAGAGGACATGATCATGCTGGACTCCTTCGGGCCAGAATGATTGTCGTACTTTTCCGTCGAGCCCGTAATGAATGTCATGGAAAGTCAAAGAACGTGGTGAGGCGCTGCTGGGAAAATAGGAAACAACTCAAATGGACCATTACGCGTTAAGGGTGGGTCCGACGCGCTCGCGGCACCGCTCGCGTCGAACCTGGAATCCCGGGTACTCGGAGCCCTCCAGGACGGCAGGAACAAGAACCTGCTCCGCGTCCGAGGCCGGACCCCCTCCGGCCTCCCCACCCCCACCGGGAGTTTTCATGATCCGCGCCGTGGCACTCGTCTGTACGCTCACCGCTTCCCCCGCCCCTTCCAGCAGCCACCGCCTCGCCGGACAGGTCATGTCCGAGCTCGCCGACCTCGGTGTCCAGGGCGAGACGATCCGGGTGGCCGATCACCACATCCGCCCCGGCATCGCCCGCGACCTGGGGGAGGGCGACGACTGGCCGCAGCTGTGGGACAAGGTGATGGCCGCCGACATCGTCCTGCTGGCCACCCCGATCTGGCTCGGCCACCCCGCCAGCCTCTGCCAGCGCGTGCTGGAGCGGCTCAACGCCGACATCTCCGAGACCGACGAACAGGGCCGGCAACTGCCCTACGGGAAGGTCGGGTTGGTGGCCGTCGTGGGCAACGAGGACGGGGCGCACAAGGTGAGCGCCGACCTCTTCCAGGGGCTCAACGACCTCGGGTTCTCCCTGCCGCCCGGCGCGGTCACCTACTGGGTCGGCGAAGCCCAGCAGAGCACCGACTACCAGGACCTCGACAAGACCCCCGAAGCCGTCGCCGCCACCACCAAGACGCTCGCCGCCAACGCCGTCCATCTGGCGAGCCTGCTCCAGAGCGCGCCCTACCCGCCCAGCTGATCCCTCTCCACAGCCCCACGTCCGGGTGGAGACGGTCCCGGCCCCCTGATCGAACAGCCCGACGACGTGATCGTACGGATCACCTCCACCGGCATCTGCGGATCGGACCTGCACCTGTACGAAGTCCTCGGGCCGTTCCTGGACCAGGGCGACATCCTGGGCCACGAGGCCATGGGCGTCGTCGAGGCGGTCGGCCCCGAGGTGCGCGCCCTCGTCCCCGGGGACCGGGTCGTCATCCCGTTCAACATCTCCTGCGGCACCTGCTTCATGTGCTCCCAGGGCCTGCACTCGCAGTGCGAGACGACGCAGGTGCGGGAGTACGGCTCCGGCGCGTCCCTGTTCGGCTACACCAAGCTGTACGGGCAGGTACCGGGCGGACAGGCCGAGTACCTGCGGGTGCCGTTCGGCAACGCTCTCCCGGTCAAGGTGCCCGAAGGTCCGCCCGACGACCGCTTCGTCTACCTCTCCGACGTGCTGCCGACCGCCTGGCAGGCCGTCGAGTACGCGGCGGTGCCGCCCGGCGGATCGCTCACCGTGCTCGGACTCGGCCCGATCGGCGACATGGCCGCGCGCATCGCCCAGCACCGGGGCGCCGGCCTGGTCATCGGCGTCGACCTGGTCGACGAACGCCTCGACCGGGCGTCCGCGCATGGAGTAACCTGCCTGGACCTGCGCCGTCACGAGAAGGACCTCGGGGACGCGGTGCGCGAACTGGCCGACGGGCGCGGCACCCACGCCGTGATCGACGCGGTCGGCATGGAGGCGCACGGCAACGCGGGGACCAAGGCCGCCCAGTGGGTGACCGGACTCCTGCCCGACACGCTGGCCCAGCCGTTCATGGAGAAGGCGGGCGTGGATCGGTTGGGCGCGCTCTACGCGGCGATCGATCTCGTACGGCGTGGCGGGACCGTCTCGCTCTCCGGCGTGTACGGCGGGGCCATGGACCCGCTGCCGCTGCTGCGCATGTTCGACAAGCAGCTCCAGTTCCGGATGGGGCAGGCGAACGTGTGGCGCTGGGTGCCGGAGATCCTGCCGCTGCTGACCGATCAGGACCCTCTCGGCGTGGACGGTTTCGCCACCCACCACCTGCCGTTGGAAGAGGCGCCGCGGGCGTACGCGGCGTTCCAGGCCAAGCAGGACGGCATGATCAAGACCCTGCTGCGCCCCGGAGCCTGAACCGCCGACGTGTCCAGATACGCGCCTGTTCAACTGGACTGTCCCTGACCGCAGTCCGACGGTTTCGACGGACTGCGGGCGCCGGGGAACCGTGTGTACGTCCTGGAGCGGTCAGTTCTCATTCTCAGCCGCGCCGGGGGTCGCGGCTGCGCGTTGGGGCACGACCGTGTACTTCGGGTCTTCGGCCGAGGCGACTCCCGCCGCGAAGATGCCAAAGCGGGTACAGGCCGAGCCCGCGAGGAGGGCGAGGCCCGCGACGACTGCCGCCGGGCGGCTGCGGCGGCCGAGCAGCAGGCCGGTCGTGGCGCCGGTCGCGGTGAGCAGTCGGGCAGCGCGGAGCAGGGTTCCGGCACGGCCCTGGCGGTAGGTTTCCGCGACCATGCCGAGGCGTCGCTCGGCAGCCCGGGTCGCGACCTCCTCCGCACCGGCGGCGAGCACCGCGGCGCAACGCGCGGGTGCCGACTCGGACAGCGGACCGACGAGCAGGGCCATTCCGGAGGCCGCCGCCGTCGCGGACGCCGCGAACAGATAGGGGAGTTCGCGGTGCGCGCCGTGCCAGGCGGGCACGGCGGTGTCCGCCGCCAGGACGGCCGTGTACGAGGCGATCGCCGGTCCGAGCAGCGCCGCGGCGGCGGTCGCGGCGGCCCCGGCCCTGGGCAGTCGCCCGGTGACGGCGGTGAGGGCCGCCGCACCGGCCGCCGGTCCATAGCCGGCGAGGAGCCACGACCCCACGCTCATGGGCGAGGTCGGCTTGAGCACCCGGAGCATGTTCGGGAACCGGCTCGGCACCCCGAGGTCGTGCACGAGCGCGGCGGCGAGCGAGGACACCTTCATCGCCGTGGCGGTGGTCGGACGTCCCGTGAGCTGGGCGCCCGCCGCGAGCACGGAGCCCGCCCCGGCCAGCCCACCCAGGAGGAAGTACCCGGCGATGTCCTGGGCGCCCCAGGACGGTGCCTTGATGATGGGGCGTCCGTAGTACGACTCGAACTCGGCGCGCGGGACCATGAGTTGCTCCCCGCGCCGCTTGCGACGCCCCTGCCGCGTGCCTTGTCCGGAACCGTTCGCGGAGTCGTTCACCGTGTCGCCTTCCTGCGCAGCAGTCCGGGCAGTGCGAAGGAGACGGCGAAGGCTCCGACCAGGGAGAGGGCCGCCGCACCGGCGTGCTTCCACATCGCGGGGAGGTCGCGGGTGGTGACGACCGGGTTCGGAGGCAACCCGTAGACTTCCGGCCGGTCGAGGAGCAGGAAGAACGCGCCGTCGCCGCCGACGCCGTCGTCGGGTTCCTGACCGTAGAGGTGAGCGCCGTCCACGCCCGCCTCGCGCAACTGGTCCACACGCAGCGCGGCTCGTTGGCGCAGTTCGTCCAGCGGGCCGAACTGGATGGACTCGGTCGGGCAGGCTTTGGCGCAGGCGGGTTCCTGGCCGGCGCCGAGGCGGTCGTAGCACATGGTGCACTTGAACGCCCGCCCGTCCTCGGGGCGTTGCTCGATGACGCCGTACGGGCAGGCGGGCACGCAGTAGCCGCAGCCGTTGCAGATGTCCTCCTGGACGATGACCGTGCCGAATTCGGTGCGGAAGAGGGAGCCGGTGGGGCAGACGTCGAGGCAGGCCGCATGGGTGCAGTGCTTGCACACGTCGGACGACATCAGCCAGCGCATCTCCCCGGGCTCGGCGGGAGGCTCCGACTCGGCTTCGACCAGGCGGAGTTGGGTACGTCCTTCCGGCGCCGGGACCTGAGGCTTCTGCTGTTCGATGAAGGCGACGTGGCGCCAGGTGGAGGCGCCGAGGCCCTGGGTGTTGTCGTAGCTCGTGCCGGTGAGGGAGAGGCCGTCCTCCGGAATGGCGTTCCACTCCTTGCAGGCGACCTCGCAGGCCTTGCAGCCGATGCACACGGAGGTGTCGGTGAAGAAGCCGACGCGGGGCGGGGGTTCGGGGTGCCCGGCGTCGTGTGCGGGGTCGGGCTCCGTGCCGCTCAGAAAGTGACGGTCCGTCATTTCCTTGTGTCCGTTCCGGTG
>NZ_JAENRY010000224.1 GCF_016612545.1 Streptomyces sp. MBT65 | reverse complement strand
GGGTAGGCCAGCCGGTTTGGGCGGAGGTCCGGGATGTGGACGCGGGGGGTTGGTACGGGGAGCGGGCCGTCCCATGGCGAGGGAGCGTGAATCAGGGGCGCGTGTATAGGAGACGAGGACCCTGTCGCATGCGGGCGAGGACCCTGTCGTGCGTGGGGGCCTCAGCCGCCGCTACGCCCAGCGCGCTCACCCTCACCGGTGCTGGCACGGGCGCTGGCACTGGCGCCGAGGGCATCGCTGATGGAGAGGCCGTCCGCCGGGCCACGTGGGTCACGCCGCCCGCGCTCGATCAACTGCCGTACGAGAGTGATGAGTTCGGCAGGTTCGAAGGGCTTGGCGAGGAACGCGTCGACGCCGACGTCGAGCCCGCTGTCGACCTCGTACTGGGTACAGGCGCTGACGATGGCGAGGGGGAGGTCACGGGTCCGGGGGTCGCTGCGCAGCCGAGCGGCAGTGCGCAGTCCGTCCAGCCGAGGCATGACCACATCGAGGGTCACGACATCGGGCCGCACCTGATGGATGACGTCCAGACACTCGGCACCATCGGCCGCGGTCACGACCTCGAGACCCTCCAGCTCGAGATTGACCCTGATCAACTGCCGGATGACCTTGTTGTCGTCCACAACAAGCACCCGACCCGACGCGCCTGGCACAACTCGAGAGTAGGTCCGGACCGGCCACCGCGTCCGGGTTTTCCCCACTTCCACCCCCTGCGAGCGCCCCAACACCCCTCCCTGACCACCGGGAAACCTGTTCATGAACACCCGTAGGTAGCTGGTAGGGTTCTACCCGTCGCCGCAAACACCGCGACCGACACGCCCCCGTAGCTCAGGGGATAGAGCAACGGCCTCCGGAGCCGTGTGCGCAGGTTCGAATCCTGCCGGGGGCACTCGCCACACAGCCAGCAAGAATCACGCGCTGAGCTGAGCGGATGCCTAGATGAGAGAGCGGGAGTCAGTCTCACTGACTCCCGCTCTTTCTCGTTCTCTCTCACTGTTCGCGCACCATCTGCGATACACACGACACGGTTCCGACGCACGTGACGCATCAAGATCCCCTTCTTCAAGGAGACGGCGTGAAGCGCCTTTTCATCGGGGTTGTGCTGGCTTCGATCAGTGTCCTCACCGCAACAGGCTGTTCAGCCTCGCGGGAGGACACCTACTGGGACGCCTTTGACGCTGGCGCCCAGGTAGCCCAGGCCTACCAGCCGCCGCCCAAGGGTCCTGAGTGCACCGATGGGAGCATCACGGACACCGCGGAGTACCTCATGTCGTGCACCGGATCTGAAGAACCACCGCAAGCCACAATCCATGAAGAGTGCGGCGATCAGATGCCCGACGACGTCAGCGACCGGGCCATCTGGATGGAAGGTTGCACCGATGGAGCGAACAATTCGCCGAACTATGAGGTCTACGGAAAGCACCCCTAGGGTCCCCAAGACTGTCCCGTAAATACAAGGTGGGGATCGGAGTCATCGAGAACTCTGATGAGTTGCCGAATCCCAGGTCTTATGCCGCCGAGGCCTGCTCACGGCGTCCATAGTGGGGAAACTCGGCGCGGTGTCGAGGAGTCAGTCAGCAGCGACGTCACACCCCCGGAAACACCGAGCCTCCCCAAAGCCCAGTCGAGTGACGCAGCTTCGGCATCGCACATTCTGGCGATCAGGTTCGTCTGTTCAGGCAGAATGATCCTCCGCGGGATCACGATCGTCTCGCGAACCCTGTCGAGGGGCAGGCCCCGCCGGAACCCCTGCGCGGCTGGGCGAAGCGCGTCTTCGTCCAGGGGAAGCGGCTGGCGTCGGCGGGCCGCGTTCGAGACGATGATCCCGGCGACGTGGACGTACTCCCCCAGGAGTGGCCCCAGCAGGTCTGCGAGCGCGTCGGTCTTGGCGGCGAGCGAGAAGTCAGCGAAGGGCATCGGGAAGTGGAAGAGGCCGCTGTGGTCCTCCACCCAGATCCACGCGGTGCCCGCTCCCTGCGTCTTGGCGCATTTGCCCCGCACCTTGCCCAGGAGCCGCTTGCCCTGGTCGCTCTCTACGGTCTCCCCGGTCAGCGTGGTGCCCTGAGGAGCTCTTCCGGGGTTGACGGTCAGGCGCCTCCCTGCGCTGCTGAGGACGTCGACCGCAGCCTCCGAAGCCGCGCAATGTTGGGCGGCTTCCTCGGTCCGCTTCTTCCACGTCTGGAAGTCGTCACCGTTAAGGAGTTCGGGGAAGTCGCCTTCCCAGTAGATGTCGAGGTCCCTTTCCAGGGTGCGGAGGTGCATCCCGCAGCTTTGGCGGAACCTCTCGTAGTCCTGGAGCTTCTGGTCCTCAGCGAAGGTGACGACCTCGATGAAGACCGGGCCTATACGGACGTCTCCGGGGCCGCCGCTGGCCTTCGTCGGCTCCAACTCGACCGGGAGTCCGCGGGCCGCCCCGATGAGCGCAAGCCGGGCCTGCGTCTGGGTGTGTAGGAACCGGGACAGGGTGACGTCGCGGCGGGCATCCCGTCTGACCGAGGTAAGGCCGGGCACCTCGGCTTCCTCCAGGTAGGCATACGCGGCCCACCACCTGACCGCCTCCACCCATGCTCCCGGCTCGGCTCCGTTCATGATCTGGAGTACCGGCGCTGCTCGACCCAGACCGACGAAGGTGTCGCTGGCCTTGCCTGAGGCGGGCAAGGGGGTCACCGCCTTGGGCAGCCAGCGACTCTGGAAGAACGCAGTGAGGCCAGCCACAGCGCGTGTGGTCACCTCGTGACCTGCGGGGGAGAGATAGTTAGCGCCCTCAGGGCAACCGAACCACGCCTCCCAGTCGATCGCTCGGAGGCCCTGGTCGATCGCCAGCCATATCTCTTTGTCACGAGGGTGCATGCCCGTCAGCATGAAGGACTTGCAGACGAGAGCGCGCGGGATTTCCCCGAAGCACGGCACCTTCTTCTCGGCCGCCCCTCAACCAGTACTTTGTCCGGCGCCTACACCACAGCAACAAGCTGACAGTGCCAGGGGGCTATGCGTAAGGATGTGGACATGCCCAAACCGAAGAGCGGGTCCGGCGCGGTGTAAGTGTCGAGTCCGAGCCCCTCAGCGATCCAACGCCGTCGGGCCAGTTGGCGGGACGATGGAGACGCGCCGCGCAGGGGTGGGGCGCGGTGAGTTACTCGGGGACTCGTGGTGCTCGCCTGTCCACCCCAGCCCCAGCCCCAGCCCCAGCCAGCGACCCAACACGCCTGCCGGCCAACCCACTTGGTTCCGCGAGTGGCCCTACTTGTCCGCCCGGTACAACTTGATGTCCTTGTTCACGAACAGGTGGACGTAGCCGCATCGCCAGCAGATCAGGCCGGTGGCGTTCTCGTCGGCCCAGGCCAGTTTCATGAATTCCATGCCGGTGCTGTTGAGCAGGACGCCCCGGTCGCGGAACAGATCTCCTTGGCAGACCTGGCACTTGAGCCAGATGTCTCCCAGTGCCGCACGTACCGGCTTCTTCGCCATCGTGTGAACGCCCCCGTCCCTGCCGTGTGGTCGGCAGAACGAGGCTACCCAGACCTGCCGGACGTGCCTCGACAGGGGCGGGCACGCCAGCGGCGCGCCACCCCTGGCCGGGGAAGCGCGCCGCGGATGTCACGTCACCGCGAGGGTGTCATGACGGAGTGGTGCGGGTCGGGTCGTTCAGTGGTGGCCGCCGCCCCCGTGACCGCCGCCGTCGTTGCCACCGCCGTTGTGACCGCCACCTCCGTTGTGACCGCCACCGCCGTGACCGCCCCCGTTGTGGCCGCCACCCTGGTCGCCGCCCCCGTGACCGCCGCCGTTGTGGCCGCCGCCCCCGTGGCCGCCGCCGTTACGGCCGCCCCACGACTTGTCGTCGACGAGGCGGCGGTGGTCGTTGCGGAGGGTCGCGGTGTCGGAGCGGTTGTCCCAGACGTAGTCGCGGCGGTCCTGGTAGACGTCCTTGGCGGTGTCGCGGCCCTTTCCGGTGTGGATGCGGACGGTGGCGTGGCCGTCGAGGCGGTAGTGGCGGAAGACGTAGGTCTTGCCGTCCTTGTTCGAGAGCTTCCAGCCGTCGAGGTTGACGCTGCGGCGGTTGTGGTTGGTGATCTCCACCCACTCGTTGTTCAGCGAACGGGCAGAGCGGTCGTCCTGTCCCGGCGAGTCGGCCTGCACGCGGCTGATCTCCACGCTCGTCCGGGGCGCGCGGTCGGCCGCGGTCGCCGGCAGTGCCGCCGCGCCGACGAGAGCACCGGCCGCGAGAGCGGCTGCGGCCAGACGGCGGACGGACACGGAAGGTGAAGAGGTCACGGGTTCCCCCAGCATGGTGCGGGCACCTCCCTGGATACGGCTACGGCCGTACCCCGGGCTGTGCGGTGTGCGGGTGGCGGCCTGTTGGCCGCACACCCACACCTTCTCCACCGTGCCGACGGGATATGAGCGATACGTGGATCGTGTTACGAGTCAGTCGTATTTCCCTGACTGTCACCTGTACCGTCCATTTATGCGCGTGATGCACCAGGTTGACGCCCTGGTGAGCGGACGGGCCTTGCGGGCACTGGACCGGGTTCCGTAATCGCCAGGGTGCGCCACCCCAGGCCCGTTGGGAGCGTCACCCGAAAGTGAGTAACGGCAGGCCTCCCACCTGCATATTGTTACTGGTAGTAACAGTTCTTCGGCGTTCCTGATGCCGGGTCGCCGAACACCCCGTTCGTGCAAGGCGTGCCGCCGCTGAGCGAGCCGTAGAAGTACTGGCCGTTCGCCCCGTACGCCACCTCGTGGGTGCCGGAGAAGGAGCAAATGGCGTTCTCCGCCGCGCAGTTCGTCCAGGTCGTGAAGGTCGGGGGTGCGCCGACGAGGTAGCAGGACTTCGCGGTGCCCGGGATCGGGTCACCGAAGACCGTGTTGGTGCAGGAGGTGCCGGCCGGCAGGGTCGCGTAGCGGTACGAACCCGCCGCGCCGTACGCGACCGTCATCACGCCGGAGAAGGAGCAGGTCGTGTTCTCGGACGCGCACGGGGACCAGACGTTCGTCGCCGGGGGTGCCGTCTCCGCGTAGCAGGACTTCACCACCCCGGAGGACGGGTCGCCGAAGACTCCCGTGGTGCAGGGAGTTGAGCCGGTTGCCGTCGTGTAGTTGAAGCGGCCGTTCGCTCCGAAGGCCACGGCCGACGTGCCGTTGAGTGCGCAGGTTCCGTTCTCGGCCGCGCATGGAGTCCAAGTGCCGGGCAGGGCTTGGCTGGTGGAGCCCGTGGCGCTTCCCGTCGTGGTGTACGCGGCCACGTAGTCGACGCTCAGTGTGCCGCCCGATGTCGTCGAGGACGTGGGCGTGATGCAGCCGCAGGCCGCGTCGGGGAACGCCCCGCCCATCGCCAAGTCTAGGATGATCGACTGGTTGTGGTCGAAGGCCGCCTGCCAGGTGGCGGTGCCCACCTGGGCCTCGGTGACCGTGTAGTAGGCGCTGCCGTCCAGGTAGAAGGTGATCGTCTCCGCTGCGGTGTCGGTGCGGTCGAGGATCATCGAGTACGTGTGGAAGCCGCTCTGGCAACCCGGACAGGCGCGCAGGCCGCTGCTGATTCCCGTGCCCTCGTTGCAGGGGCCGCCCGGGGAGGTGCCGCAGTGGATCGTGCCGGCCACGTCGGAGAGGGCGTTGACGTCCTCCATGATGTCGATCTCGCCGTTCTCCGGCCACTGGCCGGGGCCCAGCATCCAGAACGCGGGCCAGTAGCCCAACCCGCTTGCGGGGCCTGGCTGTTGGATGGAAGCGGTGACCTCCAGCTGGCCGCCGGCCGGTGCGCCCACGTTCGCGGTCGGGGTCTGGATCCGCCCCGAGGTCCATGAACTGCCGGAGCCCAGCGCGGTGATGTTCAGGTTGCCGTTGCCGTCGAGGTGGGTGTTGGCGGTCGAGTCGGTCATCGTCTCGATCTCACCGGTGCCGAAGCTCGAACCCGGGCCGGTGTCGAACTTCCAGTCGGCCGACGAAGGGGCCGATCCCGCCGAGCCGTTGAAGTCGTCGGTGAAGACGGTGGACCAGCCGGAAGGGGCTCCGGGGGCGGCCGCGGTCGCGGGCTGGGTGGTCGTGACGCCGTAGAGCAGGGCCACGATCGGAGTCAGGGCCGCCAGCCAGATCACTTGCCTCGTGCGCGGCGGGCGTACGGTCGTGCCGGTCTTCCTCGATCTGAACATCGTCCGGCCTTCCTCGTGAGACACGTGAGACACATGAGTCTCGTGAGTCTCGTGAGACTCGTGAGACTCGTGAGACTCGTGAGATGAGTGCTGTTGGGCTTGGCGGAACCGGGGGAACTCGACGGCCGGCGGATTGAAACGTTCAACCCGTCGGCCGCGAAGAGCCGAGCCGCCTCACCGACTACTGCACGTAGCAGGACTTCGCGGTGCCGGAGATTGGGTCTCCGAAGACCCCGTTGCCGCACCCGGTGGACCCGGACACGGACCGGTACACGTACCGTCCGGCCGCGCCGTACGCCACCTCGTGGGTGCCGGAGAAGGTGCAAGTGCCCTCCTCCGCCGCGCAGTTGGTCCACATGGCGAAGGACGGCGGTGCGCCGATCAGGTAGCAGGACTTGGCGGTGCCGGCGGCCGGGTCGCCGAAGACCGCGTTGGAGCACGCCGCACCGCCGGGCAGGGTCGCGTAGGTGAACGAGCCGCCGGCGCCGTACGCCACCGTCATCACCCCCGAGAAGGCGCAGGTGCCGCCCTCGGACGCGCAGGACGTCCAGACGTTGGTCGCGGGTGGGGCGGCCTGGCCGTAGCAGGACTTGGCCGTGCCGGAAATCGGGTCGCCGAAGACCGCGTTGGTGCAGGGCGTGGAGCCGGTCTCCGTCGCGTAGTTGAACCTGCCGCTCGCGCCGTACGCCACGGCCGTCGTCCCGCTGACCGCGCACGTGCCGTTCTCGCTCGCGCACTGGGCCCAAGTCCCCGGCAGGGACTGCACAGTTGAGCCCGTGCCGCCACCGCCACCGCTGCTGCCGGAGGTGAACGCCTGGAAGATGCGCGCGAAGTCACCCGAGTTCTGGCTGACCCCGCTGCACGTGCTCTGCGCCGAAGTCGAGCCCGCGCAGCCGCCGTTGTCGCGGTTCTGCGACCAGTACGACGTGAGCGCGATCCCCCGCGAGGCGTCGAAGGCCTCCACGCTGCGGGCGTTGCCGAGGGTGAAGACCTCGCCCGCGCTGTCGTTCTGGCCGATCATCGGGATGTTGCCGAGCTTGGCGTACGCGGCGGACGTGGAGATACCGAACGCGCTCGCGACCTGGCCCGCCGCCGCGTCCACGGCCGTGTTGGCCGCGTTGCCCATGTCGGTGCCCGAGGAGCCGTAGTTCATGGTCATGAGGTTGACGACGTCCGGGGTGAAGCCGTTGGAACGGGCGTTGTTCAACACGTTGACGCCGTCGCCGGACAGGCCGCTGGGGAGGGCGGGGAGGGTGACGGAGATCGACAGTGCGCGGCCGTTACTGGCGGCCCAACTGCGCACCTGGGCAAGGGCCTTGTCGCGGCGGTCGATGCCGGTGGAGTTGGTGAGGGACGCCGACTCGATGTCGAAGTCGACGTGCGAGAGGTTGAAGGTGGTGATGACGCTCTCGATCTGCGCGGCCGCCGCCTCGGGGCTGGAACAGGAGTCGCCGATCTCGGTGAGCGCGGTGTCGGAGGTGTAGCCGCCGAAGGACACGGAGACGTCGCCGCCCAGGCCGCGGATGCCGTCGATCTGCGACTGGAGGGCGGACCGGACCGGCACCTGCCACTGGCAGCCGGGGCCGTCGACGAACGCGGCGGTGAAGAACTTGGTGCCGTAGTTGTTGGCTACGTCCGTGAGGGAAACGTTTCCCGAGCCCGCGTCGAAGTACGGCGCGAAGACATGGGCGGGCCAGGCGTTCGGGGCGGAGGCCGCCGACGCGGGTGCCGCCGAGGTGAGTCCGCCCGCCGCGAGAGCACCGGTCAACAGGGCGGCGGAGAAGAGGGATCGGAGCGGGGAGCGGGGCAGGGAACGCAACAACGAGCCGGGCAGGGAACGGGATCTCGATCGGGTACGCATGCGCGACCTCCAGGGAGGAGTGGGGGGTGAATCGATTCAATCCCTGATCGATATTGGTGCAGACCAATTCGATGTGTGGGCTCAGGGAAGCAGCGTTGACAGGAGCGAGTCAAGGCAAGGGCGGGTCAAGAGAAACGGGCGCCGGGCGCGGGTGTCGTGACGGGCACGGATTGGTTGCGGGAGAGCGCACGTCCGCCCCAACTGCCCTGTGTCCACGGCACCATGGCGTCCCATGGGGGACTTGAGCGGGGGCCGGGATCGCTACGTCGACTTTCTGCGGGCGTGGGCGATCGTGCTGGTGGTGTTCGGGCACTGGCTGATCACCGGGTTGGTGCGCGCGCCCGACGGGGCCATCAGCGCACCGGAGTTGCTCGCGACCGTGCCCTGGACGCAGTGGCTCACCCTGGGTTTCCAGATCATGCCGCTGTTCTTCCTGGCCGGCGGCCACGCGGCGGGCGGCTCCTGGGCCCGTGCCCGGGCCGAAGGCCGTACCGCCACCGGATGGGTGGGGCAGCGTGCGCTACGGCTGCTGCTGCCGGCCGGGGTGTACAGCGGGCTGGTGCTGACCGCCGTGGCGATCTGCTCGGCGGTCGGGGTGGACCCCGGCATCCTCGCGCTCGTCGGGTGGGCCATGGCCATGCAGTTCTGGTTCCTGCCGGTGTATCTGCTGCTGAGCGCGGCAACTCCGTTGCTGCATACGGCACATCGGCGCTGGGGGCTGCGGGTGCCGGTGGTGATGGGCACGGTCGCGCTCGTCGCCGACCTGTTGGTGGTCACCGTGCACGCACCCGTCGTAGGACTGCTGAACTACGTGCTCGTATGGGGCGTCGCCTATCAACTGGGCTTCTGCTGGCGGGACATGCTCCTCACCGAGCGGTCCGCCCTGCCCGCGTTCATGGCTGCGGGCGGTGCGCTCGCCTTCGCCGCGCTGGTCTGGCTCGGGCCCTTCCCGGTGAGCCTGATTCTCGTCACCGGGCAGAGTCCCAGCAACACCAATCCCCCGTCAGCGGCCATGCTGGCGTGGTCAGTTGGGCAGGTCGGGCTGGCGCTGCTGCTCGCGCCCGCGCTGCGAGAGCTGCTGGAGCGCCCTCAACTCTGGCGGCTGGTAAGGCCGTTGGGCGGTGCCAGTATGACGCTCTACCTGTGGCACATGCTGCCGGTGCTGATCGTCGCCGCGGCCTTCTATCTCACCGGGCTCGCTCCCGAACCGGCGTATGGGTCCGGGAGTTGGTGGGTGCTGCGGGTGCCGTGGCTGGTTGTGCTCGGGGGCGTGTTGGTGGGGGTCGTAGGGGCGCTGCGGCCGTTGGAGCGGGCGCTCTCCGTGGTCTACGAGCGGACGCGGCCCGGTGATCTCCCGCGTCGGCCTTGGGCGTTGTGGGGCGGGATGGCGGCGAGTGTGAGTGCGCTGATTTGGTTCGCGGGGCATGGGTTCGCCTACGGCGGGCGGTTTCCGGTGCTGCCTGCGCTGGGGTTGGCCGTGGGGGTCGGGCTGGTCATGGTGACGGGGCGGAGTGTGGTGGACCGGGGTGTGCGCCTTGGCGTCTGAGGGGCTTGTGTGTCTTGCGAGTGCGGGCGCGTTGTAGCTGGCCGGGACCGGCAGGGCACGCCCCATAAGGGGGTGCCCTGCCCGGCCTGCAACAGCGTTAGTGCCTACCGCACTTCGACACGTCGATCCGGACGATCTGCGGGTCGTGGTCGCTCGCCTGGTCCGCGAACTCCGCGTTGATGTGCACGACGTCGTAGTTGAAGGACGTCACCGCGGGGCTGGTCAGGATGTGGTCCAGGGTCTGGGAGTTGCCGTCGTAGACGTAGGTGTAGCGCTCGGCGGCGGGGAGGGTGGTGATCAGCGGCTTGAGGACCTTGTCGGCCGTCAGCGTGGTCACCGTCTGGGAGAACTCGTAGTCGTTCAGGTCGCCCAGCACGATCGCCTTGGCGTTCTTGTCCGCCGCGAGCAGGGACTTGACGAAGGTGTTGACCTCCGCCGCCTGGGCCGCGCGCTGGGTCTCGGAGCTGCGGGCCGGGGGCTGGTAGCGGCCGTGGATCGGCTGGTCGCCGCCCTTGGAGATGAAGTGGTTGGCGACGACGAAGACCTGCTCGCCCTGGAAGGTGAACTCGCCGACCAGCGGCTTGCGGCTGTCCTCCCAGGCCGCGTTGGTCGGGTCGATCCGGCCCGGGGAGTAGGTGAGTTCGACGCCGTGGCGGGTCCTCACCACGCTCGTCGCGGTGGTCGCGTCGCCGCCCTTGTGGTCGGTGAAGGAGACCCGCTTGGGGTTGAAGAGGAAGACCTGACGGATGTTGCCGCCGGGCTCGCCACCGTCCGCGTCGTTGGTCGGCGAGATGTAACGCCACTTGTAGACCGGGCCGCCGGCCGCGCGGACCGCGTCCGTGAACCGCTTCAGGGTGCCCTCGGCCGTCACCGTGCCGTCGTTCGTCGCGCCGTTGTCGTCCTGGATCTCCTCAAGTGCCACGATGTCGGGCGAGTTGAGGTTGACCGCGACGCCCTCAGCGAGCCGGTCGAACTTCTCCTGGGTGTCGAGCGCGTCCAGGTTCTCCACGTTGTACGTGGCGACCGCCAGCTCGTCCTTCTTCTGACGGCGGGTCACTTCCTGCTTCAGGCCGTTGTCGACGAGAGTGCCGAGCTGGGTGGCCTGGACGTTGTAGCCGCCGTAGGTGGAGTAGTCGAGGGGACCGGTGGTCACACCTGACAGTTCGTCACCGACGTTGGCGGCGGGGAAGGTTGAGGTGGTGTCGAGCGACATGACCTCGATACGGCCGGTGTTGGGCTGGTCGTAGGAGGAGTAGAGGGTGCCGCCGCGGGCGGTGGCGTTCTCGTCGGGCTTGACCGTGACCCACAGCTCGCCGTAGGCATCCGAAGCGCCGACCACGCGGGCGTCCGCGAACGTGACCCGCATGCCCTCCAGGGACTCGAAGAAGTCCTGGGCGTAGACGGTCGGTTGGAGCGCGAGGGACTCGATGCTGCCGCCGGACGCGGTCGGGATGTAGGCGTCCGGGACCGAGGTGGCGTCCAGCGTCACGGCGTCCGGGAGGGCGTTGCCGCTGGAGAGGACCGTGGTGGTCGGGCCGGTGATCTCGGTGTTCGACTGGCTGGTGCTGCTCGGGTAGTACTCGCTGACCTTGCCGGTGACCAGGACCGAGTCGCCGACCGCCACCGTGGGCTTGGTGGAGCCGGTGTAGACGAAGACGGCCTCGCTGGTGCGCGGGTCGGTGTCGGGCGTCGGGTCCTGGATCCAGTAGCCGAGCGAGCCGCTGGAGCGGACGCCGGTGACGAGGCCCGGGACGCGGGTGACCGTCTGGCCGGCGTACGGCGAGAGGCGGGTCGTGCCCTGGATGTCGTGCACGCGGACCGTGCCGGGGTCGGTCGGCGAGCCGCCGTCGCCACCGCCGCCGTCGCCCGAACCGGGCGTCTGGCCCGCCGAGTTGACCGGTGACGGGGTGCCCGCGGTGAAGTCCGCCGCGTTGTCGTCGGTGTCGGCGAGCGAGTCGGCGCGGGCGACCGCGGCCGTGTTGGAGGCGCCGGTGGCCGGGCCGCTGCCCTCGCGGACGACCGCGGTGCCGTAGCCCGTCAGGTCGACGATGCGGGTGTCGGCCGCGCAGTCCGCGGCGGTCTTGCAGGTGAGCGCGGTGGTGCCGGAGACCAGGGCGATCGTGCCGGTGGTGGCGCTCATGGCGATCGAGCCGCCGGCGTCGGTGGTGGGCAGCGCGGTGGTGCCGCCGCTGCCGGTGCCCTCGCCGACCAGGTAGCGGGCGCCGGGGGCGATCGCGCCGGTGAGGGCGGTGACCTGCCAAGTGGAGCCGGAGGAAGGCGTACCGGGCAGGTACTGGACGCTGTAACCCGACAGGTCGTAGGCCGTGGAACCGGCGTTGCCGAGTTCGACGAAGTCCCGGGTCAGGGTGGCTCCCGAGTTGCCACCGCCGCCGTACACCTCGGCAATCACCGCCGAGGCGGAGGGAGTTGCGGACGCGGCGGGCAGGGTGGTGAAGGCGAATGCTCCCGTCGCGCCCACCGCGACGATCGCTTGGGCGGTGCGGCGGGCGCGGGGTCTGCGCCCTTCAGGTCTGGACACGCTGGCGGTCTCCTCGTACTTCGTCTAGCTGCCGATACCGGGTGCCTGTGGGGAGTCGGCTCAAGTTACGCGCGTAGAAAGGGAGTTGCCAGAGGGCCTCGCGTTAAATCCAGGGAACAAGTGAGTGTGAGGGCGGGAGCTACGGACGCGAAAGTGATGTTCCACACATAAGCGCGGTGATCAACTCGGACAACTCGCTTTATTCGGGCGGATCTTGGGAGCCTGGAGGGTGCAACAGGTTCAGTTTTCAACCGTGGCTTTTTCCGATTTGATCCCGTTCACTTCGGGATGGTTTGCCGTAGGGCATAAGCCCGTTCCGTCCCCGTGGAGTACGTAGAGATATGTCCAATTCATCCGATTCATCGCAAGTTCCCTTCGCTCCGCACCCGGTGAGCGCGGCCGAGGTCATCCCGGGTGATCTGATCGCCCTGACCCCCGACGACGCCGAACGCGCCTGCTGGTACGTCGTCACCCACACCCTCCCCGAGACCCCCGAGACGATCCGGGTCACCCTGCGGCCGCCGCTCGGCGGGATCGACCACGACGAGGTGCTCGGCCGCGACCGGCGGGTCACCAGCGGGGGCCGGCGGCTGGACGTCGGGGCGGTGCCGCGGCTCGTCTCCGACGACCTCGCCGGTGCCGCGTTCCGGGAGGGTGACCGGGTGACCTCGCTGCGGGTGGTCGATCCCGGGGCGGACGAGGTGTCGTACGAACGGCGTTGGGGCGTGTGGCATCGCGACCTCGACGCGGCTACGGAGGACGTCGCCACCGACGCCGAGGTGCGGGGATGGGCGGACGCGGAGACCGTCGTACGGCATCGTCCGCGGCCGGAGCGGGTGGCGGCCGTGGGTGGGCCGCGGCGGGTGGTGGTCACCGGGCTGGGGGCGATCACGCCGCTCGGGGTCGGGGTCGACGAGCTGTGGCGGGGGCTGCTCGACGGGCGGCACGGGATACGGGAGCTGGACGGGGAGGAGTTCGCGGAGCTGCCCGTGCGGGTGGCCGGGACGGTGCCCGTCGATCCGGCGGAGTTGCTGCCGCGGGCGGCGGCGCGGCGGATGAACCGGGCCGCGCAGTTCGCGGTGCTCGCCGCGCGGGAGGCGTGGGGTGACGCCGGGTTCGTGGCGGGCGGCACACGGGAGAGCGGGCTCGATCCGGAGCGGGTCGGGGTCAGTCTCGGGGCGATCCTCGGGGACGCGTCCGTCCTCGTCGGCGGCGACCGCAAGCTGCGCGACAAGGGGCCGCGCGCGGTCTCGCCGCTCACCACTCCCATGACCGTGCCCTCGCAGGCCGCGTCCCAGGTCTCCCTCGATCTGCACATCACCGGGGAGGCGCGCACGGTCACCGCGGCGTGCGCCTCCGGCACCGAGGCGATCGGGGCGGCCATCGACCGCATACGGTACGGCCGGATCGACGTCGCCCTCGCGGGCGGGGCGGAGGCGGTCGTCACGCCGGCGATCATGGCGTCGTTCGCGGCGATGCGGGCGTTGTCCACGCGGGGGTTGGCGGACGGCTCGTCTCCGTCACGGCCGTTCGGGAAGGACCGGGACGGGTTCGTGAACGGGGAGGGTGCGGGGGTGCTCGTCCTGGAGGCCGAGGAACACGCACGCGCGCGTGGGGCGCGGATCTACTGCGAGGCGGCCGGGTGGGGGTTGTCCGCCGACGCGCATCACATGGCGGCGCCGGATCCGTCGGGGGCG
>NZ_JAENRY010000223.1 GCF_016612545.1 Streptomyces sp. MBT65 | reverse complement strand
GAACCACGATCAACACGCGTAAGATCGTCGCGGCAGCGTCAGATGTGTATAAGAGACAGCCCAAGAACCCCCCGGTTCGACCCTCCATCTCGAAGAAGAGGTACACCCGCATGCGCACTCGCACCGTCCTCACCCTCGTCGGCTCCGTCGCCGCGCTCACCCTCCCCTTCACCGTCCCGGCTTCGGCGGACGGCACCGCCGTGCTCACCACCGGCAGCCTCGGTGGTACGGCCGTCGCCGTCGGCGATGTGCTGACCGCGCCCCTGGCCACCGGGACCTCGGCCACCCTGTACTCCAGCGCGACCGGCACCAGCGGTATCAAGTGCACCTCGTCGCAGTTCACCGCGACCGTCACCGACAACCCGGCCGCGCCGGGCACCGCCACCGAGTCCGTCTCCGGGCAGACCTTCGCCAGCAGCAGCTGCACGAGCAACGTGCTCGGCGTCACCGGTGTCACCAGCATCACGGTCGACAACCTGCCGTACACCACCGCGGCCGTCTCGGACGGCACCCTGACCGTCACCCCGGCCAGCGGCTCCACCATCCAGACCACGGTCAAGCTGACCACCCTGCTGGGCAGCATCACCTGCGTCTACCAGGCGCCCAGCCTGTCCGGCACGTCCAACAACACCGACACCAGCATCAACTTCACCAGCCAGGCCTTCACCAAGACCTCCGGCTCGTCCCTGTGCTTCAGCGCGGGCTACTTCACCGCGAAGTACGCCCCGGTGACGGACAACGGTGTGGCGGTCTACACCAACTAAGGCGGTCCACGTCGACTGAGTCGGTCCCCGCCGACTGAGGAACAGAGCAAGTAGGGCCTGTGCGCGTCGAGTTCAGCGTCGACGCAGTCGCAGGGCCAGGGCGGCGCCCCCGGTGAGCACCAGCACCGCGGCGGCGCCGCCCGCCATCATGGGCGCCGAGGGTCCGCTCGAAGCGGCGTCGGTGTCGGACGCCACCGGACTGCTGCCCGGCGCGGTGCTCTCCTCGGCGGGGGAGGCCTTCTGCGCCGTGGCGGCTGCCGGAGCCTTGGCCGAACTGCTCGCGGGAGCAGGGGACTTGGTCGCGGACGACGACGGACTCGCCGTCTTTCCCTTCGAGCCGGCCGTCCCCGTCGTGGGCGTCGGCGAAGCGGCGGCACCCCCGGGGAACACCACGTCCGAGCACGAGTAGTAGGTGTCCTCGGTGCTGCTGTTCTGCCAGATGGTGTAGATCAGTTGGCGCCCGGTCCGACCCGTCGGCAGCGTCGCCTTGATGCGGTACGCGCCGCCGGTCAGCGGCGGGTCCTTCACCTCGGCGAACGGCTGCGTCGCCAGCTCGGACCAGGTGAGCGGCTTCGCCGGGTCGTAACCGGCCTTCGTCAGATACAACTTGAACGTGCCGGTGTGCGCGATCGTCGACGCGTACGTCATCGTCAGCTTCGCCCCCGGAGTCAGCCGCGTCGACGGAAAGTCGGTCCGCGCGAGGTCGAGCCCCTTGTAGGCGGCCAGACCACCGCTGCACAGCTTCCCGTCGGGGATCAGCTGCCGGTCCCGCCCGTTGATGTCCGGGACCCGGACGTTGTCCCAGAAGGTGAAGGGCCCGCCGTTCGCCGCCACGGCCGCCTTGCAGGCCGCCGACCCGGACGCGCTGCCGCCGTCCGGCGAGCAGGCGTACACCCGGCTGACCGGATACGTCGGCGCCCCGTGCGCCTGCGCCGGACCCGCCGCCCAGACGGTGAGCAGCAGCGGGGGGCCATGGCGGCGGCCGCCATGGCAGTGCGATGTGCGGTCATCCGGGACATCCGGAACGTCTCCTCGGCCGGGGCGGCAACGGTCTGTTGGTGCAATACGGGAACCAGGCCCGGCGCGTTCAGTGCGTCCCCTTCGGCCACTCCCATGCCGCGAATCGGGAGGTAACCGGTCAAATCGCCGATATCCAGGGGTGGTTTCCGGCCTGATCGAGGGTTTCCCCCGTATCCGTATGACCTTCTCTTTGCCTATCGTTTGGCCACAGCTGACCCACAGGCGACCCCTGTCGAGGCAGCAGCCCGTGCCCGGCGCTCTCTGGATCGACCCCCCGCCGCTTCGACGACGAAGCGAATCGACCGCCGCTCCGCGCTGCTTGGAGTACGGCCACGAAAGGCAAGCCCTTGCGCACTCCCACGGCATTCCCCACCGGACGGACCCTGATATCCGTCGCCGCGGTCTCCGCGGCCCTCCTCGCCACGGTCGCCACCTCGGCCGCCGTCGCCCAGGTGCCTCCCACCGAGGCCGTCGCGCCGGCCCTCTCCGGCCAGACCGAGGCCGCCCCCGGCGCCCTCGCCGAGCGTCTCATCGTCGGCTACAAGTCCGGTGCGGCGGAGGCGAGTTCGAACCGCGCCGCCGAGGCCGACGCCACCGCCAAGGGCAAGGAGACCGGCGAGAGCGTCGACTTCCAGCGCCGCCTCGGCACCGGCGCGGCCCTCGTCGGCCTCGGCGACGCGCACAGCACGACCGAAGTCGCCGACGTCATCGCCGAGTTCAAGGCCGACCCGCAGGTCTCCTACGTCGTACCGGACCGGCTGAACACCCCGCAGGCCGACCCGAACGACACCGAGTACGGCAAGCAGTGGGACCTCTTCGAGGCCACCGCCGGCATGAACGTGCCCGCCGCATGGCCGACCTCGACCGGCAGCGGCGTGACCGTCGCCGTCATCGACACCGGCTACGTCACCCACTCCGACCTCGCCGCGAACATCGTCGCCGGCTACGACTTCATCACCGACACCGCCGTCTCGGTCGACGGCGACGGCCGCGACAGCAACCCCGCCGACCCCGGCGACTACTACGCGGCCAACGAGTGCGGCACGGGCATCGGGGCGAGCAACTCCTCCTGGCACGGCACGCACGTGGCCGGCACCATCGCCGCCGTCACCAACAACAGCAAGGGCATCGCGGGCATCGCCTACGGCGCGAAGATCTCCCCGCTGCGCGTGCTGGGCAAGTGCGGCGGCTACGACTCCGACATCATCGACGCCATTACCTGGGCGTCCGGCGGCACCGTCTCCGGCGTTCCCGCCAACGGCAACATCGCCAAGGTCATCAACATGAGCCTGGGCGGCGACGGCGCCTGCACCTCGGCCACCCAGAGCGCGATCACCGCCGCTGTGAACCGCGGCACCACGGTGGTCGTGGCGGCGGGCAACGACAACGACAACGTGGCGAACCACTCGCCGGGCAACTGCGCCAACGTCATCTCGGTCGCCGCCACCAACCGGGCCGGCGCGAAGGCGTCCTACTCCAACTACGGCTCCGGCGTGGACATTTCGGCCCCCGGCGGCCAGACCAGCACCGGCACCGCCAACGGCATCTACTCCACGCTGAACTCCGGCACGAAGACGCCGTCCACCGAGTCGTACGCTTACTACCAGGGCACCAGCATGGCCACCCCGCACATCGCGGGCCTGGTCGCGCTCATGAAGTCGGCGAACTCCTCCCTCACCCCGGCCCAGATGGAATCGGCCATCAAGACCAACGCCCGTGCCCTGCCCGGCAGTTGCTCGGGCGGCTGCGGTGCGGGCCTCGCGGACGCGGCGAAGACCGTCCAGGCCGTGAGCGGTGGCAGTGGTGGCGGTACGACGACGGGGGCGACCTTCTCCAGCACCACCGCCGTGGCCGTCCCCGACGCGGGCTCGGCCGTGGAGTCCTCGATCGCGGTCAACGGCCTTACCGGCAACGCTCCTTCGGGCCTCCAGGTCGGCGTCGACATCACCCACACCTACCGCGGCGACCTCGTCCTCGACCTGGTCGCGCCGGACGGTTCGACGTACCGCCTGAAGGCCGCGAGCACCTCGGACTCCGCCGACGACGTCAAGACCACCTACACGGTGGACGCGTCGAGTGAGACCGCCAACGGCACCTGGAAGCTGCGGGTCCAGGACACCGCCGCGCAGGACACCGGCACGCTCAACAGCTGGAAGCTCACCTTCTGACGGCGTGCCTGACAGCGCTTGAGAGTGCCTCAGGTGGCACAGGGTATCCACAGAAACAGACCGACTGACCCGTAAGGTGGGGCGCCTCTCCAGGGGTGCCGCACCGGGTCGGTCGGTCTTCTGTGTGGCCGGTAACCGGTGTTGACACGTGCCACAGACACCGAAAGTGGTCAAGAGTCGGGGCGGGGGTGACACAGGGATGCAAGTGATGGGAACGTGAGGGGTGTTGGCAGTCTTGGGGGGCAAAGTCGGCACCGTCGCACGGTGAGCTACTGTCTACAGGGGGTAATAAAAAACGGCATGGGCCGTTGTTTTTCCTTCACGGGAGTATGTCAGTCGATGGTGAGGCAGCTACGGGCCGAGCAGACCCGCACAACGATCATCACGGCCGCCGCCGAGCTGTTCGACCGGCAGGGCTATGAATCCACCAGCCTGAGCGACATCGTCGACCACGCCCAAGTCACCAAAGGCGCCCTGTACTTCCACTTCGCGGCCAAGGAGGACCTGGCCCACACGATCCTGGAGCTACAGGCCAAGGCCTCGCGCCAGATCGCCAAGGAGATGGACGACCGGGGCTACTCCTCACTGGAGACGTTGATACGTGTCACGTTCGCCATGACCCGGCTCGCCGTCGAGGGCCCCATCCCCCGCGCCGGACTCCGGCTCGCCGCAGGGGAGATCGAGGTACGGCCCCCGATGCCGCACCCCTTCACCGAGTGGCTGGACATCGCCTCCCGCAAGCTCGCGGGCGCGGTCGCGGAGGCCGACGCCCACCCCGACATCGACGTGGACGCCGTCGCCCACACCCTCATCGGCCTCTTCGTGGGCATCCGCGTCCTGGGCCGCACCCTCGAACCGGTCGCCCTCCAGCCCCGCCGAACGGCCGAGATGTGGCACCTGCTGATCCGCGGCCTGGTGCCTGTGCCGCGGCGCGCCCGCTATCTCAGTCTGGCGGCGCGGTTGGAGCGGGAGATCGCGGTGGCGGGGTGACCGGCCGGGGGTGTCGGGGCGTCGAGGTGGGCCGGCTTGCCGTAGGAGTCGGGGTCGGCCCGGTGTGTTGAGGCCGGCCCGCCCGGCGCGCCGGGGGCGACCCACCCGCCCGGTACGGTGAGGCGTATGCCCGACACCTCCGCCGCGTCCGTGATCCTCGGCAACGAGCCCGGCTCGTTCCCCCGCAGCGTGCTGGCCGAGCGGCACCCCGCGATCATCCAGCAGGTCCGGGACGCCTTCCCCTACGGCCCCGGGCAGCACCGTGCGCTCGACGCCCTGCTGAAGAACTGCACCGAGGGGCCGATCGAGCCCCTCCCCGCCGATGCCGCCGACCGCGGGCAGTGGGCCGGCTGGGGCACCGACAAGTACGCCGGACACTCCTGGTACGACGTGCCCTGGCTCTGGTCCGAGAGCTACTTCTACCGCCAACTCCTGGGCGCCGTAGGCTACTTCGGCTCCGGTGCCTGGCAGGGCATCGACCCGTTCCGCCCCTTCAAACGCGCCGAACTCGACGCCCCCGAGACCGACGAGGAACTCGCCGCGCTCGACGCGCTGGAGGGCAAGTCGCCCGAGGAGCGCGGCCGGGCCCTGCTGCACGGCTCCCTCTGGGGCAACCGCGCGGACCTCGGCTTCCGCCTCTCCGCGGCCGGAGCGGAGTCGGCCACGCAGGCCCCCGTCCCGGCCCTGGTCGCCGACGACAGCGAACTGCTCTGGGGGCTCCTGTCCGGCAACGGCACCGGCACGCTGTGTCTCGTCGCCGACAACGCGGGCCGCGAACTCATCCCCGATCTCCTGCTGTTGGCGCACCTCCTCGAGCAGGGGCGTATCGAGCGCGCGGTCCTGCACATCAAGCCGCACCCCTACTACGTCTCCGACGCCACGACCGCCGACGTGGTCGACGCCCTGCACCGGCTGACCGGAGCGCCGGGCGCGGCGGCGACGTACGGCCGCCGTCTCTGGTCGGCGATGGCGGACGGCCGCCTCACCGTGCGCGCCCACCCCTTCTCCTGCGCCCCGCTGCCGTACGCCGAGATGCCCGCCGACCTCCGCGCCGAGTTCGCCGAGGCCACCCTGACGATCGTGAAGGGCGACCTCAACTACCGCCGCCTGGTGGGCGATCGCCGCTGGACCCCGACCACTCCTTTCGCCGACGTCACCGCCTACTTCCCGGGTCCGGTCGCCGCCCTGCGCACCCTCAAGTCCGATGTGATCACGGGCCTGGACGCCCGCACCGAGGACGCGTTGGTCGCGGCGGAGGGGCAGCGCTGGCGAACGGGCGGTACCCATGCGCTGATCCAGGTGCGGGCGTGAACGGGGTTTCCCCGGCGCCCGTCATGCTGTTGGGTCGTCACTGACGTTCTTGTCGCACTTGTCGCACGAGGGGAGTACGACCGAGATGCGTATCGGAGTGGCACCGCACCGCCTGTGGCCCGACCGGGACGAGGAGGTGGACGCGGTCCTTCAAATCGCCGTCAGAGCCGAGGAGTTGGGGTTCGACCACGTCTTCGCGAGCGGGCACGCGGTGGCCGGCGCGACCGGCGTGACCCCGGACCCGCTGATCCTCCTGGCCGCCGTGGCCGGGGCGACCCGGCGGATCGGGCTGGTCACCAGCGTGCTGGTGCTGCCGCTGTACAACCCGCTGATCCTGGCCCATCAGACCGCCACCCTCGACCGGCTCTCCGGCGGCCGTTTCGTACTCGGTGTCGGCACCGGCTGGGACACCGAGGAGTACGCGGCCGTCGGCGTCCCGTTCGCCGGCCGGGGCCGCCGGACCGACGAACAGCTCGCCGTCGTACGGCAGTTGTGGCGCGGCGAGGGTTCCGCGCGGCTCGGGGTGCTGCCCCGTAGCGAGGGCGGACCCGGTGTCTGGATCGGCGGACAGAGCGACGCGGCACTGCGCCGGGCGCTGCGCTTCGGTGACGCGTGGCACGGCTCCGGGGTCGATGCCGAGGGGCTCGCCGGGGTGCGGGCGCGGCTCGACGCGCTCGGCGACGAGGTGGGACGCGATCCCGGTGAACTGGCCCTGACGGCAGGCCTGTTCCTCGTGCCGCCCGGGTTCACGCCCGCGGTGAAGGTACCGGGCCGGCCCCTGGGCGGAGCCGATGCTTCCGCCGAGAGCGTGCGGGACGAGCTGGGGCGGCTGACCGACGCCGGGCTCGTCTCCGCATCCCTCTGGCTACCGGTGGCCACGGAGGCGCTGCCGGACGCGCTCGCGTGGGTCGGCGAGGAAGTCCTCCCGCACCTGTCCGAACAGCCTTAACCCAGCCGCACGTCCTGCCACACCATCCGGTGGTCCGAGGTGACGACCGTGGTGCCGTCGCCGACCAGGCGGTACAGCGGGTCGTCCGAGGTCGGCCAGAACACACCGTTGCCGCGCGGGACCAGCCCCTTGGACGGCAGGACGTGGTCCACCCGCAGATTGCCGGGGGCCGTGTCGCCGAAGTCACCTGTGTCGTAGGCGGGGTTGCCTATCTGGCCCACGTTCGCGCCGCCCTGGAGCTTCGCCGCCTCGACCCCACCCGCGCTGGCGGGCGGCTTCGCGGGCAGGTTGATCGCCGGGTGGTCGAGGAACTGCCGTACGGCGTGGTCGTAGCTGTCGCCGTCGTACGGATCGGCGTTCTGGTCGCCCGCGATCACGAACCGCGCGCCGGGCCGCAACCCGCCCCGGATGCCCTTGTCGTCGTAGAGATAGGCGCTGCGCGCGTGACCGCCGATGTAGTCGGCCCACAGCCGGATCTCGTCGTGGTTGCGGCGGCCGTTGCGGTCCTCCGGGCCGTCGAAGGTGGGCGGCGTCGGGTGCGAGACCAGGAAGTGGACCGTCTCGTGGCCGAGGCGGATCGGCACGTCCCAGTGGCTCTTGGAGGAGAGCCGGAAGATCGCGCGGGCCGCGTCGCTGTAGTAGCCCGGCGGGATCACGTTGCCCGGCATGTCCTTCCACAGGAAGTGCTGGAAGGTGCGCACCGCGCGGGTGTCGATCGGGAACTTGGAGAGGACGACCATGCCGTACTGGCCCGGGAAGAAGCCGTAGCCGAACGCGTCCTGTCCGTAGGCGTCCGAACCCGGTGTCGTCACCACGCCGTTCTTGCCGTCGAGGTCGACGCCCGAGGGGACGCCCGTGTTCACCGGGCCGGTGAAGTGGTGCGGGAAGTGGATCGGGCGGGCGCCGTTGTGGCCCCGGGACAGGTAGTTGTCGAGGAACAGACGGACCGCCGCGCCGCCCTCGACATAGTCGAACTCGTTGATCAGCAGGATGTCGGGGTTCACCCGCTGGATCGTCTCGGCGACATTGCGCGCCTGGGCGTTGTCGGGTGTCGACAGGTCGGTGACCAGCGCGCCCTGAGTGGGCCGGTTCAGCGAGGCGTTGAACGTGGCGAACCGCACGGTCCGCCCCGACCCGTACCGCCCGGACGCCGCCGCCGGGTGCGCGGCGGTGCCTGCCAGCGCCGCCCCGGCCAGGGAGGCGAGCGCGGTGCGGCGGGAGAAGGAGCTGGAATGGTTCATCGGGACTCCGGTGAGGGAGGGGACACGTGAACCCCCGTAGTCTGCGCGCGTAGAAGTGAACGTCACAAGATGCGGGGGAAACTCATGGGTTCACCCCTGATTCACGCGATGGTGTGATCATGTCCCCTGCCCGGGATGGTCGTTGAGAGCCACGGGTAGGGCCCGGCCATGACCCAGCCGTTCGAACTCCCGCACTTCTACATGCCGTATCCCGCACGCCTCAACCCGCATCTGGACGAGGCCCGCGCCCACTCCTCCGCGTGGGCGCGCGAGATGGGCATGCTGGAGGGCTCCGGGATCTGGGAGCAGGCCGACCTCGACGCGCACGACTACGGCCTGCTCTGCGCCTACACCCACCCCGACTGCGACGGGCCCGCGCTGTCGCTGATCACCGACTGGTATGTGTGGGTGTTCTTCTTCGACGACCACTTCCTGGAGATCTTCAAGCGCAGCCAGGACCGCGCCGGCGGCAAGGCCTACCTGGACCGGCTGCCGCTCTTCATGCCGCTGGACCTCGCAACCCCCGTACCGGAGCCGGAGAATCCGGTCGAGGCGGGGCTCGCCGACCTGTGGGCGCGCACGGTGCCGTCGATGTCCGTCGACTGGCGCCGCCGCTTCGCCGTCGCCACCGAGCATCTGCTCAACGAGTCCCTGTGGGAGCTGTCCAACATCAACGAGGGGCGGGTCGCCAACCCCGTCGAGTACATCGAGATGCGCCGCAAGGTGGGCGGCGCGCCCTGGTCGGCCGGTCTGGTGGAGTACGCGACCGCCGAAGTGCCCGCGTCCGTGGCCGGGGAGCGGCCGCTGCGGGTGCTGATGGAGACCTTCTCCGACGGCGTCCATCTGCGCAACGACCTGTTCTCCTACCAGCGGGAGGTCGAGCAGGAGGGCGAGTTGAGCAACGGGGTGCTCGTCCTGGAGACCTTCTTCGGCTGCACCACCCAGGAGGCCGCCGACACCGTCAACGACGTCCTCACCTCCCGTCTCCACCAGTTCGAGCACACCGCGTTCACCGAGGTGCCCGCCGTGGCCCTGGAGAAAGGTCTCACCCCGGACGAGGTCAGGGCGGTCGCCGCCTACGCCCAGGGCCTCCAGGACTGGCAGTCCGGCGGCCACGAATGGCATCTGCGCTCCAGCCGCTACATGAACGAAGGCGCCCTCGACAACTCGCCGTTGAACGGACCGACCGGCCTCGGCACCTCCGGCACCGACGTCGGCGCCCTGCTCGCCGCGGCCGGCGCCGAACGGCTGCGGGCCTACACCCACGTGCCCTTCCAGAAGGTCGGACCCTCTCAACTCCCCGATTTCTACATGCCGTTCGAGGTCGAACTCAGCCCGCACCTGGACTGCGCCCGCCTCCGCCTCGTCGACTGGGCGCACGCCATGGGCATTCTGGAGGAGGGCGTCTGGGACGAGGAGAAACTCGCCGCCGCCGACCTCCCGCTCTGCGCCGCGGGCATCGACCCGGACGCCACCGAGGCGGCCCTCGACCTCAGCTCGCGCTGGCTCGCCTGGGGCACCTACGGCGACGACTACTACCCCCTCGTCTACGGCATCCGCGGCGACCTCGCCGCCGCCCGCGTCACCACGGCCCGCCTCTCCGACTGCATGCCCATCGAGGGCTCGGTGACCCTCGTGCCCGTCAACGGCATGGAACGCGGACTCATCGACCTCTGGGCCCTCACCACCGCCGAGATGCCCGTGGACGACCGGCGCACCCTGAAGGACTCCATCAACAAGATGACGGAGAGCTGGGTCTGGGAGCTGGGCAACCAGATCCAGCACCGCATCCCCGACCCGGTCGACTACCTGGAGATGCGCCGCGCCACCTTCGGCTCCGACCTCACCCTCAGCATGTGCCGCATGGGCCACGGCCCGAAGGTCCCGCCCGAGGTCTACCGCACCGGTCCCGTCCGCTCCCTGGAGAATGCGGCCATCGACTACGCGTGCCTTCTCAACGACGTCTTCTCCTACCAGAAGGAGATCGAGTACGAGGGTGAGGTCCACAACGCCATCCTTGTCGTCCAGAACTTCTTCGGCATCGACTACCCGACCGCGCTCGGCGTCGTCCACGACCTGATGACCCAGCGCATGCGCCAGTTCGAACATGTCGCCGCGAACGAACTGCCCATCGTCTACGACGACTTCGAGCTCTCGGACGAGGCACGCGAGATCATGCGGGGCTATGTGACCGACCTCCAGCACTGGATGGCGGGCATCCTCAACTGGCACCGCGAGGTCGACCGCTACAAGTCCGGCTACCTGGCCCGGCGTTCACACGGCTTCCTCCCGGACCGGGTGCCGGCGATGCCCTTCGCCTGACGACCCCTCGCCCGGGATCGGGATCCCTGGCCTCACCCGAGTTCCCTGGGATCCCGGACCCGCTCCGCCACGTCCTCGGCGAGCTCCCGTACGGCCGTCGCGGCGGCACCCGAGAGCTCGCCGAGTATCGACTCGGCGGCGGCCAGCGTCACCTGGGCCTCCTCCAGGAGATTCGCGTCGGCCAGCGCGCGGGTCAGGGCGTAGTGCTCCTCGGCGATGCACCGGCCGAGGTTCACGCCCTGCCAGTACCGCAGCGACTCGTCCCCGGGGTCGGTGAGCGCGCCCCGGAGGATCGCCAATGTCCCTCCGGCCTCCGCCAGTTGACCCGTCTCCCGCTCCAGGCGGGCCTGCGTCAGCCGGGCCGAGACGCGGTCCCACGCCGTCTCCTGGAGGACGGCGTATAGGCGCTGGGCGCGCAATGCCTGAACGCGGTCGCCGAGTTGCTCGAACTCATGGGCCAGCATGCGCAGGGGAGACGGATCCAGCGCCTTCGGGGCGCCCGGCAGCCGCAGCAGGCTCTGGTCCAGCTCGATCTCGTCCAAGCGGCGGATCAGGGCCGTCCGGGCCAACTCGGTGAGTCCCTGGTCGGCCGCCAACTCGGTCCAGGTGGACGGGGGTTCGTCGGAGGGGTCCGTACCGAAGAGCGACTCGTCCAGCTCCCGGGCCCACTCCCGCAGGGCCGCTCCACCCGCGTCCGGTCCCGGCAACTCGCCCAGCCCGCACGCGGTGTCGAAGTCCGTCTCCCGCACCTCGTGCAGCAACGGCAGATCCTCGGCGTGCCCGCGCAGGCCCACCAGCACGGCGGCCAGCCGCAGTTCGTCCGTCATCGACGACCGCGTCTCGTGCCGCAGCAGATGCCGCAGCAGCTCCAGATCGCCGTCCGCACGGTCGAACTGCGCGGCCCGCAGGGCGAGTCGACGCCGTACGGGGTCCCCGGCCACCGTGTCCCACACCGTACGGTCGCCCGCGCGCAACGCCGCCAGATCCGCCCGCCCCCGGGCGAGCACCGGCTCCCACAGCGGGGGACGGGGATCCCGGTCGAGGAGGGCGTAGGCGCCGCCCTCCTCCGCGTTCAGCAGCAGGAAGTCGGGCTCCGTGCGCAGCAGGGAAGTGTGCAGCATGCCGATCAGCTCGACGGGAGAGCGCTCGGACAGGCCCAGGGCGGCGCGGAGTTGGGGCCGCGCCGTGTCGAGGTCGTAGTCCTCGCGGAACTCGTCCTCCGTCTCCGTGACCACCGCCAGGATCTTCTCCGGGCCCTCGGACGGGGACAGGTCCAGATGGTCGCGCCAGCCCGGCAGACCGATCACCAGCTCCAGCGCCTCGTCGACACTGGAGCCGATGATCCCGGCCGCGCCCTCCGAGTCGGCGTACAGCACGGAACCGTCCGCGCACACGAAGTACGTACCGCCCGCGCCGTCACCGGCGACCGGCCGCAGCGGGGCGCCCGAGGCCAGCCGGACCGGCTCGACGTGGTCCGTGCGGTCCAGGTCGAAGTCGAAGGGGAACGCGGCCAGTTCGGCCAGGTGGGCGTGCTGCTGGAGCAGCCGCAGGGCGTGATCGGTCATGTCACAGAACGTAACAGTCGGCACTGACAACGAGCCGGGCCGCCGGGGAAACCCCTGGTCGGACCCTGCGGCAGCCGGGCAGCCGGGCAGCCGGACGGAGGGTCAGGCGGTCAACGTCGTGGTCCGTGCGGCGTGTTCGACCGCCGCCCGGGCCAGGGCGCGCACCACCGGGTGCGGGCGGGTGCCGTCGCCGGACAGTTCGGGCTGGAAGAGGGTGGCGAGGAAGAAGGGGTGGCCGGGAAGTTCGGCGATCCGGACCGGACCGTCCTCGTGAGGCACCACACGCGCGTGCTTCGCGCAGGGCCGGCTTCCCGCTCCTGACCGTCGGTCAGTCTCACTCGTTCGTGGCACGTCGGGCGCCGGTGCGCCGGGTAGAGCATCTGCCGGAGGCGATCCATGGAACAGACTGCGTTGCGTCCCAAGCCGATGCCCGGTCAGGAACCCGGTGGCGGCACCAAGCCCGGCGCCGGCCGGCGCCCGCATGCCGCGCGGCGTCGCGGCCGACGGCTCGTGACCCTGGTGTTCGGACTGTTCGTCGGGACCGTCCTGGTCCTGTCGGGGGTCGGACTCGGCACGGTCGGCGCCACGGTGATCGGCATGAGCAGACTCGCCGAGACGCAGCGCCAGGCGGCCCGGCAGCCGACCCCGGCGGCCGCCCCGTCCGGTGGGCCCACGGCCCCCGCGAACCCGTCACCGTCCCCCACGCCCGCCGCCGCGACACTCGGCGTCGAGGCCGTGGACGCCGAGAAGGCGGGCGCCCTGATCGTCGGCGTCCACATGCCCGGCCCCGGGTACACGGCCGGGCTGATCCGGGGCGACGTCCTGCTCACGTTCGGCGGTACCCGTGTCGACTCCGCGGCCGACCTCGCGCGCGCGGTCGCGCGTGCCCGCCCCGGGGACGAGGTCACCGTCACCGTGCGCCACCACAGCGGCGGCTTCCAGCAGTTCACCGTGGTCCCCGGGTTCGTCGTCTGACGCGCGCGTGAGCCGTGGAACGGACGAGCCGGAAGAGCGTCGTTCCCGTCGATCGGCTCGCGTGGCCCTCCGGGTGCGGGCAGGATGCTGACCGTAGACCCCTGCCGTCCGTCTCGCCCGTCCTCGGAGGCCTGAATGACCGGTAGCACGCCCGCGCCCTTCACCGCCGCCGACTACCGGGCCCGCATGGACCGCGCCGCGCGGGCCGCCGCCGACGCCGGTCTCGCGGGGCTCCTGGTGGCCCCGGGCCCGGACCTGGTGTGGCTCACCGGCTACGCGCCCACCGCGATCACCGAACGGCTCACCGTCCTCGTCCTGGCCCCCGGCCGCTCCCCGGTCCTCGTCGTGCCCACCCTGGAGGCCCCCGACGCGGCCAAGGCACCCGGCGCCGACGCCCTCACCCTGCGCGACTGGACCGACGGCAAGGACCCCTACGCCGCCACCGCCGCACTCCTCGACGCGACCGGCCGCTTCGGCATCAGCGACAACGCCTGGTCCATGCACCTGCTCGGACTCCAGAAGACGCTGCCCGACACCACCTACGCCTCCCTCACCGACGCCCTGCCGATGCTCCGCGCGGTGAAGGACGCGGCGGAACTGGACCTCATGGCGGCCGCCGGAGCGGCCGCCGACGCAACGTACGAGGAGATCCGGAAGGTTCCCTTCGCCGGCCGCCGCGAGTCCGACGTCGGCACCGATCTCGCCGATCTGCTACGGCAGTTCGGGCACTCCCAGGTCGACTTCACGATCGTCGCCTCGGGCCCCAACGGAGCCAACCCGCACCATGAAGTAGGCGATCGTGTCATCCAGCAGGGCGACATGATCGTCCTCGACTTCGGCGGTCTGAAGGACGGCTACGGTTCCGACACCTCGCGCACGGTCCACGTGGGCGACCCCAGCGACGAGGAACAGCGCGTCCACGACCTCGTCCGCGAGGCCCAGGAGGCCGGTTTCCGCGCGGTGCGCCCCGGAGTCGCCTGCCAGGAGGTCGACCGGGCCGCCCGCGCGGTCATCGACGACGCCGGATACGGCCCCTACTTCATCCACCGCACCGGCCACGGCATCGGCGTCACCACGCACGAGCCGCCGTACATGATCGAGGGCGAGGAGCAGCCCCTCGTGCCCGGGATGTGCTTCTCCGTGGAGCCCGGTGTCTATCTGCCCGGCCGCTTCGGGGTGCGCATCGAGGACATCGTCACGGTCACCCAGGACGGCGGGCGCCGGCTCAACAACACGGCCCGCGAGATGACCCTGGTGGACTGACGACGACCAGGAGCCCCCGACACCCCGAACGGCGACGGCGCGACCCATGACCCAGGCACCGACACCCACCGCGGACACCGTCCGTCACCTGGTCCGTTCCCTGCTGAAGGACGGCGGGACGACCGACGGCCCCGGACCCGAGATCCGACCCGTCACCGAGGGCGGCGAGCACGCCACCTGGTGGGTCGGCTCCCGCCATGTGCTGCGCCTCGCCCCGGACCACGCGGCCACCCTGCGCCAGCGCCGTGAACTGCGCCTGCGCGACCTCGTACGGCCGTATCTGCCCCTCGCGGTTCCGGCGAGCGTGGCGCACGGCGAGTGGGCGCCCGGGCTCGCCTACACGCTGGACACGAAGCTGCCCGGCCGTTCGGGCGAGGACCAGGACGTCTCCGCCGTCGGCGAGGCCGATCTGGCCGGGCTGCTCACCGGGCTGCGCGAGGTGCCCGCCCGGCAGGCCGAGTCGCTCGGCGTCCCGCGCACCGCCCCGCGCTCCCTGGAAACACTGCGCCGCACCGCCGAGCAGGCCGCCGAGCGGCTCGCCGCCGCCGACGAGTTCGACGCCGCGCGCCTCCACCAGCTCACCCAGCCCGGCGCGATCCAGCTCGCCGCGCAGTCCGCCACCGCGGTCCTCGTCCACCACGGCCTCAAGGGCGAACACCTCGTGGTCAGCGCCGACGGCCGGGTGCGCGGTGTCCTGGACTGGACCGACGCGACCCTCGGCGACCCCGCCGAGGACATCGCCGGGCTCGCCCTGGCCGTCGGTTCCCCCGCCGCCGTGCGCGCCGCCACCCTCGCGGGCTACGGCGCCCGCCCCTGTCTGCGTGGCCTCTGGCTCGCCCGTTGCGACACGGTCGTCCGTCTCGCCGACCACCTCAAGGGCCGCGACACCGGTCCCCTCCCCCTCCTGAGAGCCCAACTCCGGCGCACCTGGGAGGCGATCCTGCTGGAACGGGTGACGGAACTGCGGGGCGGGGACGGGGAGTTGTAGCGCGTAAACGCTCGCGCAAGCGTTTACGCAAACGTATGCGCAAGCGTTTACGCCCGAATCCGCGCCTCCGCCGACGTTTTCTGGTCGGCCTGCTTCCAGGCATGCGCTCCCGGATCGGCCTGCTCCTACGCCTGCCCTCCCGGGTCGGCCTGCTCCTACGCCTGCGCCAGCACCACGCACGACTCCCCGGGCACCCGCAGCAACCCGTCCGCCCCAGGCGCCTCCACCGGCTCCCACGCGGCCAGGATCTCCGCCGGGCGGGTGCCCAGGGGGATCGCGGCCGGTTCCTTGCCGAGGTTCACGGCGACGCGTACGTCCCCGCGGCGCAGTGCGAGCCAGCGGGCGTCCTCGTCGTAGGCCACCTTCGTGTCGGTGAGGTCGGGATCGGTGAGGTCGGGCTGGTCGTGCCGCAGCGCGATGAGCCGGCGGTACCAGGCCAGCACGCGCGCGTGGGGCTCGCGCTCCGGTTCCGACCAGTCCAGGCAGGAGCGGTCGCGGGTCGCCGGGTCCTGTGGGTCGGGCACGTCCTCCTCGGCCCAGCCGTGCGACGTGAACTCCCGCCGCCTGCCCCGCCGTACGGCCTCCGCGAGGTCCGGGTCGGTGTGGTCGGTGAAGAACTGCCAGGGCGTGCCCGCCGCCCACTCCTCGCCCATGAACAGCATCGGGGTGAAGGGGCCGGTCAGCGTGAGCGCGGCGGCGCAGGCCAGCAGGCCGGGGGAGAGGGTCGCCGAAAGACGGTCTCCCTGGGCGCGGTTGCCGATCTGGTCGTGCGTCTGGCTGTAGCCGAGCAGCCGGTGCGCGGCCACGCGCGTGCGGTCCAGTCGGCGGCCGTGGTGCCGGTCCCGGAAGCTCGAATAGGTGCCGTCGTGGAAGTAGCCGCCCGTCAGCGTCTTGGCGATCGCCGAGAGCGGGGCCCGCGCGAAGTCCGCGTAGTAGCCCTGCGATTCACCGGTCAGCGCGGTGTGCAGGGAGTGGTGGAAGTCGTCGTTCCACTGCGCGTGCAGCCCGAGACCGCCCTCGGCGCGGGGGGTGACCACCCGTGGGTCGTTCAGGTCGGACTCGGCGACCAGGAACAGCGGCCGGCCCGTCTCGGCGGCCAACGCGTCGACGGCGGCGGAGAGTTCCTCCAGGAAGTGGCACGCGCGCGTGTCCCACAGCGCGTGCACGGCGTCCAGCCGCAGCCCGTCGATCCGGTACTCGCGCAGCCACGCCAGCGCGCTGCCCAGCAGGAAGGCGCGCACCTCGTCCGAGCCGGGCGCGTCCAGGTTCACGGCGCTGCCCCAGGGGGTCTGGTGCGTGTCCGTGAAGTAGGGGCCGAACACGGGCAGGTAGTTCCCGGACGGGCCGAGGTGGTTGTGCACCACGTCGAGCACGACCCCCAGGCCCAGTTCATGGGCCCGGTCGACGAACCGCTTGAGTCCCTCGGGGCCGCCGTAGGGCTCGTGCACGGCCCACAGGGAGACGCCCTCGTAGCCCCAGCCGTGCCGGCCGGGGAACGGGCACAGGGGCAGCAACTCGACGTGTGTGACGCCCAGTTCGGCGAGATGGTCGAGCCGGTCGGCGGCCGCGTCCAGGGTGCCCTCGGGCGTGTACGTGCCGACGTGCAGCTCGTAGAGGACCGCGCCCGGCAGCGGGCGCCCCGGCCACGCGGCGCTGCGCCACGCGTATGCCTCGTGGTCGACGACCGCGCTCAGCCCGTCCGGGCCGTCCGGTTGGCGGCGCGAGCGCGGGTCGGGCCGGGGCGGGCCGTCGTCCACCGCGAACCCGTACCGTGTGCCGTCGCCCGCTTCCGCCTCCCCGCTCCACCACCCCACGCGCTCGGGATCGCGCTCCAACGCGCGCGTGGTGTCCTCGCAATGGAGCGTCACTCGGTCTGCCTCTGGTGCCCACACCTCGAACTGCACGGACGGTTCCCCTTCGTCTGCTCACCGGGATGTAGCCCGTCCATCGTGCGTCAAACGAGATCAATCCGCTTTTGAATCCACCCCTTTGGCGCAGGTGTCGTCATCTTCGCGCGCGTGCGGGCCGTTTCCGCGTCTTCTGGACACCCGGGGTTCACTGCCCGACAATCACGAGCGTGACGTCGTCCTTCGAGTTCCACACGTACCCCGCGCGGTTGTCCGACGCGGAGCGCGACAAGGCGCTCAAGGTTCTCCACGACGGCGTCGCCATGGGGCGGTTGTCCCACGACACGTTCATCCGGCGCATGGAGCTGGCGCTCGCCGCCCGCCGCTCCGAGGAACTCGTGCCCCTCACCGCCGACCTGCCCACCGAGAGCCGTCTCTCGCGCGTCCTGTTCGGCACCGTGGAGGCCGTCTCCGGGTTCACGGTACGGCTGCGCAGGGCCTGGCAGGCCGAGCGGCTCCCCGCCGCGCTCGTCGCCCGCCGCCCCCAGGACGCCCGACTGCGCCGCGTCGGGACCTCCCGCGCCGGTACGCCCCTGTGGCTGCTCTCCGTGGGCCACGGCAGCCGCCAGGTCCTCGTGGTCGCCGGACCGCACGCCAACGAACCCGTGGGCGGCGCGACGGTCCTGCGGCTGGCCGAACGGGCCCTCGCCGACCCCCGGTTGAGCGAGGACGCCGACGCCACCTGGAACCTGCTCCTGTGCCTGGACCCCGACGGCTCGCGCCGCAACGAGGGCTGGCTGCCCGGCCCGTACAGCCTCGGCCGGTACTTCCGGAACTTCTTCCGGCCCGGCTTCCTGGAACAGCCCGAGTGGCTGCCGCACGGCGCGGCCGGGGCCCGACTCCCGGAGACGCGCGCCCTGTTGGAGGTCCAGGACGAACTACGGCCCTTCCTCCAGTGCTCCCTGCACGGGGTCGACGTGGGCGGCGGCTTCGTGGAACTGACCCGCGACCTCCCCGGCCTCGCCCGACGCGTCGCCCACACCGCGACCCGCCTCGGCATCCCGCGCGAACTCGGGCCCTACGACACCCTGTACTGGCCGAACCTCGGCCCCGCCGTCTACCGCATCCCGCCCCCGCGCCCGGGAGACCTCGCCGCGGCGATCACCGAGGCCGCCGTCGAGTCGACCTGGTACCACCCGCACCGGCACGGCACGGTCACCGCGGTCGTGGAGGCACCGATGTGGGGCGTGGCCGGCGTAGAGAACGGCCAACCACCCACCGACGCGGACGCGTTCCTCCGCACGGTGAGCCACACCCTGCGCCACGACAGCCGCGTCCTGGAACAACTCCTCGCGCGCATACGGCCGTTCGTCCAAGGCGGGACGGAGGCGGGGACGGGCCTCGGGCTGATCGAGTACCAGTCGCGCGTGGTGCTCAGCGCGTTCGAACTGGCCCGGCGGCACGCGCCCGTGCGTTCCCGTTCGGGTGAGCCGGGCTGGGGTACGGAGACCGTGGTGCCGATGCACCGGGAATGACGTACATCTCCAAGCCGTACACCATGACGCACATCCTCAAGCCGTACACCCTGAAAGCGACCGCGCTCCGAGGTGCCCTGCTCGCCGCGGTCGTGCTCCTCACCGCCGGTCAGGCACCGGCCCGGGCTGCCGCGCCCGCGCCCGGCATCCAGGGCGACTGGCTCTACGTCACCGTCACCCGTGGGGACAGCCGGTCCAGTGACACGCGCGGGACCCTGCTCCTGTGCGACGCGGCCAGCCCCAGTCCGCGGCCAGCCCGGGCACCAGCTCCAGCGCCCACCGCGCGGCCCGCAGCAGCGGCCCGTCGAAGCCCTGGAGCCGCGGCAGCGCCTCGGCGAGCACCCGCTCCACCTCCCGCGTGTCCCGCAGCAGCCGGTGCGCCAGCCGCCGTATCGCCGCCGCCGGGGCGGGATGCGGTGCCGGGTCGTCCACCAGGTCGCTGGCCCACATCGGGACCTCCACGACCGCCGTCAGACCGCCGTAGCGGTGCGCGTGGTACCAGGTGCTGTGCCGGGCGTCGTCCGGCATGCTCGGATACGCCGCGTCCGAACCGCGCGCCGGCATCACATGCACCCCCGGCCCCGAAGCCGGCCAGCCCGCCGCGTCCGAGGCGCCCGTCTCCACCGGGATGTGCAGCTCGGCCGCCGACTTGGCGAACGGCTCGGCGAGCCCCGGTATGTCCTTCGTCAACTGCACCCAGCTACCGCCCAGATCGGTCCCGTGCAGGGTCACCTGGAGGTAGGGCCGCACCTCGTCGATCACCCGGACCAAGGCGCGGGTCTCCGGGGGCAGTTGATCCGGCGGCAGCACCGAGGGCGACCACTCCGGCTGCTCGGGCCCGGCCGGACGGTAGAAGCCCAGGTGGTAGTCGAACAGACTGCGCGGCGCCGGCGTGACATGCAGACTCGCCCCGTCGGGGTCCGCGCAGAGCAGGAAGTGCCAGGCGGTGTCCCACCTCAACTCCCTTTCCCCTACGACCCGTTCGGCGAGGGAGAGGAGCGTGGAGCCGCCGGTCGGCTCGTTCGCGTGGGCGCCCGCGACCACCAGCACCGCGCGCTGGGCGTGCCCCACGGACAGCAGATGAAGGGGTCTGCCCCCGCGGGAGACACCCACCTGCCTCAGACTGCACAGGGCCGGCCTGTGCGCGGCCAACGCCCTTGCGGACGCCACCAGTTCGGTCACACTGGGGTATCGCAACTCCGGCAGGAGACTCACCCCCGACTAGTCAGCCCCGGCTTCGCAACCGCAGTACCCCACGGCCTCTGTGAACTGTCAAGACGACCATGGGGGAGGCTACCGGGGGCGCCCAGGCGCATTTACCGGCAGCCGGTAAGGCAGTTGCTGCCAGCAGGGGGCCAGGGTTTTCCAGGAGGTTTCGCGGACTCCTGCGCTCACTGCCGATGACTCCCCGTCGTGCCACGCGCGCGTGCCCCCGCGGCGAGAACACCGACGCGGCACCGCGTCACCGTACGCCCGCCGTCCGGCCCGCACCCCGGGCCCGTACGCGGGTGCGAGCNGTGCGCCGTAGGACCGCGGACCGATCGCTTCACCCGTACGGCCGTACGGGGGCTGCGGCCCGCGCGGTGCGGTGGTCGGCTGGGGGCAGCCGCGTGTGCGCATGGCGCGGACGACCGGCCGCGCGCCCCTTCCACGGTGTGCGGCGGAGCGACGACCACGGGAGCGGACGGCGGTGCTGTGTCTCACGGACGTGCTCGTCACACGGACCGCGGGCACCCCGGCCCGCCCACCGGGACCACCGAGCCTGCTCACGGCCGTACCGGACCCGTATCCGCTCTACCGCGTCCTCCGTACGCACCACCCCTTCGTCTACGACGAGCCCTTCGGCGCCTGGCTCGTCAGTCGCTACGACGACGTCCGCGCCGCGCTCGCCGACCCGCGGCTCGTCCCCCTGCCCGGCGACGGCTGCCCGGCGAGAGACCGTCACCGGACTGGTGGGCACGCTGCTCGATGCGGCGGGCGGGACCACCGCTCGGGCGCTCGCCTCGTTCCTCGCCAACCTCCTCGACCATCCGGGCCAGTTGGCGGTGCTCCGGGTCCGCCCCGAGCTCACGGCGGGCGCCTGGGCGGAGTCCCTGCGCCGCGATCCGCCGCTGCACATCGTGCTGCGCCGGGCCGTCGAACCCGTCGGCGCGATCCCCGCCGGAGCCACCGTCGCCTGTCTCCTCGGGGCGGCCGGCCGCGACCCGGAGCGCTTCACCGACCCCGACCGCTACGACGCGTTCCGCCCCGACCCCGCCCCGAGGAGACAGGCGACGGTGGCTCCGGCGGGGAT
>NZ_JAENRY010000222.1 GCF_016612545.1 Streptomyces sp. MBT65 | reverse complement strand
GGGTGGGTGGGAAGACGATGGAGGACTGGACCTCGTCGGCTGTTACCGCCGGATGCCACCCGCACCGCCCCAGCGCCCGCGCCAACGCCCGCACCATCAACGGGTCGAACTGCGTACCGGCACAGCGCGACAGCTCCTCCAGCGCGGCGGACACCGGCCGGGCGCGACGGTAGGACCGAGTCGACGTCATCGCGTCGAAGGCATCGGCGACAGCGACGACCCGCGCGGACTCCGGGATCTGACTCCCCAACAGCCCGTACGGATACCCACTCCCGTCCAACCGCTCGTGATGGTGCAGGACAGCCGCACGAGCCTCCCCCAGAAAACCGATGCCCCGCACCATCTCGTGCCCGTACTCGGGATGCAGTTCGATCACCCGCCGCTCCTCGGGAGTCAGCGGCCCGTCCTTGCGGAGCAGTCGCGTGGGCACGCCCAGCTTCCCGACGTCGTGCAGGATCCCCGCGAACCGCAGCACCTCCACCCGCGAGTCGTCCATGCCCAGCTCCCGCGCGATCATCATCGACGCCTGCCCGACCCGCTCACTGTGCCCGCGGGTGTACCCGTCCTTGATGTCGACGGCCTGGACGAGCGCGCGGATGGTGGCCTGATGGGCGGCGCGTTCCCGGTGGTACTGGGCGAACACCCACCAGGACACCCCCATCGGCAACAGCACGAGCAGCGCGGCGACCGGGCCGTAGGGACTGCGCCAGAGCACCGCCATCATCAGCCCGGCGAGCCCGTGCACGCCGATGGGCGCCAGGGACCGTAGGAACAGACCGCGCCAGGCCCGCCGTAGCGGCACCCGCTCGGCCAGCGCGAGGATCCCGCCGTCGAGGACGGTCAGGACCAGACAGAAGGCGAGGACGGCGGCCAGCGCGGGCAGCAGCGCGTAGGGGAAGTCGGAGGCGACGACGGCGTTCCGCCCGCCCAGCGCCCAGTGCGCCCGTCCCGCCGCCCACACGGCGAGCGCGAGCTGCGCGGCCCGCCAGCTCCGCCGCAGCCAGGGCGAGCCCTGTTGGGCGACATGGGAGAACAGCGCGCCCGGCAGCGGTACGAGCGCGGCGGCGGGCGGGGGGAGGAGGAAGGCCGCGGCGAGCAGCACCGGGTAGAAGGTGCCGGCGAACCGGCGCCGGGCGACCTGCTCGCAGCCGGCGTAGAGCGCGGCCAGCAGCGCGACCGCCCACCAGGGGGTGTGGACGGCCGGCAGCGGAAGCAGACACCACAGGGCGCCGAGCACGGCACAGACGACGTACGCACGTGCCCGTGCCGGTGTCGCCTCCATGGCTGACGCCCTTCCCCCGACCATGCCTGTCCAGGCCGAGGAGCCTAGGGCGGTCGGGGGAGCGACGCGGGCGTATCACCCGCGGATTAGCACGTTCGAGTGACGACAGTCCGTTCAGGACGCCCGGTCCGTTCAGGACGCCCGCGGAGACTCAGGGCGCCTGCGAAGCGTCAAGACTCCCGCGAAGCGTCAGGACTCCTGCGGGGAGGCCGCCACGTCGTGCTCGGGTACGACCTGCCCCGACCGGATCATCTCCAGGCGTCCCATCACCTTGGAGCGCAGATCCGTCGGCACGTCGTCCTGCCCGCAGCACCGCTTCACGAGCTTCTTCACGGCCTTCTCCAGGCCGTACTTCTCCAGGCACGGCGAGCACTCCTCGAAGTGCACCTCGAACTTGGTGCAGTCCGCGTCCGGCATCTCTCTGTCGAGGAACTCGTAGAGATGGTCGAGGACCTCACTGCAGTCCGTTTCGTGCGGCTCTCCGCAGCTCATGAGCCCGAGCCTTTCGCTTCGTTCGACTCTCCGGCACCGGCCGGGACCAGTCCGCGGTCACGCGCGTAGTCCTCGAGCATGCCGCGCAGTTGACGGCGGCCCCGGTGCAGCCGGGACATCACCGTACCGATGGGTGTCCCCATGATGTCCGCGATCTCCTTGTAGGCAAAGCCCTCGACGTCCGCGAGATAGACGGCGATGCGGAATTCCTCGGGGATCGCCTGGAGCGCTTCCTTCACGTCCGAGTCGGGCAGGTGGTCGAGCGCCTGCGACTCGGCGGAGCGCAGACCGGTCGACATGTGCGACTCGGCACGGGCGAGCTGCCAGTCCTCGATCTCCTCGGCCGCTGAGCGCTGGGGTTCACGCTGCTTCTTGCGGTACGAGTTGATGAAGGTGTTGGTGAGAATCCGGTACAGCCACGCCTTGAGGTTGGTGCCCTCGCGGAACTGGTGGAAGGACGCGTACGCCTTCGCGTACGTCTCCTGCACCAGGTCCTCGGCGTCGGCCGGATTGCGGGTCATGCGCAGCGCGGCCGAGTACATCTGGTCGAGGAATTCGAGCGCGTCCCGCTCGAAGCGCGCACTGCGCTCCGTCGTGGACTCCGTGCTCGTGCCCTGGCCCTCGGGCTGCTCCGCCTGGCCGTGTTCGGTCCCTGCGTCGGTACCGGGAACCGGACCCACCTCCTCAAGATTCCGGGCAGCACCGAAGCCGATGCCACCAGAATCGGAGGATAGACGACGATCCGGTCCGCCCGCCGCCCCAATAGGGGTGGCCTTGGTCGCGTGCAGCACCGACCAGTCCAGGTCTGAGCGGCTGCTACGGGCCGGGCAGAAGGTCGAACCCATGCGGCGGACTTCCTTTCTACGACTCTCTCTGTCCGCCACAACAGTGCTGAGGGCCGCAGCATTCCCACCCTTTACCCAAGTGTTCGAGTCCACTCCACCACACACCCCGTGATGATCTCCAGGGCCTGCTCCTGAGTGATCTCCGCCCGCTTGGGCACGGCGAAACCATGATCGCCGTACGGCACCTCGACCAGTGCGAAGTCGCCCTTGGGGAACTCCGCCGGTTTCCCGAACGGGTCGTTCCCGCCCTGCACGACGAGCGTGGGCACCCCGGCACCGAGCAGTTCGTGGGCCCGCGACTTCTCCGGCCTGCCGGGCGGATGCAGCGGGAAACTCAGGGCGAGGACGGCCGCCGCGCCCAGCTCCGTCGCCGTACGGCAGGCCACGCGCGCTCCGGCGCTACGGCCCCCCGAGATCACCGGCAGCCCCGGCTTCGCGACGGCCGGCCAGATCCCCCGCCAGCCGATGTCCAGCGTCTTGGGCGCGGGCGCCACCTTCTTCCCGGCGACCCGCCAGGGCTGTTCGACCAGCGCGACGGTCACACCGTGCGTGGGGAGTACGGCGGCGAGGGCCTGGAGGTCCCGCGCCTCGATGCCACCGCCCGCGCCATGGCTGACGGCGAGGACGAACCGCGCCTTCTCCGCCGGGTGCCAGGTGACGCGGGCGTCCCCCGCGTCGGTCTCGATCGTCTCGCCGGAAGGCACAGGGGAAATCGCGCTGGAAGTCACGCTAGAAGAGTGTGCCCTCCTCGGGCCCCTCCAGCTCCTTCAGCAGCTCCGGTCCGTTGTTGCGGACGTTGCTGACGGCGGTCGACACCGGATACGCGCGCATCAGCCCGGCCGGCGGCGGGGCGAGCAGCTCGCGCAGCTCGTCCGGGTCGGTGCGGGCGGGGTCGAGCCAGGAGTCCCAGCGGTCCGGGGTGAGCATCAGGGGCATCCGGGGGTGGATGTCGGCCAGCGTGTGCGGCCCCTCGGCCGGAGGCACCGCCAGCGGGGTCGTCTCCGCCTCGGTCGTGATCACCGAGCAGGTGACCCACCAGGCCAGCGGATGGTCGTCGGGCAGGGTCCGGTCCCGCCAGAACTCGTACAGCCCGGCCATCGCGAACACCGACCCGTCGGCGGGCAGCACGAAGTACGGCTGCTTGCGCTGCCGCTTCTTCTTGCCCTCGACCTCCAGCTCCCGCTCGTCCTTGGCGGTGACCCACTCGTAGTAGCCGTCGGCGGGGATGATGCAGCGCCGGGCCGAGAAGGCGCGACGGTACGACGGCTTCTCGTGCACGGTCTCCGCGCGGGCGTTGATCATCCGCGCACCGCCCTCGGGCGTCTTCGACCAGCTGGGCACCAGCCCCCACTTCAGCTTGCGCAGCTGGCGAACCGGCTCCGGGCTGTCCGCGTCCTTAACTGGACGCTCGAGGACTGCATATACCTCTTTGGTCGGGGCCACGTTGTAGTCGGGGGCCAGAACCTCCTCGGGCTCCCACTTCTCGATCTCAAAGACTCCTGCGAGATCCTCGGGCCCACGACTCGCTGCATACCGTCCGCACATACGTGCCAGACTGCCAGATTCGACGACACCCACGGGAGCCTCCGCAGCCAATGGACAGCACCGCAATCGCCTCGATACCCGCCCTCTGGGACGAGGTCTTCGGCAGCCAGCCCGATCCCGATCTGTGGGTGGTGATCGCCACCATGGTCGCCGCGCTGGCCGTGGTCGTCCCGCACGGTCTGTGGCGCCTCTCCCGCAATGCCATCACCATCGCCCACGAGGGCGGCCACGGCCTGGTGGCCCTGCTCACCGGCCGCACCCTCACCGGCATCCGCCTGCACTCCGACACCAGCGGTCTCACGGTCAGCCGGGGCAAGCCGCACGGCCTCGGCATGATCCTCACGGCAGCCGCCGGCTACACCGCTCCCCCGCTCCTGGGCCTGGGCGGCGCGGCCCTCCTCGGCGCCGGCCACATCACGCTCCTCCTGTGGCTGTCGACGCTCCTGCTGATCGCGATGCTGGTGATGATCCGCAACGCGTACGGCGCCCTGACGGTGATCCTCAGCGGCGCGGCCTTCCTCCTGGTGTCCTGGCTGACGGGCCCGCAGGTGCAGGCGGCCTTCGCGTACGCGGTGGTGTGGTTCCTGTTGCTGGGTGGAGTACGTCCCGCTTTCGAGCTCCAGGCCAAGCGGTCGAGGGGCGGCGCGGGCGACTCGGACGCGGACCAGTTGGCGCGACTCACGCACGTACCGGCGGGCCTGTGGCTGTTCCTGTTCCACCTGGTGTCGCTGTGCTCTCTCATAGGTGGGGGTCGCTGGCTGCTGGGGGTGTGACCAGCCGGCCCAGGGGGCGGGGCGGCGTCCCTGTGCGGCTCCGCCGCGTGGGCGCGGCCGGCCCCAACGGCGCGGCACCCGGAAGACGGCCTACTTATACAGTGGGTCACATGGCCCCGAACAACGACCAACCCGCCCTCTGGCCCGCCCCGCACGCCCGCGGAGCCGTCGACGCGACGGTCCACGTCCCCGGGTCCAAGTCCGTCACCAACCGCGCCCTCGTCCTCGCCGCCCTCGCCAGTGAACCGGGCTGGCTGCGCCGCCCCCTCCGCTCCCGGGACACCCTCCTGATGGCCGGCGCGCTGCGCGCGATGGGCGTGGGCATCGAGGAAGGCGTGGGCACGGAGAAGGGCTCCGGCGAGTTCTGGCGGGTCATCCCCTCGGGCCTGCACGGCCCGGCCACGATCGACGTCGGCAACGCGGGCACCGTGATGCGCTTCCTGCCCCCGGTCGCCGCGCTGGCCGACGGTCCCATCCGCTTCGACGGCGACCCGAGGTCGTACGAACGCCCCCTGCACGGCGTGATCGACGCCCTGCGCGTGCTCGGTGCCCGGATCGACGACGACGGCCGGGGCGCGCTGCCCCTGACCGTGCACGGCGGGGGCGCGCTGGACGGCGGCCCGATGGAGATCGACGCGTCCTCGTCGTCCCAGTTCGTGAGCGCGCTGCTGCTCTCGGGTCCGCGCTTCAACATGGGTGTCGAGGTCCGGCACATCGGTTCCTCGCTGCCCTCCCTCCCGCACATCCGCATGACCGTCGACATGCTGCGCGCGGTCGGCGCCCAGGTGGACACCCCGGAGTCGGGCGGCGAGCCCAACGTCTGGCGGGTGACCCCGGGCGCGCTGCTCGGCCGGGACCTGACCATCGAGCCGGATCTGTCGAACGCGCAGCCGTTCCTCGCGGCGGCGCTGGTGGCCGGCGGCAAGGTGGTCGTACCGGACTGGCCGGCCCGGACCACCCAGCCCGGTGACCGGCTGCGGGAGATCTTCACCGAGATGGGTGGTTCCTGCGAACTCACCGAGTACGGACTGGAGTTCACCGGTTCGGGTGCCATTCACGGCATCGATGTGGACCTGAGCGAGGTCGGCGAACTGACCCCGGGCATCGCGGCCGTGGCCGCCCTCGCGGACACGCCGTCCACGCTCCGGGGCGTCTCGCATCTGCGCCTGCACGAAACGGACCGGCTGGCCGCGCTCACCAAGGAGATCAACGAACTGGGCGGCGACGTGACCGAGACCGCCGACGGTCTGCACATCCGCCCGCGCCGCCTGCACGGCGGGATCTTCCACACCTACGAGGACCACCGCATGGCCACCGCGGGCGCGATCATCGGCCTCGCGGTCGAGGGCGTACAGATCGAGAACGTGGCGACGACCGCGAAGACCCTTCCGGACTTCCCCGACCTGTGGGCCGGCATGCTCGAGAGCGACGGGGCGTAGGGGACTCACGCCATGCGTCGCTACGGCAAGAACACCGACGAGGACGACATCCGCCAGCGCCCGAACCGCAAGGGCAACCGGCCGCGTACGAACATCCGCCCCAAGCACGAGGAAGCGGTCGAGGGCATGGTCCTCACCGTCGACCGGGGCCGGCTGACCTGTCTGGTCGAGGACCGGGTCGTGATGGCGGTCAAGGCCCGCGAACTGGGCCGGAAGGCCGCGGTGGTCGGCGACCGGGTCGGCATCATCGGCGACCTGTCGGGCGACAAGGACACGCTCGCCCGCATCATCCGCATCGAGCCGCGCACCTCGGTGCTGCGCCGCACGGCCGACGACGACGACCCGTACGAGCGCGTGGTCGTCGCCAACGCCGACCAGCTCGCCATCGTCACCGCCCTCGCCGATCCCGAGCCGCGCCCCCGCCTCATCGACCGCTGCCTGGTCGCGGCCTACGACGGCGGCCTCGACCCGCTGCTCGTCCTCACCAAGTCGGACCTGGCCTCGCCCGATCAACTCCTTGAGTTGTACGGCGCGTTGGGCGTCCCCTATGTCGTCACGAGCCGCGAGGAGCTGGAGAACGGCAGCGCGGTGGAGCGGGTCCGCAAGCAGCTCGACGGCAAGATCACCGCGTTCGTCGGCCACTCCGGTGTCGGCAAGACGACCCTCGTGAACGCGCTGGTCTCGCTGGAGCGGCGGCGCAGCACCGGCATCGTCAACGCCGTCACCGGGCGCGGCCGGCACACCACGACCTCGGCCCGCGCGATCCCGCTGCCGGACGACTCGGGCTGGGTAGTGGACACCCCGGGCGTCCGTTCCTTCGGCCTGCACCACGTCGACCCGTCCCGGGTCATCAAGGCCTTCCCCGACCTGGAGCCCGGCACGGTCGACTGCCCGCGCGCGTGCAGCCACGACGAGCCGGACTGCGCGCTGGACCAGTGGGTGGCCGACGGTCACGCCGACCCGCAGCGGCTGTACTCGCTGCGCCGGTTGTTGGCCACGCGTGAACGAACGGACGGCGACTGACCACCGCGTGTTTGTGGGGGCTCAAGTTCGGTAAGTGCATAATCGCACCGAGCCGGACAAACGGGAGGACAGCTCATGGCGTGGCTGCTGGTTGTCGTGGCCGGAATTCTGGAGACCGGGTTCGCCGTGTGCCTGAAGCTGTCCCACGGCTTCACCCGCCTGTGGCCGACGGTCGCCTTCTGCTCCTTCGCCCTGGGCAGCTTCGGCCTGCTCACCCTCTCCCTGAAGAAGCTCGACGTGGGCCCGGCGTACGCCGTGTGGACCGGGATCGGCGCGGCGGGCACCGCGATCTACGGGATGGCTTTCCTCGGCGACCTCGTGTCGACACTGAAGCTCGTGTCGATCAGCTTCGTCATCGTCGGGGTCATCGGACTCCAGCTGTCCGGTTCCGCGCACTGACCTGTTCAGCACACTGATTTGGCCAGGCTCTGTGTGGCCAGGCTCTGTGTGGCCAGGCTCTGTGTGGCCAGGCTCTGTGTGGCTGGGCTCTATTTGGTTGGGCCCAGCGCGCTGCGCACCAGTTCGCCGACCCCGCCCTCGCCCGGCGGAGCCGCCACGCAGGACAGCGCCAGCCGTACGACGAGTTCGCAGGAGCGGGCCAGGTCGGCGGTGTCCGGCCGCACGGCCCCGGGTCCGACGAGCGCGGCGACGGCACGGTCGCGGACGACGGCGACGAAGTCACCGGGTGAGGGCAGCGGCCCGTCGGCCCGGCGCTGCGCCGGCACGGCGGAGGAGGACGGCACCGCGGACAGGGTCGGCGAGGGCAGCCGTTCGCTCCAGCAGCCGGTCAGCATCGCCCGTACCAGCGCGTTCTCGCGAGCCGCCGACGTGGTCCACTCGGCGGTCGCGGTCAGCCGCTCGCGGGCGTCGCTGTGGCTTCCGAGCGCCCGCTCGACACCGACGAGATAGCCGTCGGCCTCCCTTCTGACCAGCGCCCGCGCGAGCCCCTCCTTGCTCCCGAACTCGTTGTACAGCGTCTGCCGGGACACTCCGGCGGCGGCGGCCACGTCCACCATCCGTACGGTGGACCACGACCGGCGCGCCAGCGCCGTATAGGCGGCGTCCAGCAGGGATTCCCGCGCTGCAGGCATCATTCGCCTCCCTGGGGCGAGCGGCTCTGCGCCCAGATTTGACGCGCACGGGAGCACTGTCAAGGGTTCGCGGCGGTGCCGGGGGGCGCACTTCGGCCGTCGTGCGCGGGAGTCGGCGGGGCGGTGGTGCTCCGGGGAAGGCCTCGACGGTCCCTCACCTCACGTTTCGCCCACCGGACCCTGTAGCCCCGGCGCAACCCCTGAAGATACGGTTCACGCATGGCCGACTATCACGATGACCTGCGCCTCGCCCACGTCCTCGCGGACGCCGCCGACGCCGCGACGACCGCCCGGTTCAAGGCGCTCGATCTCAAGGTCGAGACCAAGCCGGACATGACTCCGGTCAGCGACGCGGACAAGGCGGCCGAGGAACTGATCCGCGGCCATCTGCAGCGCGCACGCCCGCGCGACGCGGTCATCGGCGAGGAGTACGGCATCGAGGGCACCGGCCCCCGCCGCTGGGTGATCGACCCGATCGACGGCACCAAGAACTTCGTCCGCGGCGTCCCGGTCTGGGCCACGCTGATCTCCCTGATGGAGGCGGCCGAGGGCGGCTTCCAGCCCGTCGTCGGCCTGGTCTCCGCGCCCGCGCTCGGCCGCCGCTGGTGGGCCGCGAAAGGCCACGGCGCCTACACGGGCCGCAGCCTGTCCTCCGCGTCCCGGCTGCGCGTCTCCCAGGTCTCGAAGCTGGCGGACGCCTCCTTCGCGTACTCCTCGCTCACCGGCTGGGAGGACCAGGGCCGGCTCGGCGGCTTCCTGGACCTGACCCGCGAGGTGTGGCGCACGCGCGCGTACGGCGACTTCTGGCCCTACATGATGGTGGCCGAGGGCTCGGTCGACATCTGCGCCGAACCCGAGCTCAACCTGTGGGACATGGCGGCGACCGCGATCATCGTCACCGAGGCGGGCGGCACCTTCACGGGCCTCGACGGCCGCCCGGGCCCGCACAGCGGAAACGCGGCGGCGTCGAACGGCATCCTGCACGACGAGTTCCTGGGCTATCTGAACATGCGCTACTGAGCACCACGGGACGCCTGCGCACGCCCCCAACCGGCCGCGCGCGCCCTCTTGTTGACCCATGCTTTACCTGCGACTCTGAGAGTCCCCCCACTTGTGAACTTGTGAATCCGGTAACTAGCGGACCCGGCCGGCACGACCAACGGGCTCGGGTTCCGTGAACCACGCGGATTCCACTAGGAGGTGGCCTCATCCCATGCTGCAACCCCCGCCGCAATCCATGCTGGTCCGCGACGCCATGAGCACGGTGGTCCTCACCATCGGCCCCGCCCACACCCTCCGCCAGGCAGCCGCCCTGATGTCCTCGCGCCACGTCGGCGCGGCCGTGGTCCTCGACCCGGACGCCGGCGGCATCGGCATCCTCACCGAACGCGACATCCTCAACTCGCTCGGCAAGGGCCAGAACCCGGACACCGAGCGCGCCCACGCCCACACCACCACCGACGTCGTCTTCGCCACCCCGGCCTGGACCCTGGAGGACGCGGCGAGCGCGATGGCCCACGGCGGCTTCCGCCACCTCATCGTCCTCGACCGCGCCGAGCCCGCCGGCATCGTCTCTGTCCGCGACATCATCCGCTGCTGGGCACCGGTACGACAGGGGGTGCCGGCCTGACAGGGGTGCCGGCCTGACACGGGGCGCCGACCTGACGGCCACGTAAACCCAGTTGGATCCAGTCCAAATCCAGTAGCCCTCCAAAGTCACACCTATTCGGGAACTGGTCACCATGCTGTTAAAGTGGCCGGTATGAGTGACCTTCTGGAGCGGCTGCGCGGACGCGGATGGCGGATGACCGCACAGCGGCGCGTCGTGGCCGAAGTGCTCGACGGCGACCACGTCCACCTGACCGCCGACGAGGTCCACTCCCGTGCCGTGGCCAAGCTTCCCGAGATCTCCCGGGCGACGGTCTACAACACGCTGGGCGAGCTGGTCTCCCTCGGCGAGGTCCTCGAAGTCGCCACGGACAAGCGCGCCAAGCGCTACGACCCGAACGCGCACAGCCCCCACCACCACCTGGTCTGCGCCAACTGCGGCCAGATCCGCGACGTCCACCCCGGCGGCAACCCGCTCGCCGACCTCCCCGACTCGGAGCGCTTCGGCTTCACGGTCTCGGACGTCGAGGTGACCTACCGCGGGCTGTGCCCGAACTGCGCGAGCGCGTAGCAAGTCCCTTCACAGGCCCCGGTATCCGCTCGACACGGATGCCGGGGCTTTGTGCTGCGCAGGGCTTTGTGCTGCGTAGGGGCTTTGTGCTGCCTACAGGCTTCCCGAATCTGACGGACCGTCATATCGTCGTGCGGCACCCCCCACCCATGCAGACGGACGCACCGCAACCGCACTCCGCACTCCGCACTCCGCACTCCGCACTCCGCACTCCGCACTCCGCAAGGAGCAACCGTGGGAGACTCGCACCTTCGGCCGCACCCGAAACTCCACGCCACCCAACTGACCCGCGCCTTCGGCCGCCCCCCGCACCAGGTCGACGCCCTCGGCCCCCTCGAACTCACCGTCGCCCCCGGCGAGTTCGTCTGCCTGGTGGGCCCGTCCGGCTGCGGAAAGTCCACCCTCCTCCGCATAGCCGCGGGCCTGCTGCGCCCCACCACAGGCACCCTGGAGATCCGCACATCCAGCCCCCGCCCGGCGGCCATGATCTTCCAGGACTACGGCATCTACGACTGGAAGTCGGTCCGCGCCAACGTCCGCTTCGGCCTGGACATCCAACGCGTCCCGCGCCGCGAGGCGAACGCCCGCGCCGACGAATGGCTGACCCGCATGGGCCTCGCCGACTTCGCGCACGCCTACCCGGCGACCCTCTCCGGCGGCATGCGCTGGGGGTCCCCCCAGGCCCTTTAGGCACTGGGGGAGGGTCGCGATCGCCCGCGCACTCGCCGTAGAACCCGAACTCCTGCTGATGGACGAGCCGTTCGCGGCCCTGGACGCGCAGCTCCGCACGATCCTCCAGGACGAACTCCTTGACCTCACGCAGAAGTTGCACACCACCACCCTCCTCATCACGCACAGCCTGGAGGAGGCGCTCGTCCTCGGTGACCGCGTGCTGGTCATGTCCGCGCGCCCGGGGCGGATCATCGCCGAACACCGCCCGCCGTTCCCGCGCCCCCGCACCGGCGACATCCGCGACACCCCCGAATTCGCCGCCCTGAAAGCCGAGTTGTGGGAGCTGCTACGGAAGGAGGCGGTGCCCGCATGACCACGATCGCCCCCGACCGCGAGGAGTCGGTCCTGGTCCGCCGCCCCGGCCAGCACGAACTCCGTCCGGTACGCACCCACCGCCGCAGACGCGCCCTGGAGCTGTCCCTCGCCGTGGCCGTCCCTGTCGTCCTGATCCTGTGGTGGCAACTGGCCGCCACTCAGGGCTGGTTGGACGACCGCGTCTATCCGGCCCCCTCGACGATCCTCTCCGACGGCTGGACCCGGGCCGCCGCCGGCGACCTGTGGCCGGACGTGTGGGCCACCACCCGACGCGTCCTGGCCGGCTACGCGATCGGCACGGCGACCGGCTACGTCCTGGGCCTCCTGATGGGCTCCCTCCCCCTCGTCCGGGCCGCGCTGGAACCGCTGTTGGACGCCCTGTACGTCGTACCGAAACTGGCCCTGCTGCCGGTCTTCCTGAACATGTTCGGCCTGGGCGAGGGTCCTCAGGTGGCCCTGGTCGCGACCACGGTCTTCTTCTTCGTCTGGATCTCGACGATGTCGGCGGTCGTGGCGATCCCCGCCGGACACCGCGACGCGGGCCGGGTGTTCGGCGCCGGCCCCTGGCAGATGTTCCGCCATGTCCTCCTCCCCGCCTCCCTCCCCGCGGTCCTGGTGGGCGCGCGCATCGCGGCGGGCGTGGCGGTCCTGGTCATCGTCGCCTCGGAACAGATCGCCGCGACGAACGGCCTGGGTCACCTGATCTTCGACTCCCGCGCGCTGTTCGAGAACGACGTGATGTTCGTGGGCATCGTGTGCGTGGCGGTCCTGGGGGTCGTCTTCTCCGAACTGGTGCGGGTGGCAGGCCGGTTGCTCACACCGTGGGCACCGCGGGACCGAGGACGGGGACAGTCATGAGACGACGGCGTGTGTACGGTGCGGTGGTCGTCGTGGCGGCGCTGCTGACGTCGGCGGGCTGCTCGTCGAAGTCCCCCCAGGATTCCGGGACTTCGAACTCGAGCCCCCGCACGGTCACCCCGGTGGACGGCTGCGGCACGTCTTCCTGGACGGACCCGGCGAACCTCTCCCCCACCCGCACCC
>NZ_JAENRY010000221.1 GCF_016612545.1 Streptomyces sp. MBT65 | reverse complement strand
GCGGTCCGGGCGCGAACTGGGCTGTCTCATCCAGGTCGCGCTCGACGCGGGAGTGAGCGGGCGGGGCGAGCGGGGTGGCGTCGGGCCGGGCGGGATCGGGGAGTTGGCCGATCTCGTCGCCGGGGCCGCGGGGTTGCGGCTCGACGGTCTGATGACCGTCGCTCCGCTCACCGGTGAGTACGAGGGACGCCAACTGGAGGCGTTCGGGCGGTTGATGGATTTGTCGACTGACCTGCGCCGAGCCCATCCTGCTGCGAACATGGTGTCGGCAGGGATGAGTGCGGACCTCGAACAGGCCGTGGCAGCCGGAGCGACACATGTACGCGTCGGCACTGCGGTACTCGGCGTGCGCCCCAGGCTCGGGTAACGTCGCCAGGAAGTCGGACCACAGCAGAAAATATGGTCAATGCCGCCGAAGGCGGGCGTCATGACCTCGTGGATCGCGGGCACTTGGCAGTCGTCAGCCGATCCACCACAGAGCGGAGGACTCAGAGAATGGCCGGCGCGATGCGCAAGATGGCGGTCTACCTCGGCCTCGTGGAGGACGATGGGTACGACGGCCGGGGTTTCGACCCCGATGACGACTTCGAACCCGAACTGGACCCGGAGCCCGAGCGGGACCGTCGACGGCACGAGCCGTCGCACCAGTCACACAGCCCGCATCAGTCCCAAAGGGACGAACCGGTACGAGTGGTGCAGCCTCCGGCCCCTCGCGAACCGGTGTCCCATTCCGCTGCGCTGGGTGCGGAATCAGGGCGACCGGCGCGTATCGCGCCCGTGGCATCCATCACACAAGAACGCCAGTCCCTGGAGAAGAACGCACCGGTGATCATGCCCAAGGTCGTGTCGGAACGAGAGCCTTACCGGATCACCACACTTCACCCCCGGACCTACAACGAGGCCCGTACCATCGGGGAACACTTCCGTGAAGGCACCCCGGTGATCATGAATCTGACTGAGATGGATGACACAGACGCGAAGCGACTTGTCGACTTTGCGGCCGGTTTGGTGTTTGGTCTTCACGGCAGCATCGAGCGGGTGACGCAGAAGGTGTTCCTGTTGTCGCCTGCTAACGTCGATGTCACGGCGGAGGACAAGGCCCGCATCGCAGAGGGCGGGTTCTTCAATCAGAGCTGAGACAGACAGCCGCTAGGAAGCACGGAACAGGGGAGGAAAGGCAAGCCATGGGCGTGTTCGCGCTGGTGATTTACTACGCGCTGATGGTGTTTCTCATCGTGCTCATCTTCCGGTTGGTCATGGACTACGTCTTCCAGTTCGCCCGCTCATGGCAACCCGGCAAGGCGATGGTGGTCGTTCTGGAGGCCGCCTACACTGTCACCGATCCACCGTTGAAGCTTCTACGGCGGTTCATTCCGCCGTTGCGTCTCGGAGGCGTGGCGCTCGACCTGTCCTTCTTCGTCCTGATGATCATCGTCTACATCTTGATCTCTATCGTGGGCAATCTCGCGGGGTGACAGTGGACGATACGGTCTTGCCGACTGCCGATGACTACGTTGAGGTGAAGAGATGCCGTTGACCCCCGAGGACGTGCGGAACAAGCAGTTCACGACCGTCCGCCTCCGAGAAGGCTATGACGAGGACGAGGTTGATGCCTTCCTCGACGAGGTCGAAGCCGAACTGACGCGCCTGCTGCGCGAGAACGAGGACCTGCGCGCCAAGCTGGCCGCGGCCACGCGCGCCGCCGCGCAGAACCAGCAGAACATGCGCAAGCCCCCGGATCAGGACCAGCAACAGGGCGGCATGCAGCAGCAAGGGATGCCCCAACAGGGCATGCCGCCGCAGGGGATGCCCCAGCAAGGCATGCGTGGTCCGGGCGCCCCGGTGCCCGCCGGCATATCGGGCCCCCCGCAGCAGCAGATGGGCGGCCCCATGGGCGGTCCGCCCCAGCTGCCGAGCGGTGCCCCGCAGTTGCCCCCCGGCCCCGGTGGCCAGGGCGGTCCGCAGGGCCAGGGTCCGATGGGACAGGGCCCCATGGGTCAGGGTCCGATGGGACAGGGCCCGATGCAGGGTCAGATGCAGCAGATGGGCCAGGGCCCGATGCAGGGTCAGATGGGCCAGCCCCCCATGCAGCAGCAGATGGGTGGCCCCATGGGCGGTCCCATGGGTGGCCCCATGGGCGGCGGCATGCCGCAGCAGGGTCCCGGTGGCGACAGCGCCGCCCGTGTCCTCTCGCTGGCCCAGCAGACCGCCGACCAGGCGATCGCCGAGGCCCGTTCCGAGGCCAACAAGATCGTCGGCGAGGCCCGTTCGCGCGCCGAGGGTCTCGAGCGTGACGCCCGTGCTAAGGCCGACGCCCTGGAGCGGGACGCGCAGGAGAAGCACCGCGTCGCGATGGGCTCCCTGGAGTCCGCCCGCGCCACGCTGGAGCGCAAGGTCGAGGACCTGCGCGGCTTCGAGCGCGAGTACCGCACGCGTCTGAAGTCCTACCTCGAGTCCCAGCTGCGTCAGTTGGAGACCCAGGCCGACGACTCGCTCGCCCCGCCGCGCGCTCCGGCCGCCGCGTCGCTTCCGCCGTCCCCGGCGCCCTCGATGGCCCCGGCCGGCGCGAGCGCCCCGTCGTACGGCAGCCCGCAGGGCATGGGTGGCATGGGAGGCCCGGCTCCGGCCGGTCCGTCCTACGGCGGCCAGCAGCAGATGTCTCCCGCCATGACCCAGCCGATGGCGCCGGTCCGCCCGCAGGGCCCGTCCCCGATGGGCCAGGCTCCCTCGCCGATGCGCGGGTTCCTGATCGACGAGGACGACAACTGATCGGCCTTTAGTACGCCTTCGGCGTCGGCAGCGTTCAGGGCGGGGCCCCGGATTTCGATCCGGGGCCCCGCCCTTTTGCGTGTGTCACGGGAAGTACGGCGTTGGCGTGTGGTGCATGTTCGGTAAGCGCCGAGAGAAGCGGGCCGCCGCGGAGACGCAGGCGCGAGTGGTGGCGTACATCCACAACTGCCTGGCGGGTGCCGGTCTGCCGTTGCGGCCCGAGGGCGCGGATGCCGAGCCGGGTGTCATGGTCTCTGTCCGTCCTTCGGACAAGGACGATGAGTGGACCGTGTGGGTCGGCTGGAATGTGGCGCCCGCGCTCCGTCAGGCAGCAGACAAGGCCGAGTTCGGCACGGCGGAGGACGTATGCACGCGGTCGTACGCGTACCTGGTTCTCACCGCGATGACGCAGGCGATGGCGCTCATCCTCACCGCCAGGGGCTTCAGTGTGAGCGTGTTTCCCGCCGGTGGGTCGGACTGCCCCCTCCAAGTGGTGGGCGTGCCCGCCGACCTGCTCGCGGTGCTGGAGCAGGGGTCTTCGTAGACATGCGAAGGCCCGGCTCCCCTGGAGGAACCGGGCCTTCGGCCGGGCGTGCTTACGCCTTGTGCAGGCGGAACACCAGTGACAACCCCTCGTCCGTGAACGGGTCGCCGTAGCTGTCGTCCGCCTCGCCCTGGGCGAAGTCCGTGGCGAGTACCTCGTCGGCGATCAGGCCCGCGTGCTCGGACAGTGCCGAGATGACCTCCGGGTCCGTCGACGTCCAGCGCAGGGCGATCCGGTCGGCCACGTCCAGGCCGCTGTTCTTGCGGGCCTCCTGGATCAGGCGGATCGCGTCGCGGGCCAGGCCCGCCTGTCGCAGCTCCTCGGTGATCTCGAGGTCGAGGGCGACCGTCGCCCCCGAGTCGGACGCCACGGACCAGCCCTCGCGCGGGGTCTCTGTGATGATCACCTCATCCGGAGCCAGCGTGATGGTCTCGCCGTCCACCTCTACGGTCGCCGTGCCCTCGCGCAGGGCAAGGGACAGGGCGGCCGCGTCCGCGTTCGCGACGGCCTTCGCGACATCCTGGACGCGCTTGCCGAACCGCTTGCCCAGCGCGCGGAAGTTGGCCTTCGCCGTGGTGTCGACCAGCGAACCGCCGACCTCGCTCAGCGAGGCGAGCCCCTCGACGTTCAGCTCCTCCGTGATCTGCGCGTGCAGTTCGCGGTCCAGGGCGGCGAAGCCCGTCGCCGCGATCAGCGCGCGGGACAGCGGCTGGCGCGTCTTGACGCCCGACTCCGCGCGCGTGGCCCGGCCCAGCTCCACCAGACGTCGTACGAGAACCATCTGCTTGGACAGCTCGGGGTCGATGACGGACAGGTCCGCCTCCGGCCACGACGACAGGTGGACCGACTCCGGGGCGCCCGGGGTCACCGGGACGATCAGGTCCTGCCAGACCCGCTCGGTGATGAACGGGGTCAGCGGGGCCATGAGTTGGGTGACCGTCTCGACGACCTCGTGCAGGGTGCGCAGCGCGGCCTTGTCGCCCTGCCAGAAGCGGCGGCGGGAGCGGCGCACGTACCAGTTAGAGAGGTCGTCGACGAACGCCGACAGGAGCTTGCCGGCGCGCTGGGTGTCGTAGGACTCCAGAGCCTGCGTCACCTGGTCGGTGAGCGCGTGGAGTTCGGACAGCAGCCAGCGGTCCAGGACCGGGCGGTTGGCCGGGGCCGGGTCCGCCGCGCTCGGCGCCCAGTCGGACGTGCGCGCGTACAGGGCCTGGAAGGCGACCGTGTTCCAGTACGTCAGGAGCGTCTTGCGGACGACCTCCTGGATCGTGCCGTGGCCCACCCGGCGTGCCGCCCACGGGGAACCGCCCGCGGCCATGAACCACCGCACCGCGTCCGCCCCGTGACGGTCCATCAGCGGGATGGGGTCCAGGGTGTTGCCCAGGTGCTTGGACATCTTGCGGCCGTCCTCGGCGAGGATGTGGCCGAGACAGACCACGTTCTCGTACGACGACTTGTCGAAGACCAGGGTGCCGACGGCCATCAGCGTGTAGAACCAGCCGCGGGTCTGGTCGATGGCCTCGGAGATGAACTGGGCCGGGTAGCGGGACTCGAAGAGTTCCTTGTTCTTGTGCGGGTAGCCCCACTGCGCGAACGGCATCGAACCCGAGTCGTACCAGGCGTCGATGACCTCGGGCACGCGCGTGGCCGTATCGCCGCACTCGGGGCAGGCGAAGGTGACCGCGTCGATGAACGGGCGGTGCGGGTCCAGGCCCGACTGGTCGGTGCCCGTCAGCTCGGTCAGCTCCGCGCGGGAGCCGACGACCGTGAGGTGGTCGTCCGCGCAGCGCCAGATCGGCAGCGGGGTGCCCCAGTAGCGGCTGCGGGACAGCGCCCAGTCGATGTTGTTGTTCAGCCAGTCGCCGTACCGGCCGTGCTTGACGGTGTCCGGGAACCAGTTGGTGTTCTCGTTCTCCTGGAGGAGGCGGTCCTTGACGGCCGTGGTGCGGATGTACCAGGAGGGCTGCGCGTAGTAGAGCAGCGCGGTGTGGCAGCGCCAGCAGTGCGGGTAACTGTGCTCGTACGGCACGTGCTTGAAGAGCAGACCGCGGTCCTTGAGGTCCTCGGTGAGCTTTTCGTCGGCCTTCTTGAAGAAGACACCGCCTACGAGGGGGACGTCCTCGGCGAAGGTGCCGTTCGGGCGGACCGGGTTCACGACCGGCAGGCCGTACGCGCGGCAGACCTTGAGGTCCTCCTCGCCGAAGGCGGGGGACTGGTGGACCAGACCCGTACCGTCCTCGGTCGTCACGTACTCCGCGTTCACCACGTAGTGGGCGGGTTCCGGGAACTCAACCAGCTCGAACGGACGTTGATACGTCCAGCGCTCCATCTCGGTGCCGGTGAAGGTCTCACCGGTGGTCTCCCAGCCCTCGCCGAGGGCCTTGGCGAACAGCGGCTCGGCTACGACGAGCTGCTCCTCGCCGTTCGTCGCGACGACGTAGGTGACCTCGGGGTGGGCGGCGACGGCGGTGTTGGACACCAGCGTCCAGGGCGTCGTCGTCCACACCAGGAGCGCGGCACGACCGGCCAGCGGACCGGAGGTGAGCGGGAAACGGACGTACACGGAGGGGTCGACGACCGTCTCGTAGCCCTGCGCCAGCTCGTGGTCCGAGAGGCCCGTCTGGTCGCGGGGGCACCAGGGGGCGACGCGGTAGTCCTGGACCAGCAGGCCCTTGTTGAAGATCTCCTTGAGGGACCACCAGACCGACTCGATGTACTCGGGGTCCATCGTGCGGTACGGGTCCTCGAGGTCCGTCCAGTACCCCATGCGGGTCGTGAGCGCCTCGAAGGCGTCGGTGTGCCGGGTCACGGACTCGCGGCACTTGGCGTTGAACTCGGCGATGCCGTACGCCTCGATGTCCTGCTTGTCGGTGAAGCCCAGCTCCTTCTCGACCGCCAGCTCCACCGGGAGGCCGTGGCAGTCCCAGCCGGCCTTGCGGCCCACGTGGTACCCGCGCATGGTCCGGAAGCGGGGGAAGACGTCCTTGAAGACGCGCGCCTCGATGTGGTGGGCGCCCGGCATGCCGTTGGCCGTGGGCGGGCCCTCGTAGAACACCCACTCGGGGCGCCCCTCGGACTGGTCCAGGGTCTTGGCGAAGATCTTCTGATCGCGCCAGAAGTCGAGCACGGCGTGCTCCAGCGCGGGCAGGTCGACCTGGGCGGGCACCTGGCGGTACGTCGGCGTTGTCATCAGCGAGCTTCCTCCGGCGGACTTTCTGCCTTCCGTCCGGAGGGACGAGAGCTACGACTTTCCGTACGCCGTGTGCGGCGCGCTCCCGCGGTACCACCCTCCTTGGCTCCCCGGTGCGTCCAGCGCACCAGTGAGCCCCCTCATTGGGGTCGCGATACCGGGTCTACTCGTCACGGCCGATCGGCTGCGGCTTTCTTCCGGCGGCTCCGGGGTGATCTTCACGTCGCGCTCGCCCCCGGGCTTCCACCGTCCCCGGGTCGCTCTGGGCTGCGTACGCCGCTACTCGTCCCCATCCACGCTTCTCGCTCCGCCCAGTGTACGGGGCCGCACGGACAGCGGCCGACCGGATTTCCGGGGGCCTCCGGGGGCGGTTTGGGCGGGGGTCCGGCCGAGGGCTTCCTGACCTGCCGTACGACTCGAATGGCGCTGAACACGCGTTCGGCTTTCGGGGTGCCGGACTCGGCGGATTACCCGGCGGGGAGCTGGGCACAACGCTTGAAGGCTTGCCGCGCGAGGCCAGGGGGGTGGACGAATCGGGCGGCGTGCCCCGTTGCCGCGGGACTGAAGTCGATTTATCGTCCCAGCACGATTCGCGTGCGTGATCACAAAATGTGAAGGGGCCGCGGCCATGGTGGCGAAGAAGACCGCAGCGAAGAAGACCGCGGCGAAGAAGGCGGTCGCTACGAAGGCGGCTTCTTCGAAGCAGACGACCGTGAAGAAAGCGGCTGTGAAGAAGACGGCAATGCCCGAGAAGACAGCACCCCCGAAGAAGACGACGACGTCCGGGAAAGCGGCACCCCCGAAGAAGACGGCGGCTCCGAAGGCCACCGTCGCCCTGAGCGAGTCGCCCAAGGGCGCCGCTACGAAGACGTCGACGAAGACGACGGCCAAGACGACCACCACCAGGACGTCCCCGAAGCCGACCACCAAGAAGTCCGCGGCGAAGTCGACCGCGAGGACTACGAAGACGACGGCAACGAAGGCGACCTCTACGAAGACGACGGCTACGACGACCACGACCACGAAGACGACGAACAGCGCGAAGCGCACACAGGGCGCGGCCAAGAAGGCAAAGGCGGGCGCGGCGCGGGCCGCGGAGCAGACGGGAGCCACGACGGTGGTTGCGAAGAAGACTCCTGGCACGGCCACGGCGGCGAAGACGGCGGTTCCCAAGGCGCGGCTCGCCGCGGCGGCGGGACCGGGTGAGCTCGCGGTACGCCCCGGCGAGGACCCCTGGACGCCGGAGGAGGTCGAGGAGGCCCGTACCGAGCTGCTGTCCGAGGCCGCGCGGCTGAGCGAGGAGATCACCTCCACCGAGCAGGCCCTCGCCGGTCTGATGCGGGACTCCGGGGACGGTGCCGGCGACGACCAGGCCGACACCGGGACCAAGAACATCACGCGCGAGAGCGAGATGGCGCTGGCCGCCAACGCGCGCGAGATGCTGATCCAGACGCAGCTCGCCCTGGGGAAGCTGGACGCGGGCACGTACGGCCTGTGCGAGAACTGCGGCAACCCGATCGGCAAGGCCCGTATGCAGGCCTTCCCCCGGGCCACCCTGTGCATGGAGTGCAAGCAGAAGCAGGAGCGCCGGTACTGACGCCGGTACTGACGCCGGTACTGAAGCTCCCGACGGGTGTGCCGTACCCTCATCCTGAGTTAGGTACCTAGGTCGAGGGACTCACGTGGCAGAGGCGGAGCGCATCATCGGTACGCCGGATACCCCAGAGGCGGCGGGGGCCGAGCCGGAGCAGGGTGACACCGCGTCCCCTCCCAGGGGCAGGCGACGGATCGCCGTCCTGTTCGTGGTGGCCGCCTTCGCGTACACCCTCGACCTGGTCAGCAAGCTGCTCGTGGTGGACAAGCTGGAGCACCACGCGCCGATCGAGGTCTTCGGGGACTGGCTGGAGTTCCACGCGATCCGCAACCCCGGCGCGGCCTTCGGGTTCGGCGCGGCCTTCACGGTCATCTTCACGATGATCGCGGCCGCCGTGATCGTGGTGATCGCCCGGCTGGCCCGCAAGCTCTACAGCCTGCCGTGGGCCATCGCGCTCGGACTGCTGCTGGGCGGCGCGCTCGGCAACCTCACCGACCGGATCTTCCGCTCGCCCGGCATCTTCCAGGGCGAGGTCGTCGACTTCATCGCGCCCAAGGGCTTCGCCGTCTTCAACCTCGCCGACTCGGCGATCGTGTGCGGCGGCATCCTGATCGTGCTGCTCTCCTTTCGCGGCCTCGACCCGGACGGCACGGTCCACAAGGACTGAGCACAGGTCTACGAGGACTGAGCGCCCGGGCTTGGGTAAGGCGGTGTCGGACCCGTCCGGCATACTCGACCGAGTGAGCACAGTTCCCGAGATCCGAAACCTGCCCGTGCCCGACGGCCTGGAGGGCGAGCGTGTCGACGCCGCCATCTCCCGCATGTTCGGCTTCTCCCGTACGAAGGCCGCCGAGCTGGCCGCGGCGGGGAAGGTCACGGTCGACGGCTCGGTGGTCGGGAAGTCCGAGCGCGTGCACGGCGGGGCCTGGCTGGAGGTCGAGATGCCACAGGCGCCCGCGCCCGTGCAGATTGTCGCCGAGCCGGTCGAGGGCATGGAGATCGTCTACGACGACGACGATGTGATCGTGATCGTCAAGCCGGTCGGCGTCGCTGCCCACCCCAGCCCCGGCTGGACCGGCACGACCGTCATCGGCGGCCTGGCCGCCGCCGGGTACCGCATCTCCACCTCCGGTGCCGCCGAGCGCCAGGGCATCGTGCACCGCCTCGACGTCGGCACCTCCGGCCTGATGGTGGTCGCCAAGTCGGAGCGCGCGTACACGTCACTGAAGCGCCAGTTCAAGGAGCGCACGGTCGACAAGCGCTACCACTCGCTGGTCCAGGGCCACCCCGACCCGACCAGCGGCACCATCGACGCCCCCATCGGCCGCCACCCGAACCACGACTACAAGTGGGCGGTCACCGCCGAGGGCAAGCCCTCGATCACGCACTACGACCTCATCGAGGCGTTCCGCGCGGCCTCCCTGCTCGATGTGAAGCTGGAGACCGGTCGCACCCACCAGATCCGCGTGCACATGGCCGCCCACCGCCACCCGTGCGTGGGCGACCTGACCTACGGCGCCGACCCGACGCTCTCGAAGCGGCTGCGCCTGACCCGGCAGTGGCTGCACGCCGTCCGGCTCGGCTTCGAGCACCCCGCCGACGGCCAGTGGGTCGAGTTCGAGAGCACGTACCCGGACGACCTCCAGCAGGCCCTGGACCTGGTGCGCGAGGAGACGTACGCATGAGTCCCACGCCGTACGCGGTGCGCGTCGCCGAGGACCCGGCCGACCGTGAGGCCTGCTTCGCGGTGCGCAAGGAGGTCTTCGTCGCCGAGCAGGGCGTGCCCCAGGAGATCGAGTACGACGAGTACGACTCCGTAGCCACGCATGTGCTCGCCGTGCGGGAGGACGGGACGCCGCTCGGGACCGGGCGGTTGCTGTACGGCGAGGCGGCCGCGGCGAAGACCGACGGTGATCCGACCGTGGGTTCCCTGGGGCGGCTGGCCGTCACCAAGGAGGCGCGCGGGCTCGGGGTCGGGGTCGCGCTGGTGCGGGCGATCGAGGACGCGGCACGCGCGCGGGAGCTGGCCGCCGTGGACCTGCATGCGCAGACGCACGCGCTGGGGTTCTATGAGCGGCTCGGCTACGAGGCGTACGGCCCGGAGTTCCCGGACGCGGGGATTCCGCACCGGGCGATGCGGCGCGCGCTGTAACCGGCTTCTGTAACCGAGGGGCGTCGAAAGAGCTGGTCGGGTGGGCGGCGTGGCAGGCTGGGGCGTCCGCTGTGTGAACGTCGAGATCCCGCCGGAGCCCTGACCGTGGATCAATTGGCCCTGCTTTTCGTCCTGTTGCTCGGGGCCGTGGTGAGCGTCCCGCTGGGGGACCGGTTCGGTCTGCCGGCGCCGGTGCTCATGACCCTCCTCGGGATAGTCCTCGCGGTGGCCGACTTCGTGCCGAACGTGAACGTCCCGCCCGAGCTGATCCTGCCCCTGCTGCTGCCACCGCTGCTCTACGCGGCCGTACGGCGCACCTCCTGGCGGCAGTTCACGGCCAACATCCGGCCCATCTTCCTGCTGGCCGTGGCGCTGGTCTTCGTCACCACCCTCGCCGTGGCCGCTGTCGCGAGCGCGATCGTGCCGGGGCTGCCGATCGCCGCCGCCGTGGCGCTGGGCGCGCTGGTGGCGCCGCCCGACCCGGTCGCCGCGACCGCCGTCGCGGGCCAACTCGGGCTGCCGCGGAGGCTGGTGTCGATCCTGGAGGGCGAGGGCCTCTTCAACGACGTCACGGCCATCGTGCTCTACCACGTGGCGATCGCCGCGGCCGTCAGCGGGAGCTTCGACGTCTGGCGCGCGGGGCTCGACTTCGTGTTGTCCGCCGTTGTGGCCGTAGCCGTGGGACTGGCCCTGGGGTGGGCCGCGAACAAGCTGATGTCGGCGCTCGACGACGCCACCCTGCAGATCGGGCTGACGCTCCTGGTGCCGTACGCCTCGTACGTCCTGGCCGACGAACTGCACGGCTCCGGAGTGCTCGCCGTGCTCACCACCGCGCTGTTCCTGGCCGAGTACTCGCTCGGCGCCGACGACGTGCTGACGCGGCTCGCCGGGGCGACGGTGTGGGACGTGGTGGACACCTTGGTCACCGGAGTGGCCTTCGGGCTGATCGGGCTCGAACTGCACAACGCGATCCGTACGGCGTCCGGGCGGTGGGGCGAGATGCTCGGCTGGGCCGCCGCGATCGTCGGGGTCGTCGTGGTCGTACGACTGGCGTGGCTGCTGCCGGCGACCTGGCTGACCAAACGGCTGCACGCCAAGCGGGACTACGACGAGGAGATCCCGACGTCCTGGCGGGAGACCGTGATCATGTGGTGGGCGGGGATGCGCGGGGTGGCGTCCGTCGCGCTGGCGCTGGCGATCCCGCTGACCATGGACGACGGGTCGGCGTTCCCGGACCGGGACGAGATCGTGTTCATCGCGTTCGGGGTGATCATGGCGACGCTCGTCCTTCAGGGGCTCACCCTGCCGTGGCTGGTGAAGCGGCTCGGGGTGCGGGCCGACACCGACAGCGAGAAGGCGTTCGAGAAGGAGCTTGCGGTGCGGGCGGCGAAGGCCGCGAAGCGGCGGCTGCGGGAGATCGAGGACGTCGAAGAGCTGCCGGAGGAGGTGTCCGAGCAGTTGTTGCGGCGGGCGTTCGACATCGGGGTGCGGATCTCTCCCGAGGTGGGGGACGGGGAGCGGCGGGAGGCGTACGAGAAGCGGGTGAAGCGGGTGAAGCGGATGCGGCGGATCCAGGGGGAGATGATGAGCGCGGCTCGGCACGAGGTGCTGGCGGCGCGGAGCGAGCCCGGTGCGGATCCGGAGATCGTGGACCGGGTGCTTCGGCATCTGGACGTGCGCAGCCTGAGGTGAGTTCTCCTTTCCCGTGGGGGCGTGCGCTGTCGGCGGCTTTCCGCCTGTGCGTGGCAGTCCTGTGAACGCGGGAGAGGAACGCCCCGTTCGCTTTGTACGCTCACCGCATGGCACGCAATATCGTAATCAGCGGTGGTGGTACGGGAATTGGGCTCGCTACGGCGCATGCCTTCGCGGCCGGCGGAGATCGGGTGCTGCTGCTCGGGCGGCGGCGCGAGGTGTTGGAGAAGGCCGGGGTGCCGGGGGCGCTGACGTACGCCGGGGATCTGAGCGAGCCCGAGGCCGTGCGCGGGGTGGCGCGGTTCGTCGCCGAGGAGTTCGGCACCGTGGACGTGCTGGTGCACAGCGCGGGCGGTACCGGGGCTTTGGAGCCGGAGAGCGCGAGCGGCGATCCGCTGGACCGTGTCGCGCACGACTGGACGGTCAACTTCCGGATCAACACCCTGAGCGCCGCGCTGCTCACCGAGGCACTGAAGGCGCGGCTCGCGGAGCCGGGCGGGCGGGTACTGTTCGTCAGCTCCATCGCCGCGTACCGGGGGTCGGGGAGCGGGGCGTACGGATGCAA
>NZ_JAENRY010000220.1 GCF_016612545.1 Streptomyces sp. MBT65 | reverse complement strand
CGCCAGGGATGCTCCCCCACCAACGCCAGCCCCACCTGCGCCAGCGCCGCGATGTCCCCCGTCCCCACCGAGCCGAACTCGTTGACGACCGGATACACCCCGTTCTCCAGCGCTTCGCACAACGCCGTGACGACCGTCGGCCGTAGTCCCGCACCCCCGGCCAGCAACTGGTTCGCGCGGACCGCGAGCATCGCCCGCACCTCCCGCGCCGGGAGCTCGTCGCCGATCGCGCCCGCGTGGCTGCGGAGCAGCCTCAACCCGTGCTCGGCGGCCGCCTCCGTGGGCACGTCCTCGTTCCGGTTGGCGCCGACGCCCGTCGAGCGGCCGTAGACGCGGCCGGTCGCGGCGATCTGGCGGGCCGCGTCCCAGGAGTCGGTCGCGCGCTTCATCGCGTCGGTGCCGGGGACCGGACGGGCGTCCCCGTCGGCGAGCCGGACCACATCGGCGACCCCGAAGCCGACCCCGTCGAGGACGACCAGATCAGTGCCCCCGGACAGCGCCACATCAGAGGCATCCACGATCTGAGACGACATAAGGTGACGAACTCCCCTCAATATGGACACTCGATCTTGCCTGCCGGTCATCCGTTACCTCGGATTAACGCGGAGACATTGACAAACTATTCAGACACCGAGAACTCTGCATGACGTTATACAGCCGGGCAAGGGACAACTCATGATCCAGTTCGACACGGTCCACAAACGCTTCCCCAACGGCACGACAGCAGTTCACGACCTCTCCCTGGAGATGCCGGAAGGCGGGGTCACCGTACTGGTCGGTTCCTCCGGTTGCGGCAAGACGACCACCCTTCGGATGATCAACCGGATGATCGAACCGACCTCGGGCGTCATCAAGGTCGGCGGCAAGGACGTCACCCAGCAGGACGCCGCCGAACTACGTCGTTCCATCGGGTACGTCATCCAGCAGTCGGGACTCTTCCCGCACCGCACCGTCCTCGACAACATCGCCACCGTGCCGCTGCTCCTCGGCCACGGCCGCAAGAAGGCACGTGCCCGCGCGGCCGAGCTGCTGGAGACCGTCGGCCTCGCCGCCGACGCCGGCAAGCGCTACCCGCACCAGCTCTCCGGCGGCCAGCAGCAGCGCGTCGGCGTGGCCCGCGCGCTCGCCGCCGACCCGCCGGTCCTGCTGATGGACGAGCCCTTCGGCGCCGTGGACCCGGTGGTCCGCACCCAACTCCAGGACGAACTCCTGCGCCTCCAGAAGGAGTTGAACAAGACCATCGTCTTCGTCACGCACGACATCGACGAGGCCGTACGGCTCGGCGACCGCATCGCGATCTTCCGCACCGGCGGCCACCTCGTCCAGTGCGCAGCGCCCGCCGAACTCCTCGCCCGCCCGGCCGACGACTTCGTCGCCGACTTCCTCGGCGCCGAGCGCGGCCTGAAGCTGCTCTCGCTGACCACCCTCGCGGACGTCCCGCAGGGCCCGGCCCCCGAGGGCACCGCCTGGACCCTGGTCCTGGACGAGGCCCGCAAGCCCCTGCACTGGGCGACGCAGGACGCCGAGATCCCCGTACGACCGCTCAAGGACGGCGACTCCCTGCTCGCCGCACTCAACGAGTCCGTCGCCTCCCCGAACGGCCTGATCGCCCGTGTCGACGCCGGCGGCGTCCTCACCGGCGTCTCCTCCCGCGACGACATCCACACCCACGCGGGCCAGGCGCACGCCGTAGCACGGGTCGCGGCATGACCGTCGACTGGTCGTGGATCGGCGACCACACCGACGACCTCACCAGCCTCACGTTCTCGCACCTCCAGGCCGCGATGACCGCCGTCTTCTTCGGCCTGCTGATCTCGCTCCCGCTGGCGGTCGTGGCCCACCGCGTCCGCCCGCTCCGGGGCTTCCTGCTCGGCCTGTCGAACGTGCTGTTCACGATCCCGTCGATCGCGATCTTCGTGCTCCTCCTCCCGATCAGCGGCCTCACCCGCACCACCACCGTGATCGGCTTGACGGTCTACACGCTGGTCGTGCTGCTGCGGAACACGGTCGAGGGGCTGGACTCGGTCCCCGCGAAGACGAAAGAGGCCGCGAAGGCGATGGGCACGCGCCCCCTGCGCACGCTCCTCACCGTCGAACTCCCCCTCGCGCTCCCGGTGATCATGGCCGGCGTCCGCATCGCGACCGTGATGTCGATCTCGCTCGTCTCGGTCGCGACCTACATCGGCGACGGCGGCCTCGGCCAGCTCTTCACCGACGGCTTCCAGCGCGACTTCCCGACCCCGGTGATCGTGGGCGTGGTCCTCACCCTGCTGCTCGCGGTGGTCGCGGACGCGGCGCTGGTCGCCCTCCAGTACGTACTCACCCCGTGGACGAGGCGGCGAGCCTGATGTTCGAACTCTTCAAGAACCTCGGCAAGTGGCTGACCAGCGGCTCCCAGTGGGCCGGCACGGACGGCATCGCGCATCGCCTCGCCGAGCACCTCCAGTACTCGCTGCTGGCGACCCTCATCGCGGCCGTGATCGGCCTCCCGCTGGGCCTGCTGATCGGGCACACCGGCAAGGGCGCGTTCCTCGCGATCAACCTGGCCTCCTTCGGCCGCGCGCTGCCGACCGTCGGCCTGGTCGTCCTGGTCTTCCTGGCCAGCGGCCTGTCGATGTGGCCGGTGTACATCGCGCTGGTCGCCCTCGCGGTCCCGTCGATCGTGACGAACACCTACGCCGGGATGACCGCCGTGGACCCGGACGTGAAGGACGCGGCACGCGGGCAGGGCATGCGCGGCCACCAGGTCCTCTTCCAGGTGGAGCTGCCCCTCGCGCTCCCCCTGATCATGACCGGCCTGCGGCTGGCCCTCATCCAGGTGGTCTCCACGGCCACCGTCGCCGCGTACGTCTCCTTCGGGGGCCTCGGCCGCTTCGTCTTCGACGGACTCGCCCAGCGCGACCTCGTGCAGGTGCTCGGCGGGGCGGTGCTCGTCGCCGTCGTCGCCATCGTCCTGGACCTCGGGCTGTCCGGCCTCCAGCGCTTCCTCTTCCGCCACCGCACCGCGTAGGGATCACCGAAATGAATCGTCGTACCGTCCTCGGCGGCCTCTTCGCGGTCGCTTCCGTCCCCGTCCTGTCCTCCTGCGCGAGCGGCGTCACCTCGCTCGACGGCGGGGGCTCCGCCGGCGGCGGCAACGCCTCCAGCAAGAACGGCGTCACCATCGGCACCGCCAACTTCACCGAGAACCAGGTCCTCGGCTACCTCTACGCCGCCGCCCTCGAAGCGGCCGGCGTGAAGGTCAAGGTGCGCCCCAACCTCGGCACCCGCGAGATCGTCTTCCCCGCCCTCAAGAGCGGCGACATCGACCTCCTCCCCGAGTACCAGGGCTCCCTGCTCACCTACCTCCAGCCCAAGTCCAAGGTCGCGGAGGCGGGCGCGATGCAGAACGCCCTCACCCTCGCCCTCCCCGCCGGCCTCCAGGTCCTGCCGTACGGCATCGCCGAGGACGCGGACTGCTTCGTCGTCACCCGCGCGACCGCCGAGAAGTACGGCCTCACCTCGCTGGCCGACCTCGCCAAGCACAACGGCAAGCTGACTTTGGGCGCCTCCGCCGAGGTGAAGACCCGTCAGGTGGGCGTCGTAGGACTGAAGGACGTGTACGGCGTGGAGTTCAAGGAGTTCAAGTCCCTTGATTCCGACGGGCCGTTGGTGAAGGGCGCGCTGAAGAAGGGCGATGTGGACGTGGCGAACCTGTTCACCACGGACACCGACATCAAGGCCAACGACTGGGTGGTCCTGACCGACCCCAAGACCCTGATCCCCAGTCAGCACATCGTGCCGCTCATCGCCGACCGCGTGGCCGACTCCACGGTCCGCAAGGCCCTCGCCCGCGTCGGCAACATCCTCACCACGGCCCAGCTCACCGAGCTGAACCGGCAGGTGGACAAGGACAAGAAGGACCCGGAGGACGTGGCGAACACGTACGCGAAGCAGCACGGCATCACGAAGTAATGACGTGTCGATGATCTGACGAGGGATCAGTCAAGCGTCGTTAAACCGGCACTCTCGGTAACTGATCGCATGCGTAGGGTGATTTCACGCTCACCACCCGAGGAACCGCATGGCCTCCAACCGCAGGACCTTTCTGACGGCCACCGCCGTCGGCGCGCTGGCCACCGTCCCTACGACCGCCACCGCCGCCGTCGGCACCCGGCCCCGCCCGACCACCGCCCCCGACGCCCTCGCCGAACTCCTCGACGGCAACCGCCGTTACGCGACCGACCACCCCCGCCACCCGGACGAGAGCCGTGCGCTGCGCCGCGAACTGGCCACCGCACAGCACCCGTTCGCGGTGATCGTCGGCTGTGTCGACTCCCGGGTGCCCCCCGAGCTGGTCTTCGACCAGGGCCTCGGTGACCTGCTGTGCATAAGGACGGCCGGCGAGGTCCTGGACGAGGCGGTGCTCGCGTCCATCCAGTACGGCGTGGCCGAACTGCGCATCCCCCTGGTGCTGGTGCTCGGCCACGAGCGCTGCGGCGCGGTGGCGGCGACCCTCGCGCACCTGGAGACCGGCGCCCCCGTCCCCGGACACCTCGCGCTCCTCGTGGACGAGATCGCCCCGGCCGCGCGCCGCACCCGGGCGCTGCCCGGCGACTGGGCCGAGCACACGATGACCGCCCACACGGCCTGGGTCAGGGACGCGATCCGCGCCGACCCCGCCTTCACCTCCGCGCGGATCGTCGCGGCCCGCTTCGACCTCGACACGGGCCTCGTGACCGTGCTGCCGTAGGCCACCGCTTCCGCCGCAGCCTGGCCGAGGGGGCTGGAGTCACTCGGGGTGCTCCCGGTGAACCCGACTTCCGACAGGGGGGCTATCCCCAGTGCAGCGGGCGCGGCGGCTCCCTAATCTGAAGCGCATGACGGGAATCGACTCGCACGACGCCGAACTCAAGAAGGAACTCAACGCCACCCTGCAGGCACGCAGGGAGCTGGGCGACGAGTACGAGTCGGCGCTGGTCGACTCGTTCCTGGAGAAGGTCGACCAGCGCATCGACGGCGCGGTGGAGCGCCGGGTGCGCCGGCAGATGGCCGAGCAGCAGATGGTGGTGGCCCGGGGCACCCGGGGCCCGAAGCCCACCGACACCTGGGGCGAGCGTTTCGGCTTCGGCATCGTCTCGATGGTGCTCGCGATCCCGCTGTCCGCGATCGGCGGCGGCATCGCCCACCTCCCCGGCCTGCTGGTGGCCTGGGCCGGCATCGTCGGCGTCAACGCGGTGCAGGCCGCGCGCACGAATCCGGGGCTGTTCGGCGGCCGACGGGCCAAGTCCTCCCAGTCCTCGGACGACGCGTGGGAGGACTGACCGTTCCGGTCACGCCTGGCGGGTGGGCAGCACCATGATCTGCCGCAGGTTGACGTGCCGGGCGCGGCTCGCCGCGTAGGCCACGACGTCGGCGACCTCCTCGGCGGACAGTCCGTCCAACGCCCCGAACAACTGGTCCAGTTGGGCGGCCATCTCGGCGCTGTCCATGTGCGTCCCCAGCTCCGTGTCGGTCAGCCCCGGCTCGATGTTGGTGACCCGTACGTCACGGGGTCCCAGTTCGGTGCGCAGCGACTGGGAGAGATAGGTGACGGCGGCCTTGGTGGCGCCGTAGACGGCGTAGGTGGGGAACGTGATGTGCGCGCCGACGGACGAGATGTTCACCAGGTCCGCCGTGCGGCCCTCCGCCGCCGCGGCCACCAGGTCCCCGGTGAAGGCGCGGACGACCCGCAGCACCCCGGTCACGTTGGTGTCGAGCATCCGCCGCCACTCGTCGATCCGCCCGTCGTCGACGGGGTTCGGCAGCATGACACCGGCGGCGTTGACGACCAGGTCGACGGCCCCGTACGTCTCGTGGACCCGCCCGGCGGCGGCCTCCACAGCCGCGTCGTCGGTGACGTCGGCGACGACGGCGAGGGCCTGTCCCCCGTCGGCCCGGATCTTCCCCACGATCGCGTCCAGCCGTTCCCCGCGCCGGGCCAGCAGCGCCACCCGGGCCCCGTTCGCGGCCAGTTGAACGGCGATCGCCTCGCCGATCCCGCTGGCGGCCCCGGTGACGACGGCGGTACGGCCGGCCAGATTCTCGTACGACATGAGGTGCTCCTAGGTGGATTGGCCGCCGGGGCACTTCCCCGGCGACGTCCACCACCGTGCGCCGCCCGGCGGGCCCTACCCAGGGATGCGTTTTTCCTGGGTCTGCCAGTACCAGGTTCGGAAACGGCGACCGGCCTACCATCGAACCCATGGACGGGGACATCGGAGACTTTCTGCGCTCACGCCGTGCTCGGATCCAGCCCGAGGAGGTGGGGCTGGCCTCGTACGGGCGCCGCCGGGTCCCCGGGCTGCGCCGCGAGGAGGTCGCGCAGCTCGCCGGAGTGAGTGTCGACTACTACATCCGGCTGGAGCAGGGGCGCGGGACGAGCGTGTCGGACGCGATCCTCGACGCGATCGCGCGGGTGCTGCGCCTGGACGAGACGGAGCACGCGTATCTGCGTACGGTCGCCCGGCCCCAGCGTGGGAGGAAGGACCGGACGCCAACTCCCCGTGTCCGCCCGGGTGTTCAGGTGCTGCTGGACGGCATGGACCGCATGCCCGCCTTCGTGCTCGGCCCCCGGATGGACGTCCTGGCCTGGAACACGCTCGCCGACGCGCTGAGCGGCTTCAGCGGTATGCCGGTGGCCGTCCGCAACATCCCGCGCCATGTCTTCCTCGACCCGGCCTCGCGCGACCTCTACCCCGACTGGGCCGCCGTCGCCGCGCAGGCCGTCGCGAATCTGCGGGTGGACTCCAGCCACGACGCGGACGACCCGAGGCTGAGTGCCCTCGTCGGTGAACTCTCCGTCAGGAGCGAGGACTTCCGCCGGCTGTGGGCCGACCACGAGGTCAAGGAGTGCGCCTACGGCGTGAAGCGCGTCCGGCACCCGGTCGCGGGCCTGCTGACCCTGCCGTACGAAACACTCGCGGTACCGGGGGAGTCGGCGCAGACGATGGTCGTCTACACACCGCAACCGGGTTCGGAGACGGCGGAACGCCTTGCGCTGCTGGGGAGTTGGGCCACCACCGGGCCCACGAGGCCTGCGCGGCCGTAGAAAGAAGCGGGTGGAAAAGCTATGCGCGGGGACCGCCGCACCCCCCGTTGCCGGGAGGGCGGGACGACGGCGGTCCCCGCGAGGGACGCGTGCCGGGTCAGGGCCGGGCGTGCGCGTCCTAGGCGTCGGTGGAGGTCCGGGAGCCGCTCCGGAGGTCCGTGACGCCGTTTTTGTGTCGGCGAGGCGGGGAGCCGCTCCCGCCCTGCCGACATCCACTAATCTGCCCGACGCTTGTTAAGCGTGTGCTGCGTGGACGTGACGCGCTCGTACCACTTCCGCGAAGTCCACCGTTTTGGTGGACAACCGCAAAGTCGCCGTCGGCACGGCCCGTTCACCGGACGTTTGCTACTGCTTCCCGCCCTTGGCGAGGAAGGACAGCAGGTCCTGCCGGCTGATGACCCCGGTCGGCTTGCCCTCGACCAGGACGATCGCGGCGTCGGCCCCGCCCAGCACGGTCATCAGGTCGCCCACCGGCTCACCGGAGCCGACCTGCGGCAGCGGGGACGACATGTGCTTCTCCAGCGGGTCGGTCAGGGAGGCGCGCTGGGTGAACAGGGCGTCCAGCAGCTCGCGTTCGACGACCGAGCCGACCACCTCCGCCGCCATGACGTCGGGGTGACCGGCGCCCGGCTTCACGATCGGCATCTGCGAGACGCCGTACTCGCGCAGCACCTCGATGGCCTCGCCGACCGTCTCGTCCGGGTGCATGTGCACGAGGGAGGGGATGGCGCCGTGCACCTTGTCGTTGAGGACGTCGGCGACACGGGCGCTGGGGCCCTCGTCCTCCAGGAAGCCGTAGTCGGCCATCCACTCGTCGTTGAAGATCTTCGAGAGGTAGCCGCGCCCGCTGTCGGGCAGCAGGACCACGACCACGTCGTCCGGGCCGAGCCGCTCCGCGACCCGCAGCGCGGCGACGACGGCCATCCCGCAGGAACCGCCGACGAGCAGCCCCTCCTCCTTCGCGAGGCGGCGGGTCATCTGGAAGGAGTCCTTGTCGGACACGGGGACGATCTCGTCCGCGACGGTCCGGTCGTAGGCGGTCGGCCAGAAGTCCTCGCCGACACCCTCGACGAGATACGGCCGCCCGGAACCGCCGGAGTAGACCGAGCCCTCGGGGTCGGCGCCGATGACCTGGACGGCCCCGTCACTGGCGTCCTTGAGGTAGCGCCCGGTGCCGGAGATGGTGCCGCCGGTGCCGACACCCGCGACGAAGTGGGTGATCCTGCCCTCGGTCTGCTCCCAGAGCTCGGGGCCGGTCGAGTGGTAGTGGGAGAGCGGGTTGTTCGGGTTCGAGTACTGGTCGGGCTTCCAGGCGCCCGGCGTCTCGCGGACCAGGCGGTCGGAGACGTTGTAGTACGAGTCCGGGTGCTCGGGGTCCACGGCGGTGGGGCAGACGACCACTTCGGCGCCGTACGCGCGCAGCACGTTGATCTTGTCGGTGGACACCTTGTCGGGGCACACGAAGATGCAGTGGTACCCCTTCTGCTGGGCGACGATGGCCAGGCCGACGCCGGTGTTGCCGCTGGTCGGCTCGACGATGGTGCCGCCGGGCTGGAGTTCCCCGCTCTTCTCCGCCGCCTCGATCATGCGCAGCGCGATGCGGTCCTTCACGCTGCCGCCAGGGTTGAAGTACTCCACCTTGGCGAGAACGGTCGCCTGGATGCCCGCGGTCACGCTGTTGAGCCTCAGCAGCGGGGTGTTGCCGACGAGGCTGATCATCGAGTCGTGGAATTGCACCGTTGTCTCCGGTTGCTGCAAAAGAAGTGGTCGTGATTGGTCTTGCCAGACTACGGCCCGCAAATGACGTTCACCGCCTGTTGAGATTGGGTGACGTGCTGTTCGGGGCAAGGAGTGGATGACGGCTACGAGGAGGTGACGGCGACGTATGACGAGGATGTCGAGGGCGCGGGTGGCCCGGCGGATCGCGGCCGGTGCGGCGTACGGCGGTGGCGGGGTCGGACTGGTGGGCGCGGCGGCCGTCGGCCTGGTGCTGGCCGAGGTCCGCTTCGTGAAGCGCCATGTGGGCAACGGCCATGCGCCGGGCAGCAACCATGTGCCGAGCGCCGACGGCCGCTACGGCCATGTGTACGACACTCCGGGTGAACCCCCGCTGCGGCTGACCATGCTCGGCGACTCCACGGCCGCCGGACAGGGCGTCCACCGGGCGGCCCAGACCCCGGGCGCGCTGCTGGCCTCGGGCCTGGCGGCGGTCTCGGAACGCCCGGTCGAGCTGCGGAACGTGGCCCTTCCGGGCGCCCAGTCCGACGACCTGGACCGCCAGGTGGCGCTGGCCCTCGCGGACACCACCCGGGTGCCGGACGTGTGCGTGATCATGATCGGCGCGAACGACGTCACCCACCGCATGCACCCGACCCGCTCGGTCCGGCACCTGTCGGCGACGGTACGGCGGCTGCGTACGGCCGGCGCGGAGGTGGTCGTCGGCACGTGTCCCGACCTCGGGACGGTGGAGCAGGTGCAGCAGCCGCTGCGCTGGCTGGCCCGCCGGGCGTCCAGACAGCTGGCGGCGGCCCAGACGATCGGCACGGTCGAGCAGGGCGGGCGCACGGTGTCGCTGGGCGACCTGCTGGGCCCCGAGTTCGCGGCGAACCCGCGCGAGCTGTTCGGCCCGGACAACTTCCACCCCTCGGCGGAGGGCTACGCGACCGCCGCGATGGCGATCCTGCCGACCGTCTGCGCCGCGCTGGGCCTCTGGCCGGCGGAGGAGGACCGCCCGGACGTGTCCCGCCGCGAGGGCTTCCTGCCGGTGGCACGGGCCGCCGCGGAGGCGGCGTCGGAGGCGGGGACCGAGGTCACGGCGGCGATGCCGACGGGGCCGCGGGGGCCGTGGGCGTTGCTGAAGCGGCGGAAGAGGAGGCGGGTACCGGAGGCTTCGCCGGTTCACGCACCCCTTTCGGCGACTTCTCGACCCACCGAGACGGGTGGTGGGTGGGCATAGGCCCGGGGGTCCAGGGGGCGGAGCCCCCTGGGACGGTCAGCCGAGCCAAGCAAGCGCTTAGAAAACTGCGGTCAGTGTCACACCGCGCATCCCGTGACCGTCGCCATACGTACGGGTAACTTCCCAAGGAGCCGTGCCAGTCCCCCCGTAACGCCAATGGAGCCGTGATGCCCGAAGCCGTCATCGTCTCGACCGCCCGCTCCCCCATCGGCCGCGCCGTCAAGGGCTCCCTCAAGGACCTGCGCCCCGACGACCTCACCGCCACGATCATCCAGGCCGCCCTGGCTAAGATCCCGGAGCTGGACCCCGCGCTCATCGAGGACCTGATGCTCGGCTGCGGCCTCCCCGGCGGCGAGCAGGGGTACAACCTCGGCCGGATCGTCGCCGTACAGATGGGCATGGACCACCTGCCGGGCTGCACGATCACCCGTTACTGTTCCTCGTCGCTCCAGACCAGCCGCATGGCCCTGCACGCCATCAAGGCCGGCGAGGGCGACGTCTTCATCTCGGCCGGTGTGGAGATGGTCTCCCGCTACGCCAAGGGCAGTTCGGACGGCCTCCCGGGCACCACGAACCCGATCTTCGAAGAGGCGCAGGCCCGCACCGCCGCCACCGCCGCGTCCGAGGGCTCCACCTGGCACGACCCGCGCGAGGACGGCCTGCTCCCCGACCCGTACATCGCGATGGGCCAGACCGCGGAGAACCTCGCCCGGATCAAGGGCGTCACCCGCCAGGACATGGACGAGTTCGGCGTCCGCTCGCAGAACCTCGCCGAGGAAGCCATCAAGAACGGCTTCTGGGAGCGCGAGATCACCCCGGTCACGCTGCCCGACGGCACGGTCGTCAGCAAGGACGACGGCCCGCGCGCCGGCGTCACCCTGGAGGGCGTCTCCGGCCTGAAGCCGGTGTTCCGCCCCGACGGCCTGGTCACGGCCGGCAACTGCTGCCCGCTGAACGACGGCGCCGCCGCGGTCGTCATCATGAGCGACACCAAGGCCCGCGAGCTGGGCCTGACCCCGCTGGCGCGGATCGTGTCGACCGGTGTCTCCGGCCTCTCCCCCGAGATCATGGGCCTCGGCCCGGTGGAAGCCTCCAAGCAGGCACTCGGCCGCGCCGGTCTCACCGTCGACGACATCGACCTGTTCGAGATCAACGAGGCGTTCGCCGCCCAGGTGATCCCGTCCTACCGCGACCTGAACATCCCGCTGGAGAAGCTGAACGTGAACGGTGGCGCGATCGCCGTCGGCCACCCCTTCGGCATGACCGGCGCCCGCATCACCGGCACGCTGATCAACTCCCTCCAGTTCCACGACAAGCAGTTCGGTCTGGAGACGATGTGCGTCGGCGGCGGCCAGGGCATGGCGATGGTCATCGAGCGCCTCAGCTGACCAACTCCCCGTAGTCGTACGGGAACTTTGCGTCACCATCAGGCCCGGAACCCAGTAACCACCTGGGTTCTGGGCCGATTTGTGATCCAATCTCCCCCAGGATGTGACCTATCTCCCTTCGAGGAGGGATTTTCCCAGGTCAGGACCGTTTCACCACCAAACATCGGGCCCAAAGTCCTGCCCGTTTCGTGACGTTACGCACTGACAGCTGGTTAGTCCGCCCTTCAAGCTGATGTAGGAAGTCGGGGGTCGACTTTGAACCGGGAGTACGTCAGTGAGCGTCATGCCGATCGCTTTGCTGGTCACCACGGCCGCCACAGGCGCCGTGGGCGTCGCCGTCCTGCGCACCCTCTTGGTGCTCCGTCGCCAGGTAGCAGCCCTGCACACCGAACTCGCCGAGGGCCGGGCCGCCGCCGTACGGCCGCTCGTGCCCGCCGCCCGCACCCACACCGACGCGGACGAGATACGCGCCGCCGTGGCCGAGGCGCTGGCCGAGGAGCGGGAGCGGGAGCTGGCCGAGGCGCGGGCCTTCTGGGCCGCCCAGGAAGCCCGTGACACCGAGGTGCCGACTCTGCTGGGTCTGCCCGACAGCGAGCTGTTCCTGCCCCGTCAGAGCGACTTCGTGGGCCTCGAACCGCTGGAGCCGGTGACCGAGCCGTTCACGGAGCCCGAGGAGTTCGCCGGCGACTCCCCCGAACTGGCCGCGGCCCGGCGCCGCCACCCGTCCCACCCGGACTTCGTGCCGGCCCAGTCACCGGTCGCGAACGACCACGAACGCACGGTGGCGACGCTGGAGGAGCTGGCCGAGTCCGCCGTCGAACTGGCCGATGTCCGCCCCGGCCCGCTCGGCACGCTCGACGTCTACGTCTTCGTCGACGGCACCACCCTCTGCATGACCCCCGGCCACCGCGAAACCGCCGAACGCCTCGCCTCCGCCCTCCGCGCCGGCGAAACCCCGTTCCTCCTCGGCGGCTCGGGAGTCTCCGGCGCCTACACCCTGACCTTCGCCTGCGGCCAGGAGAACGTGTACATCCTGGCGGACCGGGTCATAGCGTCCCTGTGATTTCGCGGGGAGCGACGGTTCGTTTCCGGTTGCGGGTGTGCGGGTGCTGGCCGCGCCCACGCGGCGGAG
>NZ_JAENRY010000021.1 GCF_016612545.1 Streptomyces sp. MBT65 | reverse complement strand
CAGCAGCACCGCCCCGCCCGCAACATACGGCGTCATGGAGCTGCCCCCCGTCTCGGCCAGCCCCGCCTCCGCAGGCGCCCCCTGCGGCTTCACATCCGGCGCGGGGTCGGCAGGCGGCGCCGAGGCGACCTCGGGTGCCTCACACGTCGCCCGCGCCAGTGTCACCGTCCCCTCCACGTCCGCCACGTTCAGCTTCAACGGGTTGACGGACACCTTGAGTTCTAGCGCGGTGGCGGCGGCCGTACGGGACGTGGTCGACGTCTTGGAGAGGTCGAGGCTGACCGAACCGACCCCCGGTACCTGAACCTCCGTAGGACCACTGGCAGTTACCGTGACCCGCTTGCCAAGTACCGTCACGGACCCCGGCAGATGCGACGTCGCGACCGGCGCCTTCCCCGCCTCGCACGTCGCCCTGGACGTGACCGCGTCGACCTCGATCAGCGACAGCAGCGGCAACCCCGGGACATGGAGCCGGGCATGGGCGAGGTTCGTGTACCCCTCGGCCTTGGTCGCGGAGACCGTCGCCTTCGCCGTGGCGACATCCGCACCGAGCACACTGAACGGCTCCCCACCGTTCACCCCGTCCAACTGGGCCGTGAGCGCGGTCTTCTCGGCACTCTGCGGCGCCTGGACCTCGTTGAGGGAGACCGCGAGCGGAACATCCACGGTCTTGTCGAGCAGGGACACGTCGAGCCCGGTCCGCAGGACGACGGCGCTCGCGCGACCCTGGTCGGTGGTCGCGTGCGCGGACCCCGCGCCGACCAGCGCCACGGGACCGGCGACGAGCGCGGTCGCCGTGGCCACGGTGGCCCAACGGCGTGCGGGCATGCGGAAGTTGGTGCCGTTCAAGGTGTGGGACCCCCAGAAGAGACATGCTTGGGACCCGGTAAGAATTACCCACGACGAGTGAACCGTCAGCGATCCCGCGTCACTTCACCCCATCGTGGGTTTTCCGTGAACGTATTCGAATCGCCCGGCGACTATTCGACCACCAGCCCGTTCAGCACCACCCGCCGCGGCGACGCGAGCACGCGCACATCGGCGCGCGGATCCGAGTCGTAGACGACGAAGTCCGCCGGCGCGCCCTCGTCGAGTCCCGGCCGCCCCAGCCACCGCCGCGCGCCCCACGCGGTCGCCGACAGCGCCTCTACGGCCGGGATACCGGCGGTGACGAGTTCGGCGACCTCGGCGGCGACCAGGCCGTGGGCCAACGACCCGCCCGCGTCGGTCCCGACGTACACCGGGACGCCCGCGTCGTAGGCGGCGCGCACGGTGTCGTAGCGGCGGTCGTAGAGCCGGAGCATGTGGGCGGACCAGGTCGGGTACTTGGTCTCGCCGCCCGCGGCGAGGCGCGGGAAGGTCGCGATGTTCACGAGGGTCGGCACGATCGCGACGCCCCGCGAGGCGAACAGCGGGACGAGGTCCTCGGTGAGGCCGGTGGCGTGCTCGATGCAGTCGATGCCCGCCTCGACCAGGTCGCGCAGCGCGTCCTCGGCGAAGCAGTGCGCGGTGACGCGCGCGCCGAGCCGGTGGGCCTCGGCGATGGCCGCCTCCACCGCGTCACGCGGCCAGCAGGCCGACAGGTCGCCGAGGTCGCGGTCGATCCAGTCGCCGACCAACTTCACCCAGCCGTCGCCGCGTTGGGCCTCCTGCCCGACGTAGGAGACGAGTTCGTCGGGCTCGATCTCGTGGGCGAAGTCGCGGATGTACCGGCGGGTGCGCGCGATGTGCTTCCCGGCACGGATGATCTTCGGGAGGTCCTCGCGGTCGTCGATCCAGCGTGTGTCCGACGGCGAGCCGGCGTCACGCAGCAGCAGGGTCCCGGCCCCGCGGTCGGTGAGCGCCTGCTTCTCGGCGGTCTCCGCGTCGACGGGGCCGTGGGTGCCGAGGCCGACGTGGCAGTGGGCGTCGACCAGGCCGGGGAGCGCCCACCCGTCGACCGTACGGATGTCGCGGGCGTCGACGGGACGGTCGTAGGAGATGCGGCCGTCGATCACCCAGAGTTCGTCGCGGATGTCCTCCGGTCCCACAAGGACCCGGCCCTTTACGTGCAGCACGGCTTGATCGCTCATGGGACGCACGATAGTTCGTCGAGTGCGGGTCCCCTCAAGGGGCGCTGTCCTCGTCCTGCACCTCGGCCATCGCCGGGTCCAGCAGGCGGGACAGGAAGTGGCGGGTCCGTTCGTGCGCGGGGTTGGCGATGACCCGGTCCGGAGTGCCGTCCTCGACGATCACGCCACCGTCCATGAACACCACCCGGTCCGCCACCTCGCGTGCGAACGTCATCTCATGGGTGACGACCATCATCGTCATGCCCTCGTTCGCGAGCATCCGCATCACCGCGAGCACGTCCCCCACCAGCTCCGGGTCGAGCGCCGAGGTCGGTTCGTCGAAGAGCATGACCTCGGGGTCCATCGCCAACGCCCGGGCGATCGCGACGCGTTGCTGCTGGCCGCCGGAGAGGGAGGCGGGGTAGGCGTCGGCCTTCTCCGACAGGCCGACGCGGCGCAGGTTCTCGGCGGCCACCTTCGCCGCCTCCGCCTTGTCGCGGCGCAGGACCCGGCGTTGCGGGAGGGTGAGGTTCTCGGTGACGGACAGGTGCGGGAAGAGGTTGAACTGCTGGAAGACCATGCCGATACGGCGACGCACGGCGTCGATGTCGACATCGGGGTCGGTGACCTCGGTTCCGCCGACGAACACCCGCCCCTGGGTGGGTTCTTCGAGCAGGTTCACACAGCGCAACAGCGTCGACTTGCCGGAGCCGGACGGCCCGATGACGCACACCACCTCCCCCTGTCCGATCTCCAGGTCGATGCCGCGCAGCACCTCGTTCGTGCCGAACGACTTGTGCAGGCCCCGGACTTCGATCTCGGGACTCCCGGACGGGACACTCATCGCACGGCCTCCCCGGTCTTCGTCTCCATGCGGCGCACCACGAAGCTCAGCGGGATGGTGACCAGCAGATAGCACAGGCCCGCCACCAGGATCGGCGTGGAGTTGGCCGTCGTACTGGCCAAGTCCCTTCCGTATTTGGACAGTTCGCGTTCCTCCAGGGTGACGCCGAGGAACAGGACCAGCGAGGAGTCCTTGAAGAGGAGGACGAGTTCGTTGGTCAGCGGCGGCAGGATGATCCGGAACGCCTGCGGGACGACGATCGACACCATGGCCCGCGCCTGCGAGAACCCGAGCGAACGGGCCGCCTCCAACTGCCCCTTGGGCACCGCCTGGATGCCCGCGCGGATCGTCTCCGCCATGTACGCGGCCGACACCAGGCCGAGCGCGAGGGCGACCTTGCCGTAGGTACCGCCGATGATCTCCGTGCCCGGGAAGGCGAGCGGCACGGCGACGCCGACGAAGATGAAGATCAGCAGGGCGGGCAGTCCCCGGAAGATCTCGATGTAGATCCCGGCGAGCCAGCGGTACGGCCCGACCGACGACAGCCGCATCAGCGCGACGACCATGCCGAGGACCAGCCCGAAGACGAAGCCGGAGAGGGTGTAGAGCACCGTGTTCTTCAGCGCCAGCGTGATGACGTCGGGGAACATCTGTTTGGCGATGCTCCACTGCGCGAACTGGTTCTTCAGGCGCCCCCAGTCGGCGGTGACCGCGAAGGCGGTCACCGCGCCGAGGAACACGGCGTACTGAACTCCCCTGGACAGCCTGCGTCGTTGACGGCGCGTCAGGCCATTTGCCCGCGGCTGGAGTTGCAGGTCGGTCATGAGGCCGAGGGCGAGGCGGCCGAGGCGTCGTACGGGCCGATCCACTTCTCGTACAGCTTCTTGTACGTCCCGTCCGCCTTCGCGTCCTTGATGGCCTTGTTGATGGCGGCGAGCAGTTTCGTGTTGCCCTTCTTGACCGTGAAGCCGTACTGCTCACCGGTGTTGAGGTTGTCGACGACCTCGAAGGCGTCGGCGTTGGCCTTGGTCTTCAGCCAGCCCTGTACGACGGGGTAGTCGATGATGACGGCCTGGACCTGGCCGGTGCGCAGGCCGTTGAGGACGGCGTCGGAGGACTCGAAGGAGACGGGGTCGAAGCCCTTGCTCTTCGCGTAGTCCTCGCCGGTGGTCTGCGCCTGCGCGCCGAGCTTCCTGCCCTTGGCCTTCACGTCGGCGAGGGAGGTGATCCCGCTCTTCTTGTCGACGAGGACGGCCTGGGTGGCGTCGAAGTACGGATCGGAGAAGTCGACGTTCTTCTTGCGCTCGGCGGTGATGGTCATGCCGGCGGCGGCCAGGTCGCACTCGTCGGCGTTGAGGAAGGCGCCGGTCTTGAAGTTCTCGAACGGGGTGTCGAGGATCGTCTGCTTCACACCGAGGTTCTTGGCGACCAGGTCGATGAGGGAGACGTCGAAGCCCTGCACCTTGCCGTCGATCTCGGACTGGAAGGGCGGGTACGGGAGGTGCGTGCAGGTGGTGAGCCGACCCGCCTTGACGAGTTCGACGCCGCCGGCGGCGGTCTTCGAACCGCTGCCCCCGCTGTCGCTCGACGTACAGCCGGCCACGAGGACGAGTGCGGCCGTCGCGGTGGTGGCGGCCAGGGTGCGGGCCCGGCGGCCGAGGAGCGTGTTCACGGAGGCCTCCTGTGACGGAACTGTGGCTTCCGATTATTCGGAGGAGCGGGGCGGCCCGCTCGTGGTGAGGTGTCGGCGAGGGGGCCGTACGGGCTAAGAAGTCGCCGGTCGGAGGGGCCCAGGGGCGCCGGTTACCCTCATTCCCATCGACCCCCGCGAGTGAAAGAGCACCGCCGTGACGCACCCCTTCCTCGACCTGGCCCCGCTGAGCGCCGTGCACTTCGCCGCGATCGAGGACCGGGTGGCTCGGCTGCTCGACACCGAACAGGATGTCGTGATCATGCAGGGCGAGGCGTTGCTGCCGCTGGAGGGCGCGATCCGTTCGACGGCGGGGCCGGGCACGGTCGCGCTGAACGTGATCACCGGCCCCTACGGGCAGACCTTCGGGGACTGGCTGCGCGACTGCGGCGCCGAGGTGATCGACCTGGCGGTCCCGTTCCACACGGCGGTGACGGCGGACCGGATCCGAGCGGCCTTCGAGGCGCGCCCGGAGATCGACTTCGTGTCCCTCGTCCACGCGGAGGCGGCGACCGGCAACACGAACCCGGTCGCGGAGATCGGCGAGGTCGTGCGTGCGCACGGCGCGCTCTTCTACCTGGACGCGGTGGCCTCCATCGGCGCGGAGCCGGTGCTGCCGGACGCGTGGGGTGTCGACCTGTGCGTGATCGGCGCGCAGAAGGCGATGGGCGGCCCGGCGGGCGTATCGGCGGTGTCGGTGAGCGCACGGGCCTGGACCCGCATGACCTCGAACCCCGGGGCCCCGCGCCGCTCGTACCTCTCCCTCCTCGACTGGAAGGACCGCTGGACCGACGCCGGCCGCAAGGCGCTGCCGCACGCACCGGCCCAGTTGGAGATGCTCGCTCTGGAGGCGTGCGTGGAGCGGATCGAGTCGGAGGGCCTGGACACGGTGATGCGCCGCCACGCGGTCGCGGCCGCGGCGACCCGGGCGGGCGCACTGGCCCTGGGCGGCGGCCTGGAGCCGTACGTCCACGACGCGTCCGAAGCAGCCCCGGTCGCTACGACCCTCAGGACACCGCCGGGCACCATCGCGTCGGAGCTGGTGGCGAGGGCCCTGGCGTCGGACCCCACCCTGCCGCTGGTGGCGGGAGGCGGTGCCCTGGCCAAGGAGATGATCCGGGTCAACCACTACGGGGTCGATGCGACCGTAACCGTGGTGCAGCGCTGCCTGGCGGCACTGGGCGCGGCGATGGAAAGCACCCACAGCATTACCGACGCCTGATCCTGATGTAATTCCAGGGAATTCAATCGCCGAATTCACCGCCACTTTCACGGGCAGCTTCCCATTCTCTCCTGCCCGCTTTCAGCGCGACCAAACGCAAACAATTCGCGTAGATCTCGTGAGGGTCACATGCTTGTGACCCGTTACACAGGTCGTCCGATTTACGGCTTACCTGCGGGTCAAACCGGTTCATACCTCACGCACATGCACGCGTGATAACACAGCACCGCCTCAGACGTAACCCCATCCCTCCATGCAATTTTGAATTTCCCTCGCTAAATTCAATTCGCATGACTGCCACCCAAGCCGACCTGTACGCAGACCTGCACATCGACCGCCCCACAATGGCCGACGGCGCCGCGCTCTGGCGTATTGCCAAGAACTCGGACGTCCTCGACCTGAACTCGTCGTACAGCTATCTGCTGTGGTGCCGGGACTTCGCCGGTACGTCGGCGGTCGTACGGGACGAGCGCGGGGAACCGGTCGGCTTCGTCACCGGGTACGTGCCGCCGGACCGGCCGGGCACCCTGCTCGTGTGGCAGGTGGCCGTCGACGCCGCGCAGCGCGGCCGCGGGCTGGCCGCCCGACTGCTCGACGGACTCACCGAGCGGGTCGCCGCCGCGTACGGGGTGACCGCGATCGAGACCACGATCTCGCCCGGCAACACCGCCTCCGAGCGCCTCTTCACGTCGTACGCCGAACGGCACGGCGCCACCGTCGAGCGCACGGTCCTGTTCGAGGCCGGTGACTTCCCGGACGGACCGCACGACCCCGAAGTGCTGTACCGGATCGGCCCGTTGAGTCGCTGAGACCCCGGCCGCCGAGAACCCCACCCCCCACCGAGGAGCGATTCGCGTGACCATCACCCAGCCCGATCTCAGCGTCTTCGAGACCCTGGAGTCCGAGGTCCGCAGCTACTGCCGCGGCTGGCCCACCGTCTTCGACCGGGCCCGGGGCAGCCGTATGTACGACGAGGACGGCCACGCCTACCTCGACTTCTTCGCGGGCGCCGGCTCGCTCAACTACGGGCACAACAACCCTGTCCTGAAACGGGCGTTGATCGACTACCTGGAGCGCGACGGCGTCACCCACGGGCTCGACATGTCGACCAGCGCCAAGCGCGCGTTCCTGGAGACCTTCCAGGATCTGGTGCTGCGGCCCCGCGACCTGCCGTACAAGGTGATGTTCCCGGGCCCGACCGGCACCAACGCCGTCGAATCCGCGCTGAAGTTGGCGCGGAAGGTGAAGGGGCGGGAAGCGATCGTCTCCTTCACCAACGCCTTCCACGGCATGTCGCTCGGCTCGCTCGCCGTGACCGGCAACGCCTTCAAGCGGGCCGGTGCCGGCATCCCGCTGGTGCACGGCACGCCGATGCCGTTCGACAACTACTTCGACGGCCAGGTCCCCGACTTCCTGTGGTTCGAGCGGCTGTTGGAGGACCAGGGCTCCGGCCTCAACAAGCCCGCCGCGGTGATCGTCGAGACCGTGCAGGGCGAGGGCGGCATCAACGCCGCCCGCCCCGAATGGCTGCGCGCGCTCGCCGAGTTGTGCGAACGCCAGGACATGCTGCTCATCGTCGACGACATCCAGATGGGCTGCGGGCGCACCGGCGCGTTCTTCTCCTTCGAGGAGTCGGGGATCGTGCCCGACATCGTCACCGTGTCCAAGTCCATCAGCGGCTACGGCCTTCCCATGTCGCTGTGCCTGTTCAGGCCCGAGCTGGACATCTGGGAGCCGGGCGAGCACAACGGCACCTTCCGCGGCAACAACCCGGCGTTCGTCACCGCCACCGCCGCCCTGGAGACGTACTGGTCGGACGGCTCCGCGATGGAGAAGCAGACCCGGACGCGCGGTGAGCAGGTCGAGCAGGGGCTGATCTCCATCACCGAGGAGAACCTCGCCGACATCAAGGAGTACCGGGGCCGCGGACTGGTCTGGGGCATCGAGTTCAAGGACCCCGAGCGCGCCGGACGGATCTGCGCCCGCGCCTTCGAACTCGGCCTGCTCGTCGAGACGTCGGGCCCGCAGGGCGAGGTCGTGAAACTGCTCCCCGCGCTGACCATCACCCCCGAGGAACTGGACGAGGGCCTCAGCATCCTCGCCCGCGCCGTACGGGAAACCGTCTGAACAACCCGACCGGCCCGACCATCTGACACCACGTCAAGGAGGCGTCACCCCACCGTGATTGTCCGTTCGTTCAAGGAACTCGAAGGCACCGACCGGCACATCAAGGCCGCGTCCGGCACCTGGGAGAGCAAGCGCATCGTCCTCGCCAAGGAGCGGGTCGGCTTCTCGGTCCACGAGACCGTCCTGTACGCGGGGACCGAGACGTCGATGTGGTACGCGAACCACATCGAGGCCGTCGTCTGTGTCGAGGGCGAGGCCGAACTCACCGACAACGAGACCGGGATGACGTACACGATCACGCCCGGGACCATGTACCTCCTCGACGGGCACGAGCGGCACACGATGCGGATCAAGGAGGACTTCCGCTGCATCTGTGTCTTCAACCCGCCCGTCACCGGACGGGAGGACCACGACGAGAACGGCGTATATCCGCTGCTGACCGAGCCCGAGGAGGTGTGACGAGCATGACGACCACCGTCACCAGCGTCACCGATCTGTACCCCAGCCGCGGCACCACCGAGGTGTCCGTCCCGCGCAAGGACCCCGTCGTCTGGGGCTCCCCCGACACCCCGGGACCGATCCCGCGGGCCGACCTCCAGTCCTTCGAGCGCGACGGCTTCCTGTCCATGCAGGACCTCCTGCCCGACGCCGAAGTCGACGTCTACCGGCGGGAGTTGGAGCGTCTTGTCGCCGACCCCGCGATCCGGGCCGACGAGCGGTCGATCGTCGAGCCGCAGTCGAAGGAGATCCGCTCCGTCTTCGAGGTGCACCGGATCAGCGAGGTGTTCGCGCGGCTCGTGCGGGACGAGCGGGTCGTCGGGCGGGCCCGGCAGATCCTCGGCTCGGACGTGTACGTCCACCAGTCCCGGATCAACGTGAAGCCCGGCTTCGGCGCGAGCGGCTTCTACTGGCACTCGGACTTCGAGACCTGGCACGCCGAGGACGGTCTGCCGAACATGCGCACCGTGTCCGTGTCGATCGCGCTCACCGAGAACCACGACACCAACGGCGGCCTCATGATCATGCCGGGCTCGCACCGCACGTTCCTCGGCTGCGCGGGCGCGACCCCCGAGGACAACTACCGCCGGTCGCTCCAGATGCAGGACGCGGGCACCCCGTCCGACGAGGCGCTGACCGACATGGCCTCCGCGTACGGCATCAAGTTGTTCACGGGCAGGGCCGGTTCGGCGACCTGGTTCGACTGCAACTGCATGCACGGCTCCGGTGACAACATCACCCCGTTCCCGCGCAGCAACGTCTTCATCGTGTTCAACAGCGTGGAGAACACGGCGGTCGAGCCGTTCGCGGCGCCGGTACGACGGCCGGCGTTCATCGGGGCGAGGGACTTCACCCCGGTGCGGTGACCCGCCCCTTCCGGCCTCAGCCGGCCAGCACGTCCAGGAGCCGGTCGACGTCCTGCGGGGTGTTGTACAGGTGGAAGGCGGCGCGCAGGTTCCCGGCGCGGTCGGAGACCTCGACTCCGGCCGCGCTCAACTCCCCCTGCCGCCGCCCGAGTCCGGGCACCGACACGATCGGTGAGCCCGGGGACGCGACGGGCTGATGCCCGAGGGTGTCGAGGCCCGCACGGAAGCGGTCCGCCAGGCCGAGGTCGTGCGCCCGTACGGCGTCGACGCCCAACTCCTCCAGCAACGCGAGGGAGTTGCGGGCCCCGGCGTAGGAGAAGAGTGCCGGGCTCTCGTCGAACCGGCGGGCGGAGTGGGCGAGTTCGGCGACCGGGCCGTAGCAGCTGTCCCAGGGTGCCTCGCCCGCGACCCAGCCGGCGAAGATCGGGGTGAGGCCGCCGAGGTCCTGAGGTGTGACCAGGAAGGCGACCCCGCGCGGGGAGAAGAGCCACTTGAAGCCGACGGCGGCCACATAGTCGTAGGCGTCCGCGTCGAGGTCGAACCAGCCGACCGCCTGTGACGCGTCGACGTACGTACGCGCCCCGTGTTCGGCCGCGGCCGCCCGGAGCGCGGGCAGGTCGGCGATGCGGCCGTCGGCCGACTGGGCGGCGCTGACCGCGACGAGCGCGGTGCCGGGGCGTACCGACTCGGCGATCCGCTCCAGCGGGACACTGCGCACCTTGAGGTCGGCGCGCATGTGGAAGGGGTTCACCACGGAGCTGAAGTCGGCCTCGGCGGTGAGGACTTCGGCGCCGGGAGGCAGCGCGGAGGCGATCAGTCCGCTGTAGACGGCGACCGACGCCCCGGCCGCCACCCGGTCGACCGGCACCCGGGTGAGGCGGGCGAAGGCGGCGCGGGAGGCCTCGACGTCGTCGAACATGTCGGTCGGTGTGCCGACCGCGGCGGCCTCGACGGCGGTGTGCATCGCGGTGACGGTGCGGGTCGGGAGGAGGCCGGTGCTCGCGGTGTTGAGGTAGGTGTTCTTCGGGGCGAACTCGGCGCGGACGAGGCTCTCGAAGGTCTCCATGGCACCACTCTGCGGTGCCGTGCGAGCCTCGTCCATTGCGCGTTTTCGCGTGAATCCTCTAAGCGATGCTTATGCGTCGCGTGTGACCTGCGGTTTTCAGGCCTGCGGCACCGCGCACCCGTCGGGACCGCACGCCTCCGCGTCGCCGCTGTCGATCAGCTTCAGCGGGGAGTGCTCGCCCCACGCCTGGGTCAGTGCCTGGGCGAAGACCTCGGCGGGCTGGGCGCCGGAGACGCCGTACTTGCGGTCGAGGACGAAGAACGGGACGCCGTTCGCGCCCAGTTCGGCGGCCTCGCGCTCGTCGGCGCGGACGTCGTCGGCGTAGGCGGTCGGGTCGGCGAGCACCTTGCGGGCCTCCTCGGCGTCCAGCCCGACGCCGACGGCCAGCTCGACGAGCCGCTCGTCGCTGTCGAACACGGACCGCTCCTCGGCGAAGTTCGCCTTGTACAGCGCCTGGATCAGCTCGTCCTGGCGGCCCCGCTCCTTGGCGAAGTGGAGCAGGCGGTGCATGTCGAAGGTGTTGCCGTGGTCACGGTCGCGGGTGCGGTAGTCGAGCCCCTCGGCGGCGGCCTGCGCGCCCAGGTTGTCCTCGCCGGCCTGCGCCTGCGCCTCGCTCATGCCGTACTTCTTGGTGAGCATCTTCAGCACGGGCTGGGTGTCGCCCTTGGCGCGGCCCGGGTCCAGCTCGAAGGACCGGTGCACGACCTCGACCCCGTCGCGGTGCGGAAACGCGTCGAGCGCCTTCTCGAAGCGGGCCTTGCCCACGTAGCACCAGGGACAGGCGATGTCCGACCAGATCTCGACGCGCATTCTTCGGCTCTTTCCAGACGTGTACGGCTACGGAGACTCCCTCCGTTTCCCCCGTGAACGCTCCGCCGACCCGCTTCATTCCCCGCCGACGGCCAGCCGCATCCCCAGATGGTGATCACCGTCGTCCGGATCGGCGACCCAGCCCTGACGGACGTAGAAGGCCTGCGCCCGTGCGTTGTCGACATGCACATCGAGTACGGCGGTCCGCCGGGCGTCGGCCCGCCACTGCTCGACGCAGGCCGCGTGCAGGGCCGTACCGAGGCCGGCCCGCCAGCGGTCGGGGTCGACGTGGAACTGGAACAGCGTGACCGTGTCCGCCGGGTCGCCGTCCGCGGTGCGGAAGGAGGCGATGGCGACGATACGGCCGCTCTCGACCGCGCACAGCACATGGGCGTCGGGGCGTTCGATGGAGCCCATCCAGGCGGCGCGCCAGTCGAGGTCGGACGGCGGGAGGCCGTCGGGGTAGTAGGTCGACCGGGCACGGAAGTGCAGGCCGGCGATGGCCTCCGCGTCGGCCGGCAGAGCCGTGCGGATCATCAGGGTGTCGATGGCGCGATCACTCGTCATGCGACCGATGACGTGACCCCCGCCGTTTCGGTTCCCAGCCGGCTGAACTGCGCCCGGTAGGCGCTCGGGGTCAGTCCGGTGCGGCGGACCAGGTGGCCGCGCAGCGAGTCCGCCGTGCCCAGGCCGCAGGCGCGGGCCACCTGGTCCATGGGGAGGGTGGTGGTCTCCAGGAGTTCCTTGGCGCGCTCGACGCGCTGGTGGAGCAGCCATTGGAGCGGGCTCACCGCGCTCTCCGCGTGGAAGCGGCGGGTGAGGGTACGGACGCTCACGCCCGCGTGCCGGGCCAGGTCGGTGAGGGTGAGCGGCTTGTCGAGGTTGCGCATGGCCCAGCCCCGGGTGTCGGCGCAGGCGGTGCCGCGTTCGGGCGGCAGCGGGGTCTGGGTGAACTGGGTCTGGCCGCCCGGGCGTACGGGCGCGACGAGGGCGAGGCGGGCGACCTCGTTGGCGACGGCGGCGCCGTAGTCGGTGCGGATGATGTGCAGGCAGAGGTCGATGCCGGCGGCGTATCCGGAGGAGGTCAGGACCTGGCCGTCCTGGACGTAGAGGACATCGCCGGTGAGGTCGATCTCCGGGTAGCGGCTGCGGAGTTCCTCCGCCTGGTTCCAGTACGTCGTGGCCCGGCGGCCGTCCAGGAGTCCCGCCTCGGCCAGGGCGAACGCGCCGCTGCAGATGGAGGCGATGCGCGTTCCCGCGGCGGCGGCCTCGCGGAGGGCGGCGACCGTGCGCGGATCGGGCGTGTACCGGTGGCCCGTACCGACGACGAGCACCGTGTCCGCGTCCCGCACGACCTCGAGGTCGCGCCGAACGTGCAGGTCGAGGCCGCCCGTGGTGGGGACAGGTCCCGGCTCCGGGGCGCAGATCAGCGTCTCGTAGCCCGGCTCCCCGTCGATCTCGACCCGCTCGAACAGCAGCTCGGGGATGGCGAGGTTGAACATCGAGACGGGGGTCGCCGCGACGACGGCGACCCGACGGGGACGGCTGGACCGGTCCATGGCCAGAACCTCCGGGTGTATGGCGTTCCAGCCACTACTCTACGGCGTCGCGCATCCGCAGCATGGACGCATGACAACCCCGACCCCCACGTCCACCACCCAACTCCCGCCCCTCATCGGCGACTTGAAGAACCCCTCCCCGGCCCTGGTCCTCGTGGCCGCCCTCCTCGGTTTCGCGCTCATCAGCCTCGACGCGTCCGTGGTGAACGTGGCGCTGCCGTCCATCGAGGACGCGTTCGGCGGCGGGATGTCGGGGCTTCAGTGGGTGGTCGACGCGTACACGCTGTCCTTCGCCGCGCTGATGCTGTCCACCGGCGCCTTCGCGGACCGGGCCGGGGCGAGCCGCGCGTACGCGATCGGCCTCGCGGTCTTCACCCTCGCCTCGGCCGCCTGCGGCCTGGCCCCGAACCTGCCCGCGCTGATCGTCGCGCGCGTGGCGCAGGGTGTGGCGGCGGCCGTCGTCCTGCCGGCCTCGCTGTCCCTCGTACGACAGGCCTACGCCGAACCGGCCAAGAGGGCGCGGGCGGTGGCGACCTGGGCGGCCGGGGGCGCGGTGGCGGTGGCCCTCGGTCCGGTGGCGGGCGGTGCGCTGACCACGCTCTGGGACTGGCGGGGCGTCTTCTTCGTCAATCTGCCGCTGGGCGCGGTGGCGCTGTCGCTGCTGCTCCGGGCGCCGCGCTCGGAACGCCGGCCCGCACCGCTGGACCTGCCGGGCCAACTCCTCGCGGTGATCACTTTGACGTCCGTGACCTTCGCGGTGATCGAGGGCGGGGTGACCGGGATCGTCGCGCTGCTCGTCGCGATCCTCGCGGGCGCGCTCTTCGTCCGGGTCGAGCTGCGCCAGTCGCATCCGGTGGTGCCGTTCGGCCTGTTCCGCAGTCGTACGGTGTCCGTGGCGGTCGCCTCGGGCGTCGCGTGCAGTGTCGCTTTCTTCGGCCTGGTCTTCGTCTTCTCGCTCTTCTTCCAGCGGGTGCAGGGCCGTTCGGCGCTGTACGCCGGGCTGATGTTCCTGCCGATGACCGGTCTGATCGGAGTGACGAACCTCGTGTCGGGCAAACTGGCGGCCCGCCACGGCGCCCAACGGCCCATGCTGATCGGCCAGTCGCTCGCCGCGCTGGGCTCACTCGTCCTGCTCTGCGTCGACGAGCGCACGCCCCCGCTCCTGGTGGCCTGGCTCCTCGTCCCGATGGCCCTCGGCTGCGCCCTGACGGTCCCGCCGCTGACCATCGCGATGATGGACGCGGTACCGGCCGAGCGGGCGGGTCTGGCGGCCGGGGTGCTCAACTCGGCGCGGCAGGTGTCGGGTGGGCTGGGGATCGCCGTGTTCGGGGCGCTGGTCTCCGACGGTTTCACGACGGGCCTGCGGGAGAGCCTCGCGATCAGCGCGGCCCTCTTCACGGTGACGGCCTGCCTCAGCTTCCGTCTCTCAGGTCGTCCGGCCAACTCGGCCTGAACTCAAGGTGGTCGTACGTCACGACACACCCCTCCCCCATCGGCGACTGCGTCATGAATCCGACCAGCGCCGCGTCCGTCTCCTTCTCGTCCCCGAGGGTGAAGAGCCGGACGAATATCCAGCGCTCACCGTCCCGGGAGGCGTGGAAGGCGAAGGCACGGCCGGTGCGGCTCACGCGTAGCCATACCGAACTGCCCTCGACCGTGAAGGAGTTGGCGTCGTCCGAATGCCCTCGGGTGACCACCGTGCAGACGGTCGGCACGTCCGGGGAGTACTCCAGACACAACTTGGCCCAGGCCCGCTCACCGACGTGGACGTAGAGCACCCCGGCGTCGAAGGACCCCGCGAACCCGACGGTGACGCGGGCGATGAGCTGGAAGTCACCGTGCGGCGCCCCCAGCAACCGGGGCGCGTCGGAGGCGGGTTCCAGCCCTTCCCCGGTGGGCGGCACGAAGCGATCCTGCCGGGGCCCGGCCCACCCGCTGAGCACACCGTCCTCGTAGGACCAATGCCCGTCGGGCCCGTAGGTGCGGAGGGGAAAGGGCAGTTGGGTGAGTTCCAAGTCCATCCACTCATCATCGCAGGCCAGGAAATTGCTTTCAGGTGTGCGGTCGGCCACAACGGACCGTCGGACGGAAATCCACCGCACCCCCAACGCCGCTACCGCTCCAAGTGCCCGTCATAACGCCGAGGCAGGCCCAGCGGATTGCCGTCGCGCAACTCCAACGGAAGCAACGCTTCAGGAGTGTTCTGGTAAGCCACAGGTCGCAGCCACCGCTCAATCGCCGTACCACCAACAGAAGTCGAGGTGGACGTCGTAGCGGGGTACGGCCCCCCGTGATGCTGCGCCGGCGCCACGGCGACCCCGGTGGGCCACGCGTTCACCAACACCCGCCCGGCCAACGGCGTGAGCTCCGCGAGGATCTCCGCCCCACGTCCCTCCCCGGCCGCTTCCTCCGCCGACAGATGAACCGTCGCCGTAAGATTCCCGGGCAGTCGCGACAGCACGGCCTGCGCCTGCGCGTCGTCGTCGTAGCGTGCCACCACGGTGACCGGCCCGAAGCACTCCTCGAGGAGCAGGTCGTACGCCCCCTCGGACGCGAGCCTCTCCGCCGGCACCGTCAGGAACCCGGGGCTCACCGTGTGCTCGCTGCCCGCGCCGGGCGTCACCGGCGAGTCCACATCGGGGAGTTGAGCCCGCTCGCTGACCCCCGCGAGGAAGTTGTCCCGCATCCTGTGGTCGAGGAGCACCCCGGAGTCCGTGTCACTGACGGCATCGGTGAGCGACTTGACCAGCCCGTCCCCGGCGGAGCCGGACGGCACGAGCACCAGCCCCGGCTTCACACAGAACTGGCCGACGCCCAGGGTCATGGACCCCGCGAGCCCCGTGCCGATCGCCTCGGCACGCTCGGTCGCCGCCGCCTCGGTGACGAACACCGGGTTGAGGGAACCGAGTTCGCCATGGAAGGGGATCGGGACCGGGCGGGCGGCCGCCGCGTCGAAGAGGGCACGACCGCCTCGTACGGAACCGGTGAACCCGGCCGCCGAGACCAACGGGTGCTTGACCAGTTCGACGCCCGCCTCGAAGCCGTGGACCAGGCCGAGGACGCCGTCCGGGATGCCCTGCTCGGCGGCGGCCCGGCGCAGCACCTTCGCGACCAGCTCGGACAGGCCGGGGTGGTCGGGGTGGGCCTTGACGACGACCGGACAGCCGGCGGCCAGCGCGCTCGCGGTGTCGCCGCCGGGGACGGAGAAGGCGAAGGGGAAGTTGGACGCCGAGTAGACGGCGACGACGCCCAGCGGCACCTTGTAGCGGCGCAGGTCCGGGATCGGCGGGGTGGCCGTGTCGTCGGGGTGGTTGATCACCACGTCGAGGAAGGCGCCCTCGTCGACGATGTCCGCGAAGGCCCTCAACTGGTAGCAGGTGCGGGCCAGTTCACCGTTCAGCCGGACCGGGCCGAGCGCGGTCTCCGCGTCGGCGACCTCGACCAACTGGTTCTTGGCCGCTTCGAGCTGGTCGGCGGCGCCGCGCAGGAAGGCCGCGCGGACCGTACCGTCGGCGAGCGAGCCGCGCGCGGCGTGCGCCGCGCGGACGGTGGCGTCCACCTCCTGGGCTGTGGCCTCCACCGCAACCTGTTCCCGCTGCTTCCCGGTTCGGGGGTCGACACTCCAGACTGGTGCTGCTGCCACCGGGGGTCCCTCCACATGTAATGCCGCAGTTCTGGGTCATTCACCAGGCTCGTTCGATATGCTGAACGCTGTCTCTTATGGTGAATATGCTCGTGGAGACGATAACTCAAGGTTCTCGTCGAACGAAGGGGTCAAGGGCGATGTCGGCAGGCGAGACAGGCGGCGGGGCACAGGTCAAGTCCGCGGTGCGGACGGTGGAGCTGCTCGAATACTTCGCGGGCCGGCCCGGTATGCACTCCCTCGCGGCGGTCCAGGAGGCCGTCGGCTACCCCAAGTCCAGCCTCTACATGCTGCTGCGCACACTCGTGGAGCTGGGCTGGGTGGAGACGGACGCGACGGGCACGCGCTACGGCATCGGTGTCCGGGCGCTGCTGGTCGGCACCTCCTACATCGACGGCGACGAGGTCGTGGCGGCGGCCCGCCCCACCCTGGACCGTCTCTCGGACGACACCACGGAGACCATCCACCTCGCCCGCCTCGACGGCACGAACGTGGTCTATCTGGCCACCCGCCAGTCGCAGCACTATCTACGGCCCTTCACCCGCGTCGGCCGCCGCCTCCCGGCGCACTCGACCTCGCTGGGCAAGGCGCTGCTGAGCACCTACTCGGACGAGCAGGTCCGCAAGATGCTCCCGGAGACGCTGCCCGCGCTCACCGAGCACACGATCACCGACCGCGAGAAGCTCATCGAGGAGCTGCACACGGTCCGCGAGCAGGGCTTCGCCGTGGACCGCGAGGAGAACACGCTGGGTCTGCGCTGCTTCGGCGTCGCGATCCCGTACCGCACCCCGGCCCGGGACGCGATCAGCTGCTCGGTGCCGGTGGCCCGGCTGACGCCCGCGCACGAACAGATGGTGAAGGACGCCCTGTTCGACGCCCGCGACCGGCTGACCCTCGCCACCCGGCGACTCTGACCCGTGACGTCACGCATGGAGGTATTCATGGAGGTCGCGCTCCGTCCTGTCCACGACAGCGATCTGCCGGTCTTCTTCCGGCAGACGAACGACCCCGAGTCGCTGCGCATGGCCGCCTTCACCCACAAGGACCCGGCCGACCGGGACGCCTTCGACGCCCACTGGAAGCGCATCCGCGCCCAGGCCGACGTACTGAATCGCACGGTCCTCGTGGACGGCGACGTGGTGGGCAGCGCGGCGGTGTACGGCGAGCCCGGCGAGCGCGAGGTGACGTACTGGATCGACCGCGCCTACTGGGGCAAGGGCATCGCGACGGCCGCACTGCGCGACCTGCTGGCCGAGGAGCCCGAACGCCCGCTGCACGCGCGCGTGGCGGCCGACAACGCGGCGTCCCGGCGCGTACTGGAGAAGTGCGGCTTCGTGGTCACCGGCCACGACCGGGGGTTCGCGAACGCGCGCGGCGAGGAGATCGACGAACTCCTCCTGACGCTGACTTCATGAGCGCTGGATGAGAAAAGCGCCGTAAGGGAACGATTCGTTCCCGCCCGGTCGTCTTCAGAGCGGGATGAACAAGACGATCAGACGCACCTCCGTGTTCGTACTGCTCCTCGTGTTCGCTCTCCTGGTGAGGGCGACCTGGGTGCAGTTCTACGACGGCCGGGCACTCGCGGACGACCAGGACAACCGACGGAACGCGATCAAGACGTACGCGGACCCGCTCGGGAACATCATCGTGGCCGGGAACGCGATCACCGGCTCGGCCCGGACGGAGAGCAGCAGCGACCTCGCGTACAAACGCACGTACACGGACGGCAAGCTGTACGCGGCGGTGACGGGCTATGCCTCGCAGAGTTACGCGCCGACGCAGTTGGAGGGGATCTACGCGGATCTCCTCGACGGCACGGACAGCAGCCTGAACACCGCCATGGACACGGTCACCGGCGAGCGGGCCGCCCCGGGCAACGTGGTGACGACGATCGACCCTGATGTGCAGAAGGCGGCGTACGACGCGCTCGGCGACAAGAAGGGTGCCGCCGTGGCGATCGATCCGACGACCGGCAAGATCCTCGCCGTCGTCTCGACCCCGTCCTACGACCCCTCGACGCTGACCGACGCCGACACCGCCGCGTCCGCGTGGAAGCAGCTCAACGCGGACGCGGACAAGCCGCTGACCAACCGCGCGCTGCGCCAGCCGCTGCCGCCGGGATCGACGTTCAAGCTGGTCGTGGCGGCGGCCGCGCTGGAGGACGGCCTGTACTCGTCGGTGGACCAGAAGACGACGAGCCCCTCGCCGTACACCCTGCCGGGCACGGTCACCCCGCTGAGGAACGAGAGCTCCTCCGCGCCCTGCACCAACGCCTCGATCCGGGTCGCGCTCCAGTACTCGTGCAACACCGTGTTCGCGAAGATGGCCGTCGACCTGGGGCAGGACAAGGTCAGGGCGATGGCCGAGAAGTTCGGCTTCAACGACGACAAGCTGGACATCCCGGTGCGGGCGTACCCGAGCGTGTACCCGTCGAACATGGACAAGTCGTCCACGGCCCTGACCGGCATCGGCCAGTACGACGTGACGGCCACCCCGCTCCAGATGGCCATGGTGTCGGCCGCCATAGCCAACGACGGCAAGCTGGTCTCCCCGCACATGGTGTCGGAGACCACCGACAGCGGCGGCGATGTGGTCCACAACTACGACGACAACACGACGACGCAGCAGATCGTCAGCTCGCGCACCGCCCAGCAACTCCAGTCGGCGATGCAGACGGTCATCACCGAGGGCACCGGCACGAACGCCCGGATCGCCGGCGTCACGGTGGGCGGCAAGACGGGCACGGCCCAGCACGGCGAGAACAACGACCAGTCGCCGTATGCCTGGTTCACGTCCTACGGCAAGTCCGACGACACCGGGAAAGAAGTCGCCGTGGCCGTCGTGGTCGAGCAGTCGGACGCGGCACGGTCGGAGATCAGCGGCAACGGCTTGGCGGCCCCGGTGGCCAAGGCGATGATGAAGGCGGCGCTGAAGAGTTGAGGCGGCGCTGAAGAGTTGGCGAGCGGCCCCGGCCGGGTGGCCGGGGCCGTCGTTCACTTGACGCCCAGGATCTGCTCCACCGGGTCGATGGCGAAGTACACGAGGAACAGCGCGGACACCCCCCAGAGCAGCCAGTTGACCTCCTTCGCCTTGCCGAGCACCGCCTTGATCACGACGAACGAGATGAACCCCGCGCCGATCCCGTCGGTGATCGAGTACGTGAACGGCATCGCGGCGATCGTGAGGAACGCCGGAATCGCGATCTCGTAGTTGTCCCAGTCGATGTGCTTGACATGGGTCATCATCAGGAACCCGACGGCGATCAGCGCGGGCGCGGCGGCCTGCAACGGCACGATCGTCAGCAGCGGCGTAAGGAACAGCGCGAGCCCGAACAGCCCACCGGTGACGAGGTTCGAGAACCCGGTGCGCGACCCCTCGCCGACACCCGAAGCCGACTCGATATAGGCGGTGTTGGAGGACGCCGAACCAATACCACCGGCAACGGCGGCCGCACCGTCGATGAACAGGACGCGGCCGATGTTCGGCACCTGTCCGTCGTCGTCCAGGAGACCGGCCTCCGCGCTGATACCCACGATCGTGCCCATGGCGTCGAAGAAGTCCGACAGGATCAGCGTGAAGATCAGCAGGATCACGGTGATCGCGCTGGTCTCGCCGAACGCGCCGAACAAGCTGAAGTGGCCGATGAGTCCGAAGTCGGGCGCGTCCAGGATCTTGTCCGGCACCTTGGGGGTCATCAGGCCCCAACTCTTGATGTCGGCGGCGGAGTTGATGATGATCGCGAGAACGGTCATCGTGACGATGCTGATCAGGATCGCGCCTTTCACCCTGCGGGCGACCAGCGCGATGGTCAGCAGTACGCCGAGACAGAACACGAGGACCGGCCAGCCGGCGAGATGACCGACGGCACCGAGCTGCACGGGGACCGTGGTCTGCGCGGCGTCCGGGATCCGACTGACGAAGCCCGCGTCGACGAAGCCGATGAACGCGATGAACAGTCCGATGCCGACGCCGATGGCCTGCTTGAGCTGTTGCGGGATCGCGTTCATGATCGCCTCGCGCAGTCCGGTGAGGACCAGCACGCAGATCAGGACGCCCTCGATGACGACGAGGCCCATCGCGTCGGGCCAGCTCATCAGCGGCGCCAACTGGAAGGCGACGACGGCGTTGAGGCCGAGACCGGCCGCGATCGCGAGCGGAAGATTGCCGCCGACGCCCATGATGACCGTCATCACACAGGCCACCAGGGCGGTGGCGGTGACCAGTTGGCCGGTGTCGAGCGAGTGCCCGAACTTGTCCTTGGCGCTGCCGAGGATGATCGGGTTCAGCACGAGGATGTAGGCCATCGTGAAGAACGTGGCGAAGCCGCCGCGTATCTCACGGCCGAAGGTGGATCCCCGTTCGGAGATCTTGAAGAACCGGTCGACACCGTTCGCCGCCGGTGGTTCGGCACTTGGCCGTTCGGCCACCGTCTGGGACTCGGACATGCGGGTACTCCTCGTTGCCTCAATGATCGGTGCGCGGATGCTGGCTGGATTGTTCCCGCGTTGAACCTGTTTCAGGTTTTCCCCGTGTTACGGAATCGGAGCCGACCTGCCGGTCCTCGGTCGACGGGTCAGACAGCGTTCGAAGGTCCGTACCAGAGTGGCCGATTGATCACTGCTACGCTCCGGATCTCATCGGGTTCGCCCCTGAATGATCACGTGTCATCTACATGACACCCACACACCGTAGCGAGGAGAGGTACGCCGTGGGCACAGTCGTCGACGCCGCCGCCTCCGAGGAGTTCCACGCCTTCTTCGAACGCCACTACGCCGAACTGTCCAGGCTCGCCCACCTGTTGACGGGCGAGGCGGACGCCGCCGACGATCTCGCGGCCGACGCGCTGCTCGCGCTCTGGCACCGCTGGGACCGGGTGCGCGCCGCGGACCATCCGGCGGCCTACGCCCGTGGGGTCGTCGCCAATCTGGCCCGCACCCGGATCCGCAGCGCGGTGCGCGAGCGGCGGCGGGTCGCCCTGTTCTGGTCGCAGCGCGAGGAGAAGACCGAGAACCCGGACGTGGCCGGGGTGGTCGACGTCCAAGAGGCCCTGCGCAGACTGCCGTTCCGCAAGCGGGCCTGTGTGGTGCTGCGGCACGCGTTCGATCTGTCGGAGAAGGACACCGCGCTCGCGCTCGGTGTGTCCGTCGGTACGGTTAAGAGCCAGACGTCGAAGGGCATGGCCGAGTTGCAACGTCTGCTCGGCCCGCAGAGCCCCCCGCTGCGGATGCACGCGGTGATGGCGCGCGGCGGCGAGACCGGAGGGAGGAACCGATGAGGCACCAGGACGTGCGCGACGACGAGTTGAGCGCCCGGCTGCACGAGGCGGCCGAGGCGCACGAACCCGACCGGGCGCGCATCCTGGCGCGGCTGGAACGCGGTATGGCCACGCAGTCGCGTCCCGACCACCGGGCCACCCGGCCGCCCGTGTTCGGCTGGGTGCGGGTGGTCAGCGCGACGGCGGCGGTGGCGAGCGTCCTCGCGATCGGCGGCTACGCGGTGGCGTCCGCCGTGAAGAACAACTCCCCCGCCCAGCAGACGGTGTCCGTCTCGCCGACCCCGACGCCCACGCCGTCGCCGGACGCGACAAGCCGTACGCCGGTCAAACCGGTTGCCCCGACGGCGAGTTCGGGTTCCGACAACGCCTCGCAGAGCTCTCCGAAGGCGAGCACCTCGCCGACCGCGAAGTCCCCGACCGCGTCCGCCTCCACGCCTGTGCTGCCGGCCGCGTCCGGTGTCCAGGACGGCCCGCTGTGGTCGGACGGTTCGATCGACCCGGGCAGCAACGACTTCTGGGCGCAGAGCGATGTCACCCTGAAGACGACCAAGCAACTCTCCGCGCTCACCGTCCAGTTGAAGGTCAAGCTGACCGACGGGGTCAGCTCCGCGGGCGCCTGGCGCTCGCTGCCCGAGCAGGACTTCACGCAGACGGTGACGGAGCAGGACGGGTTCCTGGTCTACACCTGGGTGCTCAAGGAGGGCCGTAAGGTCGCGGTCGGCGAGTGGGTCTTCGCCGGGCAGTACAACCATGCGCGCGGCGACCGGGACGCCAAGGACGACGGCTACTCGGCGGCGGGCACGGCGGCCGGCCAACAGCTGTCCGTGAAGGGCGACTTCGCGGCGCAGAAGTCGTAGCGGACAGTCCTAGCCGACGGTCCCGGAAGAAACTCCGGTCGGTCGGCAACCCTTTCTCCGGCGGTGGCGACAAGGAAGCGCAAGGTTCCTCTCGCACGGAGTCATACGGAGCAAGTCGCTTGAGCACGCACAAGAAGCACCTCACCCGCAGGCGGGTGCTCGGGGCCTCCGCGATCGGTGTCGCCGCCACCGGCGCGGCCGTCGCGGGCGGCACCGGTTTCCTCCCGTCCGCGTCCGCCGCCGCCTTCGGACACACGGACGACGGCTCCAACTACGTGATCACCACGGGCGCTTCACTGGTCTTCAAGGTCTCGAAGTCGACCGGTGACATCACGTCCCTGGCCTACAAGGGCAAGGAGTACGAGGGCTACGGCGGCAAGCACTCGCACGTCGAGTCCGGGCTGGGCGCCTCCACGGTCACCGTCAAGCAGTCGGGTTCGACGATCCTGGTGAAGGTGGTCCACGGCCCGATCACCCAGTGGTACGCGGCCCGCAGCGGCGAGAACAACGTCTACCTGTGGACGAACAAGGCGGACGCGTCCTTCACCGCGACGCGCTACATCGTGCGAGTGAAGCCGGGAGTGTTCCCCAACTCCGGCTCCGACGCCTGGAATTCGACCACCGACACGATCATCGAAGCGGGTGACGTCTGGAAGCACCCCGACGGCACGACCCGCTCCAAGCACTACTCGGGCAAGCGGACGATCGACTACGACCACGTCGGCTTCACCACCGGTTCGGTCGGCCTGTACCTGGTCCGCTCCAACCACGAGAAGGCCTCCGGCGGCCCCTTCTACCGCTCCCTGCTGCGCCACTCGAACGAGGGCGGCGCGGGCCTGTACGAGATCCTGCACTACAACGAGGCCCAGACGGAGCCCGAACGCTTCGGCCTCCAGGGCCCGTTCGTGGTGGCGTTCACGGACGGCGGCACGCCCTCGTCCGCGCTCTTCGCGGCGAACCTCGACACCTCGTGGGTGGACTCGCTGGGCATCACGGGCTGGGTCGGCAAGGCGGGGCGCGGGAGAGTGGCGGGCGTCGGTCTGAAGGGCATGGACGCCAAGTACCCCTACACCGTGGGCTTTTCGAACCCGGACGCGCAGTACTGGGCGAAGGCCGCGGCCGGCACCGGTGCGTTCTCCTGCAAGGGGATGCTGCCGGGGACGTACACACTGACCGTCTTCAAGGGCGAACTCGCCGTGCACACCGGGTCGGTGACGGTGACGGCGGGCGGTACGACGTCCTTGCACACCCTGAGCATCACGGGTGACCCGTCCGCTGCGGCGGCGGTGTGGCGCCTGGGCAACTGGGACGGCACACCAGGGGAGTTCAAGAACGCCGGGCTGATGACGTACGCGCATCCGTCCGACGCGCGGGCGGCGAAGTGGACGGGGAACGTGACGATCGGGAGCGGGAGCGAGGCGGCGTCCTTCCCGGCGTACGTGTGGAAGGACGTCAACGACGGCGTCCTGATCTACTTCAAACTGACGGCGGCACAGGCGGCCGTTGCGCACACGCTGCGGGTCGGGGTGACGACGTCGTACATCAACGCGCGTCCCCAAGTCACCGTGAACGACTGGGTGTCGACGATCCCCGCGCCGCCCGCACAACCCTCGACGCGTGATCTGACCACGGGCTCGTACCGAGGGAACAACCACACGTTCGTCTTCAACGTCCCGGCCGGCGCGTGGAGTTCGGACGTCACGAAGGACAATGTGCTGAAGATCAGCGTGGTCAGTGGTTCGACGGGGGCGGGGTTCCTGAGCCCGGGCACGTCGTTCGACTGCGTTGATCTACTGGCTTGAGTTGATCTACTGGCTTGAGCCGACGCTCGCCGGGGCCCTAGGCTCGACGATGTGACTGCCGGGTCGGCCATGGGCCATACACGAGTGGGGCACCCGGCCGCGGCGTGAGCGCGGGGCGGGCCAGAGCCCCGCCTTCTCTCCTTGTCTTCCCTCCCGGCGCCCGCGCACGGCGCTCTCACCGGACTCAAGACAAGGAGCCCCACCCACACATGACGCACGACCTCGACCTGCCGACGACCGTCCAGTTGAACCACACCGCCGTCTACGCCAAGGACCGGCAGCTGTCGGCCGAGTTCCTCGCCGCGATCCTGGGCCTGAAGGTCAGCGCCCCCTTCGGACCCTTCCTGCCGGTCGACCTGGGCAATGGCGTGACCCTCGACTACTACGAGAAGCGTGACGAGCCGATCCAGTCGCAGCACTACGCGTTCCTCGTGCCGGACGAGCAGTTCGACGCCATGATCGCCCGTCTGGAGGTGGTGGGCGTCACCTACTACGCCGACCCCCGCCACACCGAACCCGGCCGGATCAACCGCCTCTTCGGCGGTCGCGGCGCCTACTTCGAGGACCCGAACGGCCACAACATGGAGATCATGACCCGGCCGTACGCCCGGGCGTAGCACGCCGTACGTGGAGGTGACCATCGCGGGGAAAGGCCGGAGGCGCCGCGGGCAGGACACTGTCGAAGGCGTACCGGCTCTTCTCCGCGACCCGGCAGGAAGCCAAGTTGTCGACCTGGTGCAGGAGTTCGAGCCGCTCCAGCCCGTCGGAGGCGAAGGTGTCGAAGGCCCAGCCGGTGAGTGCCTCAAGGGCACGCGGGGCCACTCCTCGCCCGCGGGCGTGCGCGGCGGTCCAATAGCCCACCTCGGCCGCCGACTTACCCGGGACGACCTCCTTGAGGATCACGTTCCCCACCAACCGCCCACGGTCAACCCCGGGTTGCGCTTCCAGCACGGCAAAGCCGAACCACTCTCCCGCCGCCCAGCCCCGCTGCTGGTCCTGCACCCAGCGCGCCCCGTCAACTTCGTTGTCCACGACGGCCGTTGTCCACTGCCGCAGCACAGGATCCCGGCGCACCTCGACGAGTTCGGCAACGTCCTCCAGACGCCAAGGCCGAAGGAGGAGAGCGGGCGCAGCCGACGTAGCGGCAACCTGAAGTACGACGGCGGCATTCACGAACTGATTATGTACGGCGGTGATTTCACCCGAGGCCGGCCGTACCGCTGCCTCGTCATCACACAGTTCGGACACGCAGAGCCCGGACGGACCAGTCGAGCGCCGGGGCAAGACTCTCCGGGGCGGGCCACCCATTGACCACGGCGAGCAACTGCAGATACCGCTCCCGGCGGGGGTCGTTCACGCTCTCCAGCCGAGCCACCAGCCGACGTCGAAGGTCGACGTCGTCGGGTCGGCCGAGGAGGTGCGCATAGTGCACCGTGAAAGCCGAGACGAACGGATCAGCTCGCGGTGAGGAGGGATCGACGCCGGCGTCGAGGGCCGGCCCAACCTGCTCACGGACGACTCCGGCAATATCGCGGCGCGGCCCACTCCTGTCACCTCGGACCTGCAAGGCCACCTGCTCGGCGGCCTGCTCCTCAGCCAACTGCCGCACGGAGGCGCGGAATTCGGGGTCCAGAGACAACTCGGCCAACTCCACCCATGCCTGGACCTGTTCAGCCTCCGGGTCGTCGGGCAGCTCGGGGGTCATAGAGCGCATGACCCCGGCGAATGCAGGGACGGTGCCAAGACCGCCGAAGACGGCATCGAGGAACTCGCCGATCAGACACCGACGTTCGTCCTCGGAAAGCCGGGCAAGCCGATGCATGAATTCCATCTCCTCAGGTGTGGCCCCACGCTCGGCCACCGCCGTCAACACCGCACGACGCAGCCGCAGAACCCGGATCTGCACGGCCAGCGCGTCTGCGTGCGCCGCGGCGACGTCGGGCAACGAGAGCTCACGGTCCACGACCTTGCGGATCGTCGCGAGGTCAAGTCCGAGTTCGCGCAAGGTCCTTACGAGGTCCAGGCGTGCGACGGCGTCGATGCCGTAGAGGCGGTAACCGGCCGGGCTGCGGTCTGCCGGCGCCACGATCCCACGATCGGAGTAGAACCGAACGGTCTTGACCGAGAGCCCACTCCACCGAGCAAGCTCCCCGATCGAGTAGAGCGCGTCGCCTTCCATGCCCTCAGCTTTACGTCTCCCCTTACTGGAGACTCAAGTCCCTGGATCAAGAGATCCGCCCGGCTTCGTGAAGCGCGTCGAAAGCCATCTCATCGACGGCCGAGACCCGGTCCCGATCGCTGTAGCAGAGCCACGCCTTCTCGGCGATCTCCCTCGACGGAGTCAATCCACCGCGGTGACCGCCCGGGAGGTGGAAGAGATCTCTGCCGTGACTACGCGTCACCAATACCCGGTCGTCCCGGACCAGGACCCACGCCACCTTCTCCGGCACACCGTTGCCATCCGCCATGGCTCGGGACCGTATCGGAGGGCACGGTCCACGTCAGCACCGTCCGTGGATGGTTCCTGTTCCGTACGGTGTGCCGCTGTCTGGGTGCTCGTGGGGCAGCGGGGCCCTCGTGAACTGGGTGCATCGCTCGTTGCACGCGCCGATCTCCTGGTAGTTGCGGCGGGCGTTTCGAAGGCTCAGACCCTGGTTGGGGCCTCCTCGGACCTCTTCCGCATCGTGCTCGTCCTGGCCGTCGTCCTCCCAGAAACAGACCTGGCAGATCTCGTAGGCTCCGCGCTCGGTCAGAGTGATGAAGCCGCAGCAAGGACAGCGGTACGGTCCGTTCGTGGCGTCGCCTCGGACATTGATGAAGGTCATGGCCTACATCCTTGTGTCTAGGCCCGGTCCACATGTGGACCGGCACTTGGACGACTCCCCACCACGTGAAGCCGAAGGTCGGCCCCTCCCTCGGGGAACTCCTTCGCGGCTGCCTCCAGCGCCACTTCGACGGCCGCGTTGTAGGCCGCCTTGATCCGGGCTTCGCCCACCGTGGAGTTGGGGGTCTGGAGGTCGAAGTCCAACGTGATCGTCAGGTGCTTCGGCGCGGGGTCCTGTGCCGTGGGTCTCTCCCCTTGGTGACGTACGGAATCGTCAGTATGGGGGCGAAGTCCGCGCCGAGGCAGGTCAGTTCATCGTCGCCCCGATCACCGAAGACCCCGTCGTCAAGAACGTCGTCGACGGCAACACCCCACTCGACGACCGCGCCCCGTACGCCGTCGTCGCGTCCACGGACTTGAACGACGGAGTGGCGACCCCGCCGTCCCAGTTGTTCGCCGCCGACACCGTGCGCGAACCGAGCTTGTCCAAGCCCCCCTTGTTGCCCACCGCAAGGTTCCGGGCCAGCCGGGACTTGCTCGCCGCGAAGAAGAAGCCCGCCTCCGTGTTGGCGTACGCGGTGTTGCGGTTGAGGATGATCGCGCCGGTGTTGGAGTTCTCGGTGAAGCCGTTGAGGGTGTTGTCCCAGGCCGCGTTGTCGTTGACGACGTGGGCAACCGCGACGCCTCCGCCGCCCAGCTTGAAGCCGTTGCCGTTGCCCTCGAATGCGGAGTCGTTCCAGCGGTTCTTGCCGTTGCCGAACGCCCAGGAGTGCTCGATGGTGACCGGCGAGGAGAACTGCCACAGGTCGAGGCCGTCGTCCGAGTTGTTGTAGAGGCGGGCGCCGGTGACCTTGTTGCCGGTGCCGGAGCCGAACTTGATGGCGATGCCGTCCGCGTTCTGGCCGTGCCCGGAGGCGTCGTAGTTGCCGTAACTGTCCAGGTTCTGCACGAGGTTGTTCGTCGTGCCGTCGCCGCGCAGGGTGAAGCCGGAGTCGCCGTTGTTCGCCGTCACCAGGTTCTTGAAGATGCCGCCGACCGACGACGTGGCCACGAAGCCCTGGGCCGGGGAGTTCTGGAAAGTGAGGTTCTGGACGGTCCAGTAGTCGCCGTAGATACCGGCCAGCCACTGACCCGCGGGGAGTTTCGAACCGTCGATCCTCACCTTCTCCGAGCCGTACGCCTCCAGCGTGATCCGGGCCGAACTCGTGCCGTTCGCCGTGGACTTGAGGGTCGCGGCCGGGGTGTAGGTGCCCGCGCGGACCTGGATGACGGTGCCGGCGGTGGCGTTCGCGACGGCCGACTCCAGTTGGGCGGTGGTGGAGACGGTGATCGTGGCCGAAGCGGCTTGCGCGCCACCGCTGTTGAGGCCGAGGTAGACGCCGCCCGCCCCCGCGGCGACGGCCACCGCGGCGGCGATCGAGAGGGTGCGGGTTCTGCGGTGGCGTCCGGTGCTCGTGCGCACGGCGTTGGTTCCTTTCCTGGATGACGAGGACGAAACGGGCCGGAGGGGCCGCCCCGGCCCGTTTCTGATTCCTGGTCGCCGCCGTGGCCGGAAAGGGTTGCCACGCAGGCGGAGAAAACCTAGCTGACGAAGTACGTCGGGTTCGGGATCTTGTAGGTCTTGTCGGCGTAGCCCCCGTCGAGGTCCGAGTACTGGTCGCCGAAGTTGGCGATGATGTTGTACCCGAGGTCCTCGATGTGCTTCCGGGTACCGGACTTGTACTGGACGGTGGTGCAGGTCCAGGTACCCGGAGTGGCGCAAGCGCTCAGGTACGACGGCGGGTTGTCCGCGTCCTTCAGGAACATGTGGGCGGCGTCGAGGTTGACGTCCGCGCCGACCTTCTTCAGGTTGTCGACCGCGTAGGTGCGCTGCGACTCCTTCAGACCCGAGTTGTAGAAGACCGTGACGCCCTTGGACGCGGCGTACTTGACCAGCTCGGGGGTGCCGAAGACCTCCGGGCGGTTGGCCAGGGCCACGTACGCGGCCCAAGTGGCCGAGCTGTAGCCGTAGTTGTTCTTCTTCTCGTAGTCGAGGCTGAGCAGCAGCGTGTCGTCGATGTCGAAGACGACCGCGGGCTTGACGCCCTTGTGGTGCTTGCGGACGGCCTCGTCGATGTACCGCTTCGCCGACGCGTCGATGCGCGCCAGGTCCTTGGCGTACGGGCTGGTCGCCGAGGCCTGGTACACGCCGTTGCTGTCGAGCGTGGTGCCGTAGTAGGTGTCGATGTCCTTCGACAACAGGCCGATGTTGTAAGGCTCGTGCGTCGAGTTCGCGGTCGACTGACCGGCGGTGGCGACGCCCGTGCCGTACAGGGCGGCACCGGCGACGACACAGGCGGCGCCGAGGGCGGCCGCTCTAAGGGACTTCCGCATGGAATCTCCGGATCTGGTTCTGATGGGTGATGCACCAGGTCAGGGACTGTCTACGCGCATCACACCGTGGAGGCGAGAGCCTTTATCCGATCGATACATAACCCACAGGGTGGGGAATTACCCACCCTTGGGGCCCACTTGACCTTCCCTTGGTCGGATTCCCCTGCCGTCGTGGACGCAGTTGCGAATGGGGGAACGCTCGATGGGTGACGGCAAGGACCCGGCCAAGGTCCTCGACATCAAGACCGCCGATCTGAAGCGGGCGGCACCGGACCTCCAGACGGCGGCAGTTGATCTGGGCAAGGCGCTGACCACGCTCGTGGAGTCCCTCGACGGGCTGGGCGAGCCCTGGGAGAACGACATGGTGGACGGCCATGTCGACAACGACGAGTTGATCGCCGGGATGTTCACCGAAGTGAAGGTCACGAAGGCGGACGGTGCCGGTGAGCGTTGAGGACGAGGCCCGGAAGATCCTGCTGCATCTGGGGCTTTGGTGGCCGGAGGCCGACTCCGGGAAGCTGCGGTCGGCGGCGACCGCCTGGCGCACCTTCGCGGACGCCGTGATCGAGGCGTTCGGGAAATTCTGGCCCCGAAGTGCGGCATCGATCTGTCCAACGCGACCCCGCACAGCGGCCGTTTCCCCAGTCGGCCAAGCCGGACGAGATCCTGGTGCGGCGCAAGGATGACGGAACCGTGACGGCCTACGCTGTCTACGACGATCAAGGCCTTCCCAACAAGCGGGTCGACGTGGATCCGAGTTCCAAGCCGCACGGTGGGGTGCCGGCACCCCATGTGCTGGAGACGTCGAAGAACGTGAATCCCAAGACCGGTCAGGTGTTCCTCACCTGGAACAAGATGCCCCGGGCCGCCCGGCCCGACGAGCTTCCTCAGTGAGCGAGAAGAAGAACCCCATGGACCCCCAGAGCATCCCGGACGTCAGGGAGTGGACGGCAGCGATAGGCGGTGGCACCGACTATCTGGACTATCTCTCGCAAGAGGCGGGCCTGGGTGAATGGGCCGCGTTCTCCCGTGTATTCATGCCGCGATTCGTGGAGGTGGACGGCTGCGTGCTGTGGGACCGCGTCTACGAGCCCGACAACTTCCGCGCCTGGCAAGAGCAGTTGGGGGGCGACGCGACGTCGGTCGAGGCCATGCTGAATCAGCTGCGGCTGTGGCTCTACATCGATATCCCGGACGACCACGAATCCGAGGCCGGTGCACTCGCGTTGGCCGAGGACATCGGGGCCTCATGGCGGCGCTCCCTGACCGACGCCTTCCCGGACCGCGCCTTCGAGGTCGCCGCGACCGATTCGGAGGACGGCCCGATCGTGAGCTTCGTGACGGTCCGGTGAGGACGTGGGCCCAGCCCGAGACACCCGAACTGGGCCCCCGCACTGGTCAGTTCATCGTCGCCCCGATCGTCGTGCTTCCGGTGGTCAGGAACGTCGTCGCCGGCAGCGTGCCGCTCGACGAGCGCGCGTTGTACGTCGTCGACGCGTCCGTGGAGACGAAGGACGGGGTGGAGATGCCGGAGTCCCAGTTGTTGCCGGCCGAGGTGACCGCGGAGCCCTTGCTGACCGAGCCGCCGCCGTTGCTCACCGCGAGGTTCTTGCCGAGTTTCGCGGAGCTGGTGGCGAAGTAGTAGCCCCACTTGCTGTTGGCGTACGCGGTGGTGCGGTTGATCACGAGGGCACCGGTGTTGGAGTTCTCGGTGAAGCCGTTGCCCGCGTTGCCCCACGCGGCCGAGTTGTTGATGACGTGCGCGACGACCTCGCCGTCACCGCCCAGCTTGTAGCCGTTGCCGTCACCCGCGAACGCCGAGTCGGACCAGCGGTTGACGCCGTTGCCGAAGGACCAGGTGTGCTCGACGGTGACGGGCGTGGAGAAGGACCAGAAGTCGATCCCGTCGTCCGAGTTGTTGTACAGCCGTGCGCCGGTGACGAGGTTCCCGCTGCCGGAGCCGAACTTGATGGCGACGCCGTCCGCGTTCTCGCCATGTGTCGCGGCGTCGTAATTGCCGTACGAGTCAAGGTTCTTGACCGTGTTGTTGACGGTGCCGTCGCCGGTGAGCGTGAAGCCGGAGTCGCCGCCGTTGATGGTCTTGACGTTGTTCCAGTTGGTGCCGGTGCAGGACTGGCAGACGACCGCGCTGTCCGGGGAGTTCTGGAAGGTCAGGTTGGAGACGTTCCAGTAGTCCGCCGTCAGCTTGAAGATCCAGGACCCCGACGACAGTGACGAACCGTCGATCTTGACCGTCTCCGAGCCGTACGCGGTGAGCGTGACCGGCGAGGACGACGTGCCGTTCGTCGTGGACTGGAGGGTGGCCGTCGGGTAGTACGTGCCGCCGCGCACCTGAATGACCGTGCCGGCGGTGGCACTTGAGATCGCGCTGGTCAGTTCGGCGGTCGTGTCGACGACGACCGTGGCGGCCTGCGCCTGGGTGGGGAGCACGGCCAGCCCGGCGCCGAACGCCAGGGCCGTGCCGAGAGTGAGAGCGGTACGACGAGACATAGGAGTGCGGTCCTTTCCTCGTACGGGTGCGAACAGGGGGACTTCAGGGACACCAGTCGCCGAGATAGGTCGCGGGGGTGTGCAACGCGGCCTCGGCGGCGGTGAGTTGGGACCGGTTCTCCGGGACGGTGATCACGGAGCCCGGGCCTGTGTTGCGGTATTCGTGGAAGCGCATCGACTGCCAGGGGTAGGCGTCGCGCATGTTGATGTAAGGCGCGACCGGGTCGATGCCGGGCCCGATCCGCGTGTCCCGTATGACGAGGGACGGCCAGGCCGTCGTCTCGTACGACGGGACCCACGGCCGGGCCAGCTTGTACGCGGCGTCCTCGGCGCCGGAGGTGATCCGCGAGCGGACCGCGAGGATGCCGTGCGGGTTGGCACGGGCTGTGGACGGGGCGAAGACCATGCCCTTGGGTGTGAAGGCCACGTCCCGTTGGAGGGTGTGGAAGTGGCAGTCCGTGAAGACGGCGGTGGCCCGCCCGAAGACGAAGTCGACGTCTCCCTCGATGTAGCAGTGGGTGAAGTACTGCCGGTCGAAGGCGTCCAGCGCCGAGGTGTCGACGAAGAGGGTGTCCTGGTGGGCCAGCAACCGGACGTGCGAGAACCGCGAGCGGTCACCCGTCACATACGCGGCCACGGCCTGCGTCCCGGTGATCTCCGGATGGTCCGCGCGCAGCCAGTCGTTGGCGAGGGTCAGGTTCCGTACGGTCAGCCGGGGCGCCGCCGAGGTGAAGGTCGCGGAGCCCGCCGTACCGTACGTCCCCGAACCGTCCGGTCTCTGCGTCCCGTTGGCGTTGTCGTGGACGATGACGACGTCTCGTGGATCGCGCCCACCGCCGCGCAGGGTCAACTCGCCTTTGTCCGTCGGCACGTTGACGACCTCACGATACGTCCCCGGGTGCACGACTATCATCCAGCCGTTGCCGTCCACCGCGTCCACGGCCGCCTGGACCGAGTCTCCGGGCCGCACGTGCAGGACCCGCCGCCGGTCGAGACCGAAGGCCGGTGCCGCGCCGGCGGACACGAGGCCTCCGACGATCCCCGTCAGGAGTGTGCGTCTGCGCAGGGTCATCTCCGCCCCGGCTTCCAGTCGCCGAGACAGGCCTCGGGCGTCGCCGACTCGGCCTGCTCCGGGGTGAGTTGGGGCCTGTTCTCCGGGACGCTGATCGCGGCACCCGGGCCCGTGTTCCGGTACTCCGCGAACCGCTGGCTCTGCCAGGGATAGGTGTCGGACATGTTGGTGTACGGCACCACCGCGTCGATCCCCGCGCCCAGCGCGGTGTCCCGCACGGTGAGCATCGGATGCGCGGTGGTGTCCGAGCCGGGCACCCAGGGCCGGGCCAACTTGTAGTAGCCGCGCGGGGCTTGGCTGCTCACCCGGCTGCGGGTCACCAGGTATCCGCGCGGATTGGCGACCGCCGTGGAGGGCGCGAAGACGAAGCCGTACGGTGCCGTCGCCAGGTCGGCGCGGTCGAGCGTCCGGAAGTGGCAGTGGTCGTAGACGGCGGTCGCCCGTCCGAAGACGAAGTCGACGTCCCCCTCGACGTAGCAGCGCGCGTAGTACTGGCGGGCGAAGACACCGAGGGCCAACGAGTCGGCGTACAGGGTGTCTTGGTGCCCCAGGAAGTGGCAGTCGAAGAACGCGGACCGGTCGCCCTGCACCTTGATCGCGACCGCCTGCGTGCCGGTGATGTCGGGGTGGTCGGCGCGCAGCCAGTCGTTGGCGAAGGTGATCCGGCGAGCCGTGAAACCGTCGGTGCGGATCAGCGTCGTGGCCGAGCCGGAGGTGCCGTAGGTGCCCGAACCGTCGGGTTTCCGGGTGCCGTTGGCGTTGTCGTAGACGATGACGACGGCACGCGGGTTCTCGGAGGCGCCGAGCCATGTCATCTCGCTTGCCGCGTCGGAGAGTTGACCGGTCGCCGGGTCGGTGACGCCGGCGGTGACCGTCTCCCGGTAGACGCCGGGCGCGATGACCAGGGTGTACCCGGCGCCGGTCGCGGCGGTGACGGCGGCCTGGACGGTGGTGAAGTCGCCCCGGCCACGCGGGTCGACGTACAGGGTGAGCGGGGTGAGACGCGCGGCAGGTGAACCGTAGCGGCCGAACGGGCGGGACTGTGTGGCGGCCGAGGCCGGGCCGGAAGCGAGACCGAGCGCGGCGCCCGCCGCGAGGAACCCCCGTCTGGACAGGGGACGTTGGAGGTGCTCGTGCAAGGGCATGCGGGTGCTCCTGATGACGAGATGGCGAGGTGACGAGGTGACGAGGGGTCAGCGCAGGCGGCCCGCACCGGCGTTGCGGTCGACGATGAACGGCACGGCCCTCGCGGGGTCGGTCTTCGTGCGCAGGGTGGGTGTCCAGCCCGCACCGGACTGGAGGATCTCGGTGGGCACACCGGCGTTGTGGACGGCGATCAGGTCGGTGAGGGTGCCGTTGACGTAGTTGTCGTCGGCGGTGAGCGGCGCCTCGGACCACTTCTTGAGGACGGTCGCCTCGGAGATGCCCGCCGGGACCGTGAACGCGTTGTGCTCCGCGACGAGTTGGGACTCCTTGCCGATGCCGTAGCTGTAGCCGTATCCGGGTTCGGCGACGAAGTGGTTGTTGTAGGAGTCGACCTGTCCGAACCGGACGCGGGGCGCGCGCTCGACCAGGTTGGAGAACAGGTTGTGGTGGAGCGTGACCTTCAGATGTCCCCGGTCGACAGCGGCAGTTGACGCGCTGTCGCTGTTGCCGATGAGGATCGTCTTGTCGTGGTCGGTGAAGACGTTCCAGGAGGCGGTGACGTAGTCGGCGCCCTTGACGATGTCGAGTTCGCCGTCGTGCTGCTCGAAGATCCGCCCGTAGTAGGTGGGCAGTGAGCTGTCCGGGTGCTCGCCGTCGGTGAACGTGTTGTGGTCCAGCCACACATGGGTGGAGCCGTAGATGACGGCGCTGTCGTACTCGGAGTTCCAGTTGCCGGTGGCGGTGTCGGTCGGGTCCCACTGCGGGAAGCAGTCGAGCGGGCTCTCGAAGGCGAGGTTGCGGATGATGACGTTGTCGACGGCGGTGATCTGGAGGCTGGCGCCCTTGAACCCGGCGTTCCTGCCGATGCCGACGATGGTGGTGTTGGCGGGGACGGCCGCCTTGATGACCTTGTTCTGGTTGGCGGCCGACACCCGGCGCAGGCCCTCGGGGCTGTCGGCGGGCTCGTTGTCGAGGTTCTGGTCGTAGCCCCAGACGGCGGGGTCGTAGGTGGCGAGGTACTGGGCGAAGTCGTAGCCGGGCGTGGCGAAGGAGTCGCAGCCCTCGGCGTTGGCGTCGATGGTCCCCTTGATTCTGATGATCTTCGGGGCGGTGCCGCCGGCGGCCAACGCGGCCTTGAAATCAGCCCAGTTGGTGACGGTGTAGACGTGATCGTGGGTGGCGGCGGCGCCCCCGCTGGTGCCGGTGCCGTACGACGCCCAGCCGTTCCCCGCGCCGAGGGTCTCGCGGGCGAGGCTGCGGGTGTGGGCCTGGGCGGTGGTGCCGGTGAGGGCGAGCGCGAGTGCCGTGCACCCCACGAGCGAAGCAATGACGCGTACATGACACATAGATATGCGCACTGTGCGGTTCTCCTTGCTCAGCGGAGGTCCGAGGCGTCCGTCGCCTCGGGCCAGGTGATCCAGGACGGGGGAATGTCGTCGCGCAGCCGGACGACGTCACGCGGCGCGAGCACCCGGGTGCGCAGCAACTCCCGCACCACGAGCCGCGCCACGGCGATCGCACCGGGCGGATTGAAGTGCGTGTTGTCCTGCTCGGTGTCGGTCCAGTTGAAGTAGACCTTCGTCTCCTCGACCCCGAGCCGCTGCCACAACGCCAGCGACAACGCCTCGATGTCGAGCAACGCGACCCGCTCCTGCTGGGCGAGCGCGCGCATCGCGGCCGGGTAATCGCCGTGGGTCGGCAGGGAGTTGCCGTCGGCGTCGAACCTGCGGCGCTCGACGGGGGTGGCGAGCACGGGCCGGGCACCACGGCTGCGAGCCCCTTCGAGGTAAAGGCGCAGATAGTCCTGGTACGTCGTCCAGGGCTCGGTGTAGCGGGTGGGATCGGCGACCTTCTCGTCGTTGTGCGCGAACTGGACGAGGAGGAGGTCGCCGGGCCGAATGGCGGAGAGAATGACATCCAGCCGACCTTCGTCGACGAAACTCTTCGAACTCCGGCCGTTCACGGCATGGTTGGCGACTCTCACTCCCCTCCGCAGGAAGAAGGGGAGCGCCATTCCCCATCCGGTCTCGGGTGCTTCGGTGGAGTACTTCTGGGCGGCGGTGGAATCACCGGCGATATAGAGAGTGCGATCTCGCCGACCACCCCGTAAGGGAACGGCGGCAAGTGCACCTAACGCGACTTGCCGCCGGGTAAGAGACACGACTGGCTCACCTCTCGTCTTCTTGGGGCGGGGGGGGACTGCACGCCCAGCCACAACGAACCCGCAGTCCCCCACCAACCGAAACCACCCGATCTCAGTGGTTCTTCTTCCAATCCGCCTGCGCCGCGTTCAACTGGTCGGCAAGCGTGTCCAGAAACTCCTTCGCCGTCATCTTTCCGAGCAACAGCTTCTGGAAGTTGGGCTCGTTGTCGGCCTTGGAGATCGTGTTCCAGTCGGGCAGGTAGTACGGCAGCTGCACGATCTTCGTGGACGCCCCGTTCAACGCCGCCGCGGCCAACTGCGTCGGCTCGGACTTCTGAATCCACGCCGCGCTCGCCGCGTCCGTGTTCGCCGGAACCTGCCCCGCCGACTCGTTGTACTTGGAGTTCTCCGCCGCGGAGACCGCGAACTCGATGAACTTCCAGGCCGCGTCCTTGTTCTTGCTGGACTTGAACAGACTCAGCCCGTCAACGGGGTTGGAGATCTGCACCCGCGTGCCGTCGTCCTGCGTCGGATTGGGAATGCCCTTGAACTTGTCCGCACCCAGCGCCTTCAGGTGATCCTGATAGGACCCGAGGTTGTGACTGAGCATCCCGATCGTGCCGCTGTCCCACTGCGCGACCATCTTGGTGAAGTCGTTGTTGAGGTCGGCGGACGGTGTGTCCTTCTTGAACAGGCTCACGTACTTCGCCAACGCGGCAACGTTCTTCGGGTCGTTGACCGTCGTCTTGTCGCCGTTCCAGAAGGACGTGATCCCGGTCTGCCCGTACACCGCGTCGAGGGCCGGCGCGATGGACCCCTCACCCCCGCGAATGGTGAAGCCGAACTTGTTCTTCGCCTTGTCGGTGAGTTTGTCGGCGGCGGCGTAGAACTTCGACCAGGTGGTCGGCGCGTCCAGACCCGCCGCCTTGAACAGGTCGGTTCGGTACCACAGCGTGCCGTTGTTCGCGGAGGTCGGGATCTGATACAGCGTGTCCCCGCCACCGGCGGACTTGCTGACGTCGAGCAGGTTCTGGCTCAACTTGCCGTTCAGGGAACTGGACTTGAGCCGGCTGTCCAGCGGCTCCAACGCCCCCTGCACCGCGACCTCGGCGAGCACCGCGGTCCCCACGCCGCCGACGTCGGGCAGCCCGCCGCCCTGGATCGCGGTGTCGTACTTGGACTGGGCGCTGGCCGCCGGTATCCCGACGTACTTGACCTTGATGGTGGGGTTCTTCTTCTCGAAGTCCGCGATGATCTGCTTCCAGATGTCGGTGCGGACACCGCCGTTGTTGTCCCAGAACGTGATCGTGCCCTTGCCGGAGCCCTCGTCGCCCTTGTCCCCCGCCGCGCCACTGCCGCCGTCGCCGCAGGCGGTGGCGGTCAGCGCGAGCACGGAGCCCAGGGCGACGGCCATCGCGGCACGCCGGCTTCTGCGGATGCTGGTCTTCATAGGTCGGCTCTCTTCTTGTGGATCCAGCGGGGTCATGAGGGCGCGAGGCATTGGCAAGCGCTTGCTACGGAGGTGCGTCATTGCGACTCCCAACAGGCGTACGGGCAGGGCGAGTTAGCAGGACGAGTTACTGAACGGAACTGATCCGGAACCGCGTGAACACGGCCGCGCCGGCGTGTCCCGGACCGGCGGGCGCGAGCGCGAAGAGCCCGAGCAGGGCACCGACCCAGCGCCAGGGGGTGGCGGCGAACACCCGCCCGGTCGGACGCGGCCCGCCCCCGACGTCGTAGAAGAAGCGGCAGCGCGCGCCCGCGCCGATCTCTGTCCGCAGCCGGACGCGGGCGTCGGGGGCGAGGCAGGACTCGCCCGCGTCCCGTTCGCGCTCGGCGGTGGGCTCGGCGAAACGGTGGACGAAACGGACCTCGCCGTCGGTGCCCCGCTGGAGTCCGATCCAGCTGTAGGCGTCGCCCAGCACGGCGAGCCCGGCCCGCGCCCCCAACTCCTCGCTGTGCAGCCGTAGTTCGACCTCGACCGCGACGGGGGTGCCGGGCAGTCGCTGGGTGAGGAGGTTCGGGAGTCGGCGCAGGTCGTGGGCGTCGGGCGTGCGGGCGCAGGTCAGACGCAGCCCGTCGCCCGAGTGGTGGGTGGCCCAGCCGTCCTCGGGGTTCGCCGTCCACTGCCACTGGCGACCGTACCGTCCGCCGGGGAAGTCGTCGTCGGTGGCGGGCGCTGCGGGCGGCTGCGGCGGGAGATCCGGTTTCCGGTGTACGGCCACGGGGGCGCCCTCGTCGCCGATGACCGGCCAGCCGTCGTCGCCCCAGCGCATGGGCTGGAGGTGGACCAACCGGCCGTAGGCGCCCCGCTGTTGGAAGTGCAGGAACCAGTCCTCGCCGGACGGGGTGCGCACCCATGCGCCCTGGTGGGGGCCGTTGACGTCGGTGTCCTTCTGCTCCAGGACGACCTTCTCCTCGTAGGGGCCGAAGAAGCCGCGTGAGCGGAACGCGCCCTGCCAGCCGGTCCCGACTCCCCCGGCGGGCGCCAGGATCCAGAACCAGCCGTCGTGTTGGTGGACCTTGGGGCCCTCCAGGGTGAACCAGCCGGGGAGGCGGTCCGCGTCGACGATCACCTTGCCGTCGTCGAGGAGGGTCGTGCCGTCGGGGTGCATACGGTGGCCGGTGAGGCGGTTGTTGATGCCCGCGCGGGACTTGGCCCAGGCGTGGACGAGGTAGGCCTCGTCGTCGTTCTCCTCGTCCCACAGGGGGCACGGGTCGATGAGGCCCTTGCCCTCCTTGAGGAGATGGGGACGGGTCCAAGGGCCCCTGATCTCGGGGGCGTTGATCTGGAAGATGCCCTGGTCGGGGTCACCCCAGAAGATCCAGAAGCGTTCGTCGTGGTACCGGAGCGCGGGGGCCCAGACGCCGCAGTCGTGCCGGGGGGTCCTGAACTCCCGTGCCGGTTCCAGGCGTTGGAGGGCGTGGCCGATCAGGGTCCAGTTGACCAGGTCGCGGGAGTGCAGCAGCGGCAGGCCCGGTACGCGGCCGAAGCTGGACGCGGTGAGGTAGAAGTCGTCGCCGACGCGGATGACGTCCGGGTCGGACCAGTCGGCGTTCAGGACGGGGTTCGTGTACGTCTCGGACGTCACTGGCTGACCGCCTTCCGCACGAGCGCCGCGGCCTCGGCCCGGTCCAGGCGGCCGTCGGCCACGACGGTGACGATCCGTCGTACGGCCGTGTCTCCGGGCGGGATCGGCAGCCGCTCGTCCGACGCCAACGACGCGCCCACGCCCGGGTATTCGGCGGTGCGGACGAACCACGGGTCCTGGCGGGTGCGGTCGGTGGCCCCGGCGAAGACCAGCGTCCAGCCGGTGCCGGCGAGGGCGAGCCAGTCGGCGCAAGTGCCGTGGACGACGTGTTCGCCTTCGCGGTCGGCGGTGAAGACGTGCGGGGTGTCGGCCTCTTTGCGCGCCCGCCAGAAGAAGCCGCCGTACGCGGCTCCGGGGCGGCCGTTGGTGGCGGGGCTGCCGATCGACAGGGGGTCGGGCGTCACGTTGGTGAGCGAGAAGGTGAAGTCCAACGCCCAGGCGGTGTCGGTGAGTTCGGTGGCCGCGACCGTACGGCGTTCGCGGAGCAGCTCGGCGCCGGAGGCCACCCAGCGGAGTTCCTCGACGAAGCCGTCGGGGTCGCGGAGCTGGAAGGCGGAGTGGCGTTGGGCGCCGTGGTTGTCCAGTTCCGTGGGGCCCTGGCCCTGGACGTAGGTGCGGCCGCCCCAGAAGTTGTGCCCCTCGACGTCGGGAACGGCGACACCGACGCCGAGGTGGTGGGTGTGGTCGACGGGGCTGAGTTCGGTGACCGCCGTACCGGACAGGGTGGTCACGGGGTGCAGATAGGGACGTGGGGAGAGCCGGTCGGACAGCTCGGGCCGGGTGACGTACCGGGCGACCGGGCGGCCCGCGACGCGGAGCACCGGCGTGTCATGGGTGATCATCAAGGGCTCACCTCTTTCGGTGGGGCCCAGGGGGCGCCCAGCTCGGAGTAGAGGGCGAGGGTGTCGGCCGCCGCCGTGACCAGCGCGTCGATGCCCGGGACCACCCGGCGGTTCTCGGTCGGGATCAAGTGCCATGCATCGGTGGGGAGTTGGGCCGGGTCGGGGGCCTCGCGGATCGCCTCGACCACCTTCATGAAGGCGCCCGTCGCGTCCGGTTCGACCAACAGCGCCTCGCCGTCGGCGAGATGGGCGACCAGGTTCTCCAACAGGTCCGTGCTGCCGTACTCGAACTCCTCGGGGCCGTGGCCCGCCCGCTGGAGCAGTGCGCGGTCCTGCTTGTACCAGTAGGTGATCCGGCCTTCGCTGCCGTGCACCAGCACATAGGGCTCGCCGGGGTGTTCGGCGCAGAGCGTCACGGCGACGGTGACCGGGCGGCCCTGGACGGTGGTGACGCGGACGCAGGAGGTGTCGTCGGACTCGATGTCGTTGGCCCGGACGAGTTCGGTCTCGATACGGGTGACGTCCTCGGCGCGGGTCGTGCCGTTGAGGGCGAGGGCGGTGGCGACGGCGTGCGCGAGGGGGTTCGTCAGCGCGCCGTCGATCACGTCGACGCCGTTCAGGCGCCGCTTGCCGGCCCAGGGGGCGCGCCGGTAGTACGCCTCGTCGCGGGCCCAGGCACCGGCCCCGCCGACCCCGGTCAGGGTGCCGATGGCGCCCTCGGCGATCAGCTTCCGGATCGCGGGCACGGCGTGCGAGCCGAGCGACTGGAACCCGATCTGGCAGGCCACTCCGGCCGCGGCGACGCCGTCGGCCATCCGGCGGAACTCGGCGTACGACGGCGCGGGCGGCTTCTCCAGAAGCAGGTGCACGCCTCGCTTCGCGGCGGCCAGGGCGAGGTCCGTGTGGGTCGGGATCGGTGTGCAGACCACGGCGACCCGGGCGTCGGTGGCGTCGAGGAGTTCCCCGAAGTCCGGTGACTGGGCGGGGAGTTCGCCGCCGAACTCCTCCTCGGTCAGCGGGGTCAGCTCGCAGATGCCGACAAGGCGTACGAGGCCCTTGTCCTGGAGCCGGCGGATGTTCTCGACGTGCCAGCGGCCATGCCCACGGGCGCCTGCGAGGACGACCGGGACGGGCAGGGGAACGGGCACGGGGGCTGTCGTGGCGGCGGGCGCGGGGGCCGTCGTAGCCACGGATGCGGGGGCGGTCGTAGGGCCGGTCTTGGATGTCATGGGAGTCTCCCTGCGTCGACGATCTTCGCCAGCAGGGTAAGCGGTTGCCTCATCCCTTCACCGCCCCCGCGCTGAAGCCGGTGATCAGCCACTTCTGGATGAAGGCGAACACGATCACCACGGGTACGGCCGCGACGATGCCGCCGGCGGCGAGCGCGCCGAGGTCGACGCTGTCCGCGCCCATCAGGGTGTTGAGGCCGACCGGGATGGTCTGCTTGCTCTGGTCGGAGAGGAACATCAGGGCGAAGAGGAAGTGGTTCCAGGCGTGCACGAAGGCGAAGGAGCCGACGGCGATCAGTCCGGGCCGCAGCAGCGGGAGGACGACGATGCGGAACGCGGTGAGGCGGTTGCAGCCGTCGACCCAGGCGGCCTCCTCCAGGGACTGCGGGACGTTCCGGATGAAGCCGCTGATCAGGATCATCGACAGCGGGAGCTGGAAGACGGTCTCCGCGATGATGACGCTGCCGAGCGAGTTGATCATCTGGAGCTTGGCGAAGATCTGGAACAGCGGGACCAACAGCAGGGCGCCCGGCACGAATTGGGAGCAGAGCAGGGCCAGCATGAAGACGCGTTTGATCCTGAACTCGAAGCGGGCGAGCGCGTAGCCGCCGGCCAGGGCGACGACCGTGGTGAGGATCAGGGTGGCGACGCCGACGTAGACGCTGTTCTGGAAGTAGACGCCGAAGCTGCGTTCGGTCCACACCTTCTGGAAGTGGTCGAAGGTCATCGGCCAGGGCACCAGGGAGGTCGAGCCGGCCGGGCGGAACGCGAAGAGCAGGATCCAGTAGAAGGGGATCAGGGTGAAGACGAGGTAGATGCCGAGGGGGACGTAGATCTGCCAGCGCGGGACCTCGTCCCAGGCGCGGCGGACCTTGCGCGGCTGGTGCGGCGCGGCCGTTTCCCGCTCGCGGGCCGGGGCGATCTCGGTGATCACTTGTCGCCGCCTCCGAACTTGCTCAGCCGCAGATAGATGATCGAGAAGAAGAGGAGAATGACGAACGCGACGGTGGTGAGGGCCGACGCGTAGCCGAAGTTGTGGGCCTCGACGCTGGTGTTGGCGACGTAGAGCGGGAGCGTGGTCGTCTCGCCGGCCGGGCCGCCGCCGGTCAGGGTGTAGAGGAGGTCGACGTTGTTGAACTCCCACACCGCGCGCAGCAGCGTGGACAGCACGATCGCGTCCTTGAGGTGCGGCAGGGTGATGTTCAGGAACTGCTGGAAGCGGCTCGCGCCGTCCACCTCGGCGGCCTCGTAGAGGTCCTTCGAGACGGACTGGAGGTCGGCGAGGATGAGGATCGCGAAGAAGGGGACGCCTCGCCAGAGGTCCGCAACAACCGCTGCGGAGAAGACCGTTGAGGGGTCGGAGAGCCAACTCGTGCCGTACTGGCCGATTCCCATGTCGGCGAGGTAACGGGTCACGCCCGTCTGGGAGTTGTAGAGCAGTACCCAGATCGCGGAGGTCAGGACGCCCGACACGGCCCAGGGGGAGAAGACCAGCGCGCGGCCGATGGAGCGGCCCACGAAGGTCTGGTTGACGATGAGCGCGAGGGCCAGTCCGAAGAGGAGTTGGAGGCCCACCTCTACGACGACCCACTTGGCGCTGAAGGTCAACGTGTCCCAGAACTGCGGGTCGTTGGTGAACGCGTGGGTGAAGTTGTCCAGGCCCGCGAAGCCGTTGCGCCAGGGTTTGGTGGGGTTGTAGTTCTGCAGGCTGTAGTAGAAGACGCTGATGACCGGGTAGGCGATGAAGCCCAGCATGAGCAGCCCGGCCGGGGCGATCAGCAGGTACGGGAGCCTGCGCGGGGTCGCGGAGGCACGGCGCCGCCGGGGTGGCGCGGGCGGTTTCGCCACGGCTGCGGCTTGGGCCATGACTGTTCTCCGTTCGCTTGCGGTGGGTCGTGTACGGGGTGAAGCGCGGGGGTGAAGCGCTTTCCCCTTGGGCGTGGTGCGGCGCTGTGCGTTGCGAGGGGGGCTAACCCGCGTACGGGTCCGGCACCTGGCCCGGCCGGGCCAGGAACTCGAAGTCGCAGCCGGTGTCGGCCTGGGTGATCTGTGCGTTGTAGAGCACGCCGTAGCCGCGCTCGTAGCGTGCGGGCGGCGGGGTCCACTCCGCCCTGCGGCGCGCCAACTCCTCGTCGTCCACGTTGAGTTGGAGGGTGCGTGCCTCGACGTCCAGGGTGATGGTGTCCCCGGTGCGGACGAGGGCGAGCGGTCCGCCGATGTACGACTCGGGTGCGATGTGCAGCACGCACGCGCCGTAACTCGTGCCGCTCATCCGGGCGTCGGAGATGCGGACCATGTCCCGGACGCCCTGCTTGAGGAGGTGGTCGGGGATCGGGAGCATGCCGTACTCGGGCATGCCGGGACCGCCCTTGGGGCCCGCGTTGCGCAGCACCAGCACGCTGTCGGCGGTGATGTCCAACTCCGGGTCGTTGATGGTGCGTTGCATGGTCCGGTAGTCGTCGAAGACGACCGCGGGGCCGGTGTGCTTGAGCAGGTGCGGTTCGGCGGCGATGTGCTTGATGACGGCGCCGTCGGGGCAGAGGTTGCCGCGCAGGACGGCGACCCCGCCCTCGGGCGCGACCGGGTTGTCGCGCGGTCGTATGACGTCGTCGTTGTGCACCCGCGCACCGGCGAGCTGCTCGCGGAGGGTGTCGTACGAGACCGTCGGGCGGTCCAGGTGGAGCAGGTCCGTGATCCGGGAGAGGAAGCCGGGCAGGCCGCCGGCGAAGTGGAAGTCCTCCATGAGGTACGTCCGTCCGCCGGGCCGTACGTTCGCCAGGACCGGGACCGTGCGGGCGATGCGGTCGAAGTCGTCGAGCGTGAGGTGGACGCCCGCGCGGCCGGCCATGGCGATGAGGTGGATCACGGCGTTGGTGGAGCCGCCGAGGCCGAGGACGGTGGTGACGGCGTCCTCGAAGGCGTCCTGGGTGAGGATCGACGAGAGAACACGCCCCTTGTGGACTTGTTCAACGATCCTCATGCCGGATTGCGCGGCCATCCGATCGTGCCCCGAGTCCACGGCAGGGATGCTGGACGCGCCCGGCACGGTCGCCCCGAGCGCCTCGGCCGCCGCCGTCAGCGTGGACGCCGTCCCCATGGTCATGCAGTGGCCGGGCGAGCGCGCCAGGCCGCTCTCCAGCTCGGTCATCTCGCAGTCGCCGATGAGGCCGGCGCGCTTGTCGTCCCAGTACTTCCACATGTCGGTGCCGGAGCCGAGGATCTCGTTGCGCCAGTGGCCCGGCAGCATCGGCCCGGCGGGGACGAAGACGGTGGGCAGGTCGACGCTCGCGGCACCCATGAGCAGCGCGGGGGTCGACTTGTCGCAGCCGCCCATCAGGACGGCGCCGTCGACGGGGTACGACCGCAGCAGTTCCTCGGTCTCCATCGCGAGGAGGTTGCGGTAGAGCATCGGGGTCGGCTTCTGGAAGGTCTCGCTGAGCGTGGAGACCGGGAACTCCAGCGGGAAGCCGCCTGCCTGCCACACGCCCCGTTTGACCGCCTGGGCGCGGTCACGGAGGTGCACATGACAGGGATTGATGTCCGACCAGGTGTTGAGGATCGCGATGACGGGCTTGCCGAGGTGCTCCTCGGGGAGATAGCCGAGCTGGCGGGTGCGGGCCCGGTGGCTGAAGGAGCGCAGCCCGTCAGTGCCGTACCACTGGTGGCTTCTGAGCTCTTCCGGTGCCTTCATACGGACCATCCGGCGGCTATCGCGGCGACCTCGGCGCGCTCGCTCTCGGGCAGGGGCTTGCTGGGGGGCCGTACGTCACGGCGGCACAGGCCGAGGGACGCAAGCGCTTCCTTGACGATCGTGACGTTGTTCGCGGAGCCGTTCGCGGCCCTCAGCTCCTCGAATCGGCGGATCTGTTCCCATACCTTCATCGCCCCCGGAAAGTCGCCCGATCGAAGCGCTTCGATCATGTTCAGCGAGACGGACGGGGCGACGTTCACGAGTCCTGAGGTGAAGCCGGTGGCGCCCGCCGAGAAGTAGGAGGGCGCGTACGGTTCGGCCAACCCGGCCACCCACACGAAGCGTTCGAGCCCCGCGTCCCGCGCGAAGGCGGCGAAGCGGGCCGCGTCCGGGACGGCGTACTTGACGCCGATGACGTTCGGGCAGTCGTCGGCGAGTTCCGCGAGGCGGGCGCCGAGGAGCTGGGCGTTGCGGATGTACGGGACGACTCCCAGGTCGGGCACGGCCTCGGCGATCGCGCGGTGGTAGTCGACCCAGCCGCCCTGTGAGACATAGGGATGGACGGGCTGATGGATCATCACCATCTGGGCGCCGTGCTCGCGGGCGTGCCGGGCCGAGGCGATGGCGGTGGGCACGTCGTGGCCGACGCCGACGAGGACGGTGGCCCTCCCGCCCGTCTCGTCGAGGGTCAACTCCGTGACGAGCTGCCGTTCTTGAGGCGTGAGGGTGTAGAACTCGCCGGTGTTCCCGTTCGGCGTGACGATGCCGATCCCGCCGTCGAGCAGTCGGCGCAGCAGGGCCCGGTGGGTGTCCTGGTCGACGCCGCCGTCCGCGGCGAACGGGGTCACCGGGATCGCCACCACGTCGGCCAGGGCGGCCCGTTGGGCCTCGAACGTCGCCGTCATGCCCGACCGTCCTCTCCGGGGGTCTCCGGCTCGGTGCCGGGCCCCTGTCCCAACTCGGTGCCGGGGAAGGCACGTTGCACGAACGACGCGATGTGGGCGTGCAGCGCGGTGGCCGCGCCGTCGGCGTCGCCGTCGAGGGCGAGCCGCAGGATCTCCCGGTGTTCGCCGGCCTCCCGCTCCCAGGAGGGGGAGGCCGCCCAGGCGACGGCGGAGACGAGGGCGGCCTGGTCGCGGACCTCGTCGAGCATCCGGCCGAGCAGCGGGTTGCCGCACGGCAGGTACAGCGCGCGGTGGAACTCCCGGTTGGCGAGGGAGCGTTCGGCGGTGTCGGTGGCCTCGTCGGCGCGGGTCAGGGCGTCGCGCGCGGCGTCCAGGGAGGCACGGCGACGGACGGCACGCCGGAGCGCCTCGGGTTCGAGGAGCAGCCGGACGTCGTACACCTCGCGCGCCATGTCCGCGTCCACCATGCGCACCGTGACGCCCTTGTACTGGTTCATCACGACGAGCCCGGTACCGGCCAGGGTCTTGAGCGCCTCGCGCACCGGGGTCTTGGACACCCCGAACTGTGCGGCGAGTTCGGTCTCGACCAGTGGCTGACCCGGCGTCAACTGCCCGGTGAGGATGCGGCGTTTGATCTCCTCCTGCACATACTGCGTGCGGGACGGGATCGGCGTGGGCACAGAGGTCATGCGCGCCTCTCGGATGTCACGTGGCTGCGGGGCGCGGACCGGATCCCACCCGTCCGGCCCGCTCGTCCGGCTCTCGTGTATCCGATCTCGCGTATCGCGTCTCATATATGACGTACGAAGTACGACGCGTTGAAGGTAGGAGCGGCCCAGTGTTTCGTCAATGCTTCTGACAGAAGAACCAGAAAGCGCTTCACATGACCGCGCTTCACATGGTCTTGGTGACACCTTCGAGCGCGGCCGAGGTCCGGCCGGGGAAGATCGCGGCGGCGCGCTCCAGCGCCGCTTCCCTGGTGAGGGTGGGTCCCACATGGGTGATGAGGAGTTCGCGCGCGCCCTTGGCGCAGGCGCCGGCGTCCTCTGGCGTGAGATGCACCTGGCGTTCGCCTTCGCGATGCCGGTCGATGTCGGCCTCGCACAGGAACACGTCGGCGCCGCCCGCGAGTTCGGACAGTGCCTCGCAGGGTCCGCTGTCCCCGGAGTAGCCGAGGACACTCCCCTGGCACTCGGCGCGCAGCCCGTACGCCTCGACGTCGTGGACGACGGCGCGTGCGGTGAGGCGGAGGTTCCAGTGCCGGACGGCGTGGCCGTCGTAGAGCGGGCGGAAGTCGAAGACGCCGCTCAGGAAGCGGACGTCCGGCTGCCCGAAGAAGCCGGCGAGTCGGCGGGCGCAGTCCTGCGGCGCGTAGAGCGGGATCGGGTCGGCCGGGGTCATCCCGCCGAAGGCGAACGCGTAGGCCGCCGCGAGGAGATCGGCGCTGTGGTCGGCGTGCAGATGTGAGATCCAGATCGCGGTGAGCCGCGCCGGGTCCGTGTGCCGCTGCAACTCCGCGAACGTCCCGGTGCCCGCGTCCACCCACACCTCGGCGCCGCCGCCGCGCAGCAGGTACCCGGAGCAGGGGCGGCCGGGGCGCGGGTGCGGGGAGGCGGTGCCGAGGACGGTCAGACTGAGGGGCATGGTGGGGAAGAGTACGGATCCGGGGCCCTCGGCACTCACATTTCAGGGCGTTCCGTGGTGCCCGGCCTCGGACCGCCCGCGCCTGGGCACCGCGGTCAGTACCCTGACGCGGTGATGGCCGACTCTCTCCTGTCGAGGGCGATGACCGGTGTCGTCGACCCGCCGTTGCTTCCGCTGCCTGATCGGGTGGTCGAGCTGCTGTCGGAGCTGGGCAGCCCGCCGCGGCTGGCGGCTCATCTGCGGGCTGTCCACGACGTCGCCCGCCAGCTGGTCGACTGGGTCGAACTGCGCTGCCCCGCCGTGCGGTTCGAGCGCGAGGCGGTGCTCTTCGGGGCGGCGACGCACGACGTGGGGAAGACGCTGCACGTCTCCGAGCTGTCCGGGCCGGGGGCGGCGCACGAAGAAGCGGGACGGGCTCTTCTGCAACGCCACGGCGTCAGCCCGGAGTTGGCCCGCTTCGCCGCGACGCACGCGTCGTGGGGGCGCCAACAGGTGGGCCTGGAGGACCTGTTGGTGAGCCTCGCCGACAAGGTGTGGAAGAACAAGCGGGTTCCCGAGCTGGAGGATCTCGTCGTGGCCCGGCTGACCGAGGCGAGCGGCCGGGCGGTCTGGGAGGAGTTCATGGCGCTCGACGAGGCCCTCGCCGGTATCGGTGAGGGGGCGGACGAGCGGCTGGCGTTCCAGGCGTCGTTCCCGGTTCACGGCTGAGAGAGCCCGGTCCACGCCTGAGGCGCCGGGTCCACGGCTGAGAGCGCCAGGCTACGGCTGAGGGCACCGGTCCACGGCTGAGGGCGCCCGATCCACGCCGGAGGGCGCCGGGTCTACGGCTTCCAGCCCGGGTCCCGTCCGCTGAGCCCCACCGCCCGGTCCAGCAGGGGCGCGTCCGTCGGTACCGGGACGACCGGTCCGAAGATGCCCCCGCCCCCGGTCGGGCCCTCGGCCGCCGCCAGCAGGAAGGTGTACGACGTCTGCAGCGCGGCCGGGTCGGGCTCGTAGGGCTGGCCGGTGGCCACGGCCAAGTCCCAGCCGTGGATGACCAGTTCGTCGGCGACAACGGCGGCGGCGACCGCGCCGGGGAGGTCGATGCCGCCCGCGCGGGTCATGCCGGTCCAGGCGGCCGGGTCGCGCCAGGCCTCGGCGAGTCCGTCGAGCACCTTGGGGAAGTCCTCGCGCCAGCCGGGGCCGATGTCGGAGGCGCCGGTGTCCGGTGCGGTGTCCGTCATGACGCCCAGGTCCTTGCGCGCGGCGTCACGGAAGGCGACGGACAGGCCGAGCAGATGCCCCAGCATGTTGCGTACGGCGGTACCGGGGCACGGGGTCACCTCCCTGAGCTGCTCGTCGGTGACGCCCTCGACGAGACGGGCGACGACGCGGGTCTGCGGGCCGAGGTCCAGGATGCTGTCGGTCATGCGCTTTCCTTCCGGGGTGCGGTCTCCACTCGTGGGGTAGACCGGCGGGGGCCCCGAAACTCATCGCTCGGCGGCTTCAGCGGGGGGGGCGCTGCTGGGAGTGGGCGCGATCCTCCGGCGTCGCTCGCTCTGGACGCGTCCTCGTGCTGGTCACCGTCCTCGCCTCCGGACACGTACGCGTCACCGCCTCCCTCACCGTCCTCGCCCTCCGGACCCGCACGCGTCACCGCCTCCGGACTCGCACCCGCGCCCGTCGCCGCCTACGTCCCCGGACCCGCGTACATCCCCGACCCCACACCCACACCCGCTCTACGTCCCCGAACCGCCTCCGCTTCCGTCCCCGACCCGGCTCCGTCTCCGACCCGACCCGGCTCCGTCTCCGGCTCCGTCT
>NZ_JAENRY010000219.1 GCF_016612545.1 Streptomyces sp. MBT65 | reverse complement strand
CCCAAGGGCGTGATGCTCACCCACTGTCAAATAGCCACGAACCTGGCCCAGTTGGAGCCCGCCGTCCCCACCGGCCCCGGCGACCGCATCCTCGCGGTCCTGCCGTTCTTCCACATCTACGGCCTCACGGCCCTGATGAACGCACCCCTGAGGAAGGGCGCCGCGGTCGTCGTCCTCCCGCGCTTCGAGCTGGAGACCTTTCTCGCGGCCATCGAGAACCACCGCATCACCGGCCTCTACGTCGCCCCGCCGATCGTCCTGGCCCTCGCCAAGCATCCCGCGGTCGCGCAGTACGACCTCTCGTCGCTGAAGTACATCATCAGCGCCGCCGCCCCCCTCGACGCGAACCTGCCGCCCGTGGGCCAGGCGTACGGCATGACGGAACTCTCCCCGGGCACCCACGTGGTCCCCGTACGGGACATGCCCACCGCACCCCCGGGAACCGTCGGCAAACTCATCGCCGGCACCGAGATGCGGGTCGTCGCCCTGGAGGACCCGGACAAGGACCTGGGCACCGGCGAGCCGGGCGAACTCCTCATCCGCGGCCCGCAGGTGATGAAGGGCTACCTGGGCCGCCCCGACGACACGGCCGCGATGATCGACGCCGACGGCTGGCTGCACACCGGGGACGTCGGCTACGTGGACGACGGCGGCTGGACGTTCGTCGTCCGCCGCGTCGCCCCCTACAAACGCGTCCGCCGGGTCACCTTCATCGACGCCGTCCCGCGCGCCGCCTCCGGGAAGATCCTGCGCCGGGAACTGCGGGGCCGCTCATGACGTCGATCGGCCGGGCACGCGCGCGGGGCGTCGAGACCCTGAGCCTGGACTCGCCGGCCACGCGGAACGCGCTGTCGGCGTCCCTGGTGGCCGAGTTGGCGCACGCGCTGACGGAGTGCGGGAAGGACACCGACGTACGGGCGATCGTCCTCACCCACACCGGCAACACCTTCTGCGCGGGCGCGGACCTCCGGGACCCGCCGCCCCCGGAGGCACTGGTGGCCCTGCTCCGCTTGATCGTGGACGTCCCCAAGCCGGTGGTCGCGCGGGTGACGGGCCACGTACGGGCGGGCGGCCTCGGCCTCCTGGCGGCCTGCGACATCGCGGCGGCGTCCCTGGAGTCGACCTTCGCGTTCACGGAGGTGCGGATCGGCGTGGCCCCCGCGGTGATCTCCCTCCCGCTGCTGCCCCGCACGGACCCGCGAGCCCTCGCCCGCTACTACCTCACCGGCGAACGCTTCGACGCGGCGGAGGCGACCCGCACCGGCCTGCTGACGACGGCGGGAGGGGACGTGGACGACGTACTCGAACCGATCCTCGACGGTCTGCGCCGATCCGCTCCCGAGGCCCTGGCCGAGACGAAACGGCTGCTCACGGCTAGGGTGCTGGAAACCTTCGACCGGGACGCGGCCGACCTGACCGCGCTCTCGGCACGGCTGTTCGCCTCCGCGCAGGCCCGTGAGGGGATGACGGCATTTCTCGAACGACGGGATCCCGCATGGGTGGTGTGAGCGCGACGACGGCGCCGGGCGCGGTCGACCGCAGACCCAAGCAGGACCGCAGCCGGGCCACCCGGCAGCGCCTCCTGGAAGCCGCCGTGTCCTGCCTCGCCGAACACGGCTGGGCAGGCTCCACGGTCTCCGTCGTCGCCGAACGCGCCGGCGTCTCCCGAGGCGCCGCCCAACACCACTTCCCGACCCGCGAGGACCTCTTCACGGCCGCCGTCGAGTACGTGGCCGAAGAACGCTCCACGGCCCTCCGGGCCCTGTTCCCGGACGGCGCCGAAGACCGCCGCGTCGTGGTCGAGGCCCTGGTCGACCTCTACACCGGCCCCCTCTTCCGCGCCGCCCTCCACCTCTGGGTGGCCGCCTCCAACGAGGACCAACTCCGCCCCCGGGTAACGGAGTTGGAGGCGAAGGTGGGCCGGGAGACCCACCGGATCGCCGTGGACCTGCTGCGAGCGGACGAGTCCGAGCCGGGCGCGCGAGAGACGGTCCAGGGCCTCCTGGACATGGCGAGAGGCCTGGGCCTGGCGAACCTGCTCACGGACGACAGGGGCAGGAGGGCGAGAGTGGTCGCCCAATGGACACGCCTTCTGGACGACGCCCTTTAGGGGCGCGGGGCTGTGTCAATTTGCGGCTCCGCCGCGTGGGCGCGACCAGCAACATCAGGCCCGCAGTCGCCCACACACCTCAGCCCTCTCTTCAGTGGGAGATGTCCCCGAACCCCTCGATCGCCTCGGGCCCCCGCACGGCAGGCCCCACATACCGAGCGGACGGCCGAACAAGCCGCCCCGTCCGCTTCTGCTCCAGAATGTGCGCCGACCACCCGGCGGTCCGCGCACACGTGAACATCGACGTGAACATGTGCGCCGGCACCTCGGCGAAGTCCAGCACGATCGCCGCCCAGAACTCGACGTTGGTCGCGAGCACCCGGTCGGGACGGCGCGCGTGCAACTCCGCCAGCGCGGCCTTCTCCAACGCCTCGGCGATCTCGAACCGCGGCGCCCCCAACTCCCGTGCCGTACGCCGCAGTACACGCGCCCGAGGGTCCTCGGCCCGGTACACGCGGTGCCCGAATCCCATCAGCCGTTCACCCTTGTCGAGCGCCTGCTTGACGTACGCCTCCGCGTCCCCGGTCCGCTCGATCTCCTCGATCATCCCGAGCACCCGGGACGGCGCACCACCGTGCAAGGGCCCGGACATGGCCCCTACGGCCCCGGACAGCGCGGCGGCGACATCGGCGCCGGTGGACGCGATGACCCGCGCGGTGAAGGTCGACGCGTTCATACCGTGCTCGGCGGCGGACGTCCAGTAGGCGTCCACGGCGGCGACATGCTTCGGATCGGGCTCGCCGCGCCACCGGATCATGAACCGCTCGACGACGGACTGCGCCTTGTCGATCTCGCGCTGCGGCACCATCGCGTTCCCCTGCCCGCGCGCGGACTGGGCGACGTAGGACAGGGCCATGACGGCCGCGCGGGCGAGGTCGTCGCGGGCCTGCTCCTCGTCGATGTCGAGGAGGGGCTTGAGGCCCCACACGGGCGCGAGCATGGCCAGCGCGGACTGGACGTCGACGCGGATGTCACCGGAGTGCACCGGGATCGGGAAGGGCTCGGCGGGCGGCAGCCCGGGGTTGAAGGCGCCGTCGACCAGCAGCCCCCAGACGTTGCCGAACGAGACATGACCGACCAGGTCCTCGATGTCGACGCCCCGGTACCGCAGGGCGCCGCCCTCCTTGTCCGGTTCGGCGATCTCCGTCTCGAACGCGACGACTCCCTCGAGTCCAGGTACAAAGCCGGGGTCGGACATCAGGCGGCTCCTCATGCTGTGGCTCCACGGTCGCGCGGGACTCGCGGGCCGAAGATAGAGACATCAGCACCATAACGCCGAGTGCCACCCAAGGGGAGAGTCCGCGGCACTCAGTGCCACCCGGACTCGTGGCCAGAGGCGTGCGTACGGCAAGATGACCGCCGTGACCGACCGCGATCCCATCGACCGTGATCCCCGCTTCGACCCCGCCGCGATGCGCAGGCAGTACCGCGTGGCGGGCATCGACGAGAACGACCTGGCAGCCGGCCCCATGGCGCAGTTCGGCCGCTGGTTCGAGGAGGCGGCGCTCCAGGACCTGGTCTACGAGCCGAACGCGATGGTCGTCTCCACCGCCGACGCCGACGGCCGCCCCAGCTCCCGCACGGTCCTCATGAAGCACTACGACGAGCAGGGCTTCGTCTTCTACACGAACTACGGCTCCCGCAAGGCCCGCGAACTCGCCGCGAACCCGCATGTGGCGCTGCTCTTCCCCTGGCATCCGATGGCCCGCCAGGTCCTGGTCACCGGTATCGCCCGCCGCACCGGCCGCGACGAGACGGCCGCGTACTTCCGCACCCGCCCGCACGGCTCCCAGCTCGGAGCCTGGGCCAGCACGCAGTCCTCGGTGATCGGCTCACGGGCCGAACTGGAGTCGTCGTACGAGGAGTTGCTCGCCCGCTATCCCGAGGGCGAACAGGTCCCGGTGCCGCCCCACTGGGGCGGTTTCCGCATCGCGCCCCGGACGGTCGAGTTCTGGCAGGGCCGGGAGAACCGCCTCCACGACCGCCTGCGCTACACCGCCGAGCAGGACGGCAGTTGGCACGTGGACCGGCTGAGCCCGTAGGTCCCCGAAAACGCAGGCGACCCGCGAGCTCAGGTCCCTCCGCCTGACGGCGGGGGAGCCGGCCGGACGTACCGGCGAGCTCGCGGGTCGGGTGACTGCGTTGGGTTAGGCCGGTTGCGTGCGACGCGCACACGCTGGTCCGGCGCCGAACCGAGTACGACGGCGGGCCACTAGCCCGCAGTCACCTCTTCCGTCCGGTATTCATACATCTGCCGAACCACCTCCTTTCCGAAGTACTCGCCACCCTAAGAACCTCCCGCCGACGGATCAACCGTTTTTAACGAGACCTGAACTCGCTGGACGGGCCCGTGCCGGTCACCTAGGTTCCCGGCGCATGACTGATCTTCGTATCGAGCCGGTGGACGCGGCCGACGGGACCGCGCTCCGGGACTGGCGCCACGTCCACAACCTGATCGTGCCGCCCGCCGCGCTGTCCCTCGACGAGGTCCGGGAGCGGAGCGGCCGCAACCGGCTGGAGAACGCGTACCTGGGGGACGCCCTCGTGGGCTGCTCCACCGTGCGTCCCCCGGAGGACGGCGTGGCGACCGTCATCGCACGCGTACTGCCCGCGTTCCGCCGGCGCGGCCATGGAACCGCCCTCTACGAAAACGGCCTCACGCGCGCGCGTGCACTCGGCGCCGGCACGATCGAGACGGTGGTCCTGGCCGCCAACACGGACGGGGTGCGGTTCGCGAAGGCCCGGGGTTTCACCGAGACCGAGCGCTACGTCCTGGACGGCGAGACCGACCTGTGGCTCACGTTGAGGCTGGCGTAGGCCACGGCAGGACCGTCAGTTCCGGCCAGGTCTCCCGCCAGCGGGCCGTCTTCGTCTCGTAGACCTCGCGCGGCGCCAGGACCGGGTTCGGCCGTACGACGAGGCCGAAGACGTCGGACAGGCCGTGCGGGGCGTACACGCGCCAACTCCCGTCCTCCTTCAGGCGTACGGCGAGGCAGCAGGTGGTCGCCGCGAAGGAGTCGATCGCGGCCTCCACGGAGTCGTACGGCGGGCACGGGGTGCCGAATTTCTCCTCGTACCAGAGGTGGACGCGGGCCTCGTTACGGATCTCCACCTCGGCGGGCAGGCCCGCGTACGCCGCGCGGCCTGCCCGGATCACCTTGTCCTCGGCCTCCCAGGACAGGTCGGTGGCGTCGTGGTAGAAGACGTCGTAGTCCTTGATGCCGTGGGTCGGGGGACGGCCCGTGACCGTGTTCCAGATGGTTTGGACGAGGCAGCCCGCGGTCAGGTACCAGTTCGGGAGGTCGAGGGCCGCGGTGCGGTCGAGGATCTCCAGGAGTGGCTCGTTGCGGGACAGCGTCGTGCGCAGCGCGGTGAGTTGTTCGTCGAGCGGGAGGCGGGCGGCGGGCATCAGGCGAGTGTGCCGGTGCCCGGTCGGTGTCGTACAACGATTCCCTCAATCTTGCGGGAACTCGGTGTGTGCTGCGTCACGTTCGAGTTGAATGAGGGGGAGTGAGTGAACCGACGCGTCGTGTCCGCGGACGCAGCCTGCAGGGGGTCCAGGTGAGTGCTTCCCGGCGTAGTGGGACCACCGACGAATTGGGTCCCGACGAGCCCGAGCGGGACGGCGGGCCCGACGGTGTCGGTGGGTCGGATCTGTTGGCCGCGTTGCTGGACGGCATGGACGCGGCACTGTGTGCCTTCGACGCGGACGGGGTGGTCACCCACTGGAACCGCGAGGCCGAGCGCATCCTGGGCTGGACCGCGGCCGAGGCCGTCGGGCGGCACGGACTGGCCGGGTGGGCCGTACGCCGTGCGGACGCCGAGGAGGTCGAGGGGCGGCTGATGTCCGCCATGCGGGCGCCCGGACGGCAGGTCAACGAGTTCGCCCTCCTGACGAAGGAGGGCGGACGGGTACTCGTGCGGACCCAGTCCGCCGCCGTGCGCGGGCCGGACGGGAAGCCCGCCGGTGTCTACTGCGCCTTCAGCGAGGTGCATGCCCAGATCGACCTGGAGCGGTCCATCGCCCTGAGCGAGGCGCTGTTCGAGGACGCCTCCTGGGGGGTCGTGCTCGTCGACGCCGACCTGCGGCCCGCCGTCGTCAACTCGCATGCCGCCCGCGCGCTCGGCACCGGCCGCACCGCCGTCCTCGGGCGCCCCCTCGGCGAACTGCTCGCCCAGGGCGTCGAGGAGCTGGAGGCCGCGCTCACCCACGTCCTCGCCGAGGGCGCACCGCCCGCGCCCGCCGAGATCTGGGTGAGCGTACGGACACCCGAGGGCAATCTGCGGCGCTGCTGGCGCAGCGGCTTCCTGCGGCTGGCCTCGCCGCTCACCGAGGAACCGGTGCCGCTCGGCGTCGGCTGGCTCTTCCAGGACGTCACCGAGGCCAAGCAGATCGAGCAGGAGGCCTCGCTGCTGCGCTTCCGCGCCCAGCAACTGCACCGCGCCGCCCGCGCCGCAGCCGAGTGCGAGGACCCGCGCGACGCGGCGACCGTCCACCTCGACTTCGCCCTCGCCGGCTTCGCCGACCACGCCCTGGTCGACCGGGTAGCGGGAGGATCGTTGAACGATCCCGACGGCGCCGGAGTGCGTGCTACGGCCGTACGCCTCGTCCGGGTCGCCGCGACCCCCACCGGAGCCCCCGGACCCAGCCTGCTCACCGGCGCCGCCGGGCTGCCCGTGCGCTACGGAGAGGGCCATCCCGCCCTCCAGTGCGTCGAACGCATCGGCTCCGTGCGCGCCAGCATCGGCACCGTCCCGCCCGAACAGGCCCGCGAGTGGGCCCGGGTCCGCCAGTGGCCCACGGACGCCGTGCACGCCCTGTGCGCGGTGCTGCGCAGCCGGGGCCGGACCCTGGGCGTCGTGACGTTCCTGAGGGGCGCCGGGCGCAGCCAGTTCGAACGGTCCGACTCGATCTACGCCGAGGACGTGGCCGTACGGATCGCGGCGGCGCTGGATCTGGCGGGCGCGGCGGGCGAGAAATAGCCGGCCCACAGGGGCCGTAGAGGCTCAGTACTGGTAGAAGATCCGGTCGCGGTACTCCTCGAAGACCCGGCCGTTCCACTCGTGGCCGCCGTCCACGTTCCCGGAGCGGAGCAGCGGCGGCTCGATCCCGCGCTCGGCCAGGGTCGCGGCGGCCGTCGCCATGACCGCCTGGAGGAGGGCCGCGGTGACGACCGTGGAGGCGGGGGCGAAGGGGGCCGGGATGGTGTCGAGGGTGAGTTCCGCGTCGCCGATCGCGATCTTCGAGTCGAGGACGACATCGCAGTGGTCCTTGAGGTACGTCCCGGAGACGTGCCGTGACGTCGTCTCCGAGGCGTACGCCACCGATGTCACGCCGATGACCCGGACGCCCAGGGAGCGGGCCTTCATTGCCATCTCGACAGGCAGGGCGTTGCGCCCGGACAGCGAGATGATCACCAGGGCGTCGCCGGAGCGCAGCGGTGACGTCTCCAGGACGACGCTCGCGAGGCCGTCGACGCGCTCCAGGGCGGAGCCCAGCGTGGCCGGCATGACGTCGACGCCGACGACCCCGGGGACGGTGAGCAGGTTCATCAGGGCGAGCCCGCCCGCGCGGTAGACGACGTCCTGCGCGGCGAGGGAGGAGTGCCCGGCACCGAAGGCGAAGAGCCGTCCGCCGCCGGCCACCGTGTCCGCGAGGAGCGTGCCGGCCGCCCGGACGGGCTCGGCCTCTTCGTCGCGGACCCGCTGGAGAAGGGTGATCGCGGCGTCGAAGAACTGGCCGGACGGCGTACGGTCGCTCATGCGGAAGTCCCCTCGGTGAGTTTGTGTCGCGGATCACCGTGCGGTCTGGACCAAGGGGATGTCAATACGGCGACAGCACGTCTCAGGGGGCCGCCGCGGGCGGCCGTAACCGGCTGGTTTCAGCGGCGCGGCACGGTTGTCAGTGGTATGCGTCAGAATTGAGTCCAGGGCCAGCGCACGCGCCGCGGAGCCGTCGAGCTTCGGGCAGAGGTAATCGAGGGGCACGTATGTCCGGACTGATCGACACCACGGAGATGTATCTCCGCACCATCCTCGAGCTGGAGGAGGAAGGTGTGGTCCCCATGCGCGCCCGCATCGCCGAGCGGCTCGACCAGAGCGGGCCCACGGTGAGCCAGACGGTGGCGCGCATGGAGCGCGACGGCCTGGTGGCCGTGGCCAGCGACCGCCACCTGGAACTGACCGACGAGGGCCGCCGGCTCGCCACGCGCGTGATGCGCAAGCACCGGCTCGCCGAGTGTCTGCTCGTCGACGTGATCGGCCTGGAGTGGGAGCAGGTGCACGCCGAGGCCTGCCGCTGGGAGCACGTGATGAGCGAGGCCGTGGAGCGCCGCGTCCTGGAGCTGCTGCGCCACCCCACGGAGTCGCCGTACGGCAACCCGATCCCCGGTCTCGAGGAGCTGGGCGAGAAGGACGGGGCCGACCCCTTCCTCGACGAGGGCATGGTCTCGCTGGCCGACCTCGACCCGGGTGTCGACGGCAAGACGGTCGTCGTGCGCCGGATCGGCGAGCCCATCCAGACGGACGCGCAGCTCATGTACACGCTGCGCCGCGCGGGCGTGCAGCCCGGCTCGGTGGTGAGTGTCACGGAGTCGGCCGGCGGGGTGCTGGTGGGCAGCGGCGGTGAGGCGGCCGAGCTGGAGTCGGAGATCGCCTCGCATGTGTTCGTCGCCAAGCGCTGATCTCGTCTTTTCTCCGGCGGGGCGTCAACTCATGGGGTGCGAGGGGTAGTTGTGGCGTTCCGGGGTACCGGTCGACGATCTCGGCGAATCCGAGATTCAGTGCGCTGAATCGCAGCGCTCGGGCGCTGCGCGTGCCAGGCTGTCGCGTGAGGCATATGACCGTGAGGGGGCGGGAGGATGTGCCGCAATCGTGGAGAGGGCCCCGGCGCCGTGTGGCGCCGGGGCCTGTCCTCCCCTGTGCTGACCCGGAGCCCCGAGCTCTCAAGGTCATCCCCTGCGGACCGGTTTCCCCGAGCGGTCCGCCTCCCGCTGAAGATCTCCCCTCGGCAGCGGCGATCATTCCTTGAGCCGGGTCACTCGAACGAGGGGTGTTACGGCGCGAGACAGCATTTTCGAATCTGTATTCGATAACCTGTGAGTGATGAAACGCGCGGGGCGTGACCTGTAGGAAGAGACGAGCAAGAGAAGAGACAGCAGCAAGAACGGAACGGCACAAGCGGCAGAGCGTGGCTAGGGGGGTGCCAGGACCAATGGCGCGGCGCATCGACGTGACCGGAGCAGGCGGCGTACGCCTGGCCGCATGGGAGTTCGCGGACCCGCCCAAGTCGGGGGAGATCGAGCGGGCACCCGGAGTTCTCTTACTGCACGGCCTGATGGGCCGTGCCTCGCACTGGGCGCCCACCGCCCGCTGGCTCTCCGAACGGCACCGCGCGGTCGCACTCGACCAGCGCGGCCACGGCCAGAGCGACAAGCCGCCGCAGGCGGCCTTCACACGTGAGGCCTACGTCGAGGACGCGGAGGCCGCGCTGGAGCAGCTGGGGCTCGCCCCGGTCGTGCTCGTCGGGCACGCGATGGGGGCGCTCACCGCGTGGCAGCTCGCCGCGAAGCGGCCCGATCTGGTGCGGGGGCTGGTCATCTGTGACATGCGGGCGTCCGCGCTGGGGGCGGCCTCGCAGCGGGAGTGGGCCGACTGGTTTAAGTCCTGGCCCGTTCCCTTCGCCACGCTCGCGGACGTCCGCAAGTGGTTCGGTGAGGACGATCCGTGGGTGGAGCGGCCGAATCCCTCCCGGGGGGAGTTCTACGCCGAGGTCATGCACGAGTCTCCCGACGGGTGGCGGCCGGTGTTCGAGCCCGAGCAGATGCTGAAGTCCCGGGAGACGTGGGTGTACGACGCGCACTGGGAGGAGCTTGCCCAGGTTCAGTGTCCCGCGCTGGTGGTGCGGGGACTGGACGGGGAGTTGGGGCGGGCGGAGGCGCAGGAGATGGTCCGGGTGCTCCCCCGAGGGGAGTATGCGGAGGTCGCGGACGCGGGGCATCTGGTGCATTACGACCAGCCGTCGGCTTGGCGGGCGGCTGTCGAGCCGTTTCTTGACGGGGTGCTGGTGTGATGTGGGCGCCCAAGGGGGTGGGGGCTTGTGTCGTGTGGCGAGTGCGGGTGGGGTGTAGCCGGCCGCGCCCACGCGGCGGAGCCGCACATCGATACAGCCCCGCGCCCCTGGGGGAATCGCCCTGCCCTGAGTCGAAAACTCACCCCTTGCTGACCGCCGCCAGGATCTCCGGCAAGCGCCTCGCCGTCCCCGGTGCCGCCAGCCTCAGTCCCGCATACGTGATCGCCGCCCCGTAACCCGCCCCCACCGGCAGCAGCACCCAGCTCCAATCACTCCCGTCCGCGCTGACGTTCGCCCAGATCGTGAGGGCGATGACGGGGGCGCAGAGGAGGGCCGCCGAGATCATGCCGCCGAAGATGGAGATCCAGGCGAGGCCGGCCTGGCCGGGGGCGACGTTCTTGTGGGTGCCCTGGGGGATGGAGTAGGGGAAGCGTGCCGAGGTCCAGGCGCCGGTCGCGAGCATCGCGCCGAGGAGGGCGAAGGAGAGGCCGAGCACCTCCGGGAGCCGGGACCAGTCGCCGAGCAGCGCCGTCGTCAGGACGGTCACCAGGGCCGCGTACGGCAGGGTGATCACCAGCAACGCGAGGGCGCGCGCCCGGAGTTCGACGTAGGCGTCCCGGGTCGTGGAGATCGTCATCGCGACCATCCAGAACGCGGACGTGTCCTGGCCGAACTGGTTGTACATCTGGATGCCGAGCATCCCGGCGGCGAAGCACGCGAAGTAGACGGAGCCGGTGCCCTGGAGCGCGTTGAACACCGGGACGATCAGGCCGATCGCCAGCGACGTCACCCACGCGGCCTTGGTCTTGGGGTCGCGCCAGACATAGCGCAGGCTGCGTTCCATGACCGTGCCGGTGCGGCCGGACGGGAGGAGGCGGGCCAGGCCGCCGGTGGCCGCCCTGTCCTTCGCGGCCGGTTCGGCGGACTGGAGGGTGGAGCCGTCGGGTGAGGTCATCAGCTGGGTGAGGCTGCGCGACCAGAGGATCAGCAGGGTCGCCAAAGCGCCTGCGGACAGCGCGAGTTGGGTGACCGCCAGGCCGTAGGAACCCTTGCTCACCGAGTCCACCGCGCCGACCGCCGAGGCCGGCGGCACCCAGCGCAACACCTCGGCCGCCGGGTCGAGTTGGGCCAGCCCGGACGAACCCAGGCGCTGTGCGCCGAAGTTGACCAACTGTGCGCCGATCGCGATCACCAGCCCGCTCAGCACCGCCAGGTCCCGGCCCTTCCTGCTGGTCAGCAGGCGGATGTTGGCGGTGGCGACGGCCCGCGCGAGGGCCACGCAGATCAGCAGGGCGAGCAGGAGCGCCGGGACCGCCGTGACGTACGCGGCGGCGCCGTGCGCGACCGCGAGCACCGACCCGAGCAGCAGCACCAGCGTGAACAGCGGCCCGATGCCTACCAACGAGGCAACCAGCAACGCCCGTACGAGAGGCCGTGGTTGGAGCGGCAGCATCACCAGGCGGGTGGGGTCGAGGGTCTCGTCGCCGGACGGGAAGAACAGCGGCATCACCGCCCAGCCCAGGCCCAGCACCGCCACCAGGAGCACGACCACGGAGACCGCGTGCGCCTCCCCGCGCAAGGAGAGCAGCCCGAGCAACTGGAGCGCCGCGAAGAGCAGTGCCACGACCGCCGACGCGACATAGGCGACCCGTCGGCCACCGGACTGCCGTAGACCGTTGCGCAACAACGACAGCTTCAGTCGTACGACGACGGGGGTGATCGAGGCCGGGGGTGTGGTGGCGCTCATCGGGTACCGCCGCCCAGCCAGTCGAGGTCCGAGCTGTGGTCGCGGGCACCGGCGCCGACGAGTTCGAGGAACGCCTGCTGGAGCGTGGGGGATTCACCGCGGACCTCGGCGAGTGTGCCCTGGGCGCGGATGCGGCCGGCGGCCATCACGGCCACCCAGTCGCAGAGCGACTCGACGAGTTCCATGACGTGGGAGGAGAAGACGACGGTGGCGCCGGAGGCGGTGTAGCGCTCCAGGACGCCCCGGATGGTCTGCGCGGAGACCGGGTCGACGCCCTCGAACGGCTCGTCCAGGAACAGGACTTCGGGATTGTGGAGGAGAGCGGCGGCGAGCCCGATCTTCTTGCGCATACCGGTCGAGTAGTCGACGACGAGCTTGTGCTGGGCACCGGCCAGGTCGAGCACGTCCAGCAACTGCGTGGCCCGCTTGTCGACCTCGGCACCGGGCAGCCCCCGCAACCGCCCGCTGTAGCCGAGGAGTTCACGCCCCGAGAGCCGCTCGAAGAGCCGTAGACCCTCGGGCAGCACCCCGATCCGCGCCTTCACGGCCACGGGGTCGCGCCAGACGTCGTGCCCGACCACCTCGACGCTGCCCTGATCGGGCCGCAGCAGCCCGGTGACCATGGAGAGGGTCGTGGTCTTCCCGGCCCCGTTCGGCCCGACCAGCCCGATGAACTTCCCCGCGGGCAACTCCAGATCGATCCCGGCGACAGCGATCTGCTGCCCGAACCGCTTCCAGAGCCCACGCACACTCACAGCCGACGTCATGGCCCCAACCTAGGGGGGCACGGGGCTGTTTCGATATGCGGCTCCGCCGCGTGGGCGCGACCGGCCACAACGCAGCCGCACCCGCGAGATCTACCGGTCCCGCCCACACGCGTAGGCGAGCGGCGAGATCAGCTCCTCCGCGTCCGGCAGCCAACGGTTCGCGGCGGTCGGCCGGCAGGCCCACTGCACGGCCCCCCGGGACCCGAACCGCGTGGGCGGCGCGGCCACATACGCACCCTCGCCCAACACCACGAGATCAAGGGAGGCCGGTGCCCACCCGATCCGGCGCACCAGATCCGGCACCTTCACCGAAGCCCCGGGCAGCACGAAGAACTCCATCCGCCGATCCGGCGTCAACGACACGGGACCCAGCGTCAACTCCATGCGCTCCATCCGGGCCAGCGCCAGGAACCCCGCGGTCTCCGGGACGGAGATCGCGTCGAACGTCCGCCCCGTGGGCAGCAGGATCGACGCCCCCGGCTGCTTCTGCCACATCCGCCGCGCGACCGTCGCACTGCCCGTCGCCTGCGTCGCCCAGTCCTCACGCGCCGGGTGTGCGCCGGGTGCGGCGCACGCGGCGTCGTCGCACGAGCAGCGCTGCACCCCGTCGACGGCTTCCAGCCAGGTGCCGGGAAAGACGTCCCAGTGGCGCTCCTCGGCGTAGCGTACGGCTGTCTCCAGCAGCGATTCCCCGCGCTGCTTCGGAATCTGAGCGGCTTCGGTGCCCGCGATCGTCTCTTCCACGCCCAACACAACTCCCGCGCCCACCTCGGGTTACGGCTGTAGCGCGCGCGGGGGAGGAGCATCGATTCCGCAACTGGGGCGCATGGATGCATGTGCGGGGGCGCGCGGGAGGAACGACGGCGGGAGTTGGGTAGCCACCTCTGGGGCGGGCACCAGGTTTTACCCCGGCATTCCTCGCATGCTTCGCATTTTCGCCATGTTCGCTGGGCACTGATCTTCACGGCCGGATCTTTTCGCTTCAGGGGTTGTTCCCAGGGGGTACGCCATGGCCGCAAGGCCACTTGTCGCGCGGCAGCCGAACGAACGGCTGCAGGCGCTCATCCAGGAGGCGGGGTGCTCGAACGCCGGGCTGGCCCGCCGGGTCAACATGTGCGGCGCCGAGCACGGTCTCGACCTGCGCTACGACAAGACGTCCGTGGCCCGTTGGCTGCGGGGACAGCAGCCGCGCGGGCGCGCTCCGGCGATCATCGCCGAGGCGCTGGGCCGCAAGCTGGGCCGTACGGTCACGATCGACGAGATCGGCATGGCCAACGGCAAGAACCTCGCGTCGGGCGTGGGCCTTCAGTTCTCGCCGACCGTGCTCGGGGCCATCGAGCAGGTGTGTGAGCTGTGGCGCAGTGACGTGGGGCGCCGGGACTTCCTGTCGGGTTCGTCGGTCGCCGCGTCCGCGCTGGTCGAACCGAGCCGTGACTGGCTGATCTCCTCACCGGACTCGCAGGTCGCCCGCGCGGCCGGGCCCCGCGTCGGGCAGTCCGACGTGGCGGCGGTCCGCGCGATGACCCAGGCGCTGAGCGACCTGGACCACCAGTACGGCAGCGGGCATGTGCGCCCGGTCGTCGTGCACTACCTCAACAGTGTCGTCTCCGGCCTGCTGGCGGGCTCGTACCGGGAGGCCGTGGGGCGTGAACTGTTCGCCGCCGTCGCCCGGTTGACGGAACTCGCCGGCTACATGGCCGTCGACACCGGTCAACCGGGCCTGGCCCAGCGGTACTACATCCAGGCGCTGCGCCTCGCGCAGGCGGCGGGGGACCGCGGCTACGGCGGGTACGTCCTGGCCGCGTCCATGAGTCACCTCGCCGCGCAGCTCGGAAACCCGCGTGAGATCGCGCAGTTGGCGCGCGCGGCGCAGGAGGGGGCGCGGGGGCGGGTGACCCCGCGGGCCGAGTCGATGTTCTACGCGGCGGAGGCGCGCGGGCACGCCCTGATGGGGGACGCGCGGTCGGCGCAGCTGGCGTCGGGGCGCGCGGTGAGCGCGCTGGACGCGGCCGATCCCTCGTCCGGGGACGACCCGGCGTGGATCGGACACTTCGACGAGGCGTATCTCGCCGACGAGTTGGCGCACTGCCACCGCGATCTGGGGCAGGCCGAGGCGGCGGCCAGGTGCGCGCAGGAGTCCCTGGACGGGCACCCGGAGTCGCGGGCGCGCCGCCGGGCCATCGGGTATGTGCTGCTGGCGAGCGCGCAGGTGCAGCAGCGCGAGGTCGAGCAGGCCTGCAACACGGGCCTGAAAGCGGTGGAGTTGCTCGGCTCGCTGCGCTCAAACCGGGGCGCCGAGTACCTGGACGACTTCCAGCAGCGCCTGGAGCCGTACCGGGACGAGCCGGTGGTGAGGGAGTTCGGGGCGCGGATGGAGTTGCAGGCCGCCGCGTGAACAGCGAGTGAACGAAGCTCCTGGTGGTCTTCCGGTGGTGAAAGGGGGGCGTACAGCGGGATTTGGAGCGGTTCTTGGGGCGCATGGGGTCCTGGAGCTGTTACCGGGGTCACAAGTGGAGAGGTCCAGTCCAGTGCTGCGTGGCATCGGGCTCGGGGTACCCGGTAGCGTGAACCGACGATCCCGTAGGTCCCCCATTCGTAGGAGTCCCGGTGACGCAGAGTGGACAGGGCGAGGAGCCCTCGGCGCGGCCCGCGCGCGAAGGCATCGTGCTGCCCTCCGACGGAGGCGCACCCCTCCTGCCGGGTATGACGGGCGGACACGGTGACCAGCGGTCGGGCGGGCAGCCCGCGACGGCGCCGCCCGCGCCCGGCCAGTCGTGGGGCGGGTCGTGGGGCCCGGACCAGCAACAGGACCCCCAGCACCACCATCAGCACCAGAGCCCGGCCCCGCCGCCGGGCCAGGGCTGGGGGGACCCGCAACAGCAGCAGCAACCGCAGCAGTGGGGCGCCGGCGCCCCCGAGCTGCCCGCTCCCGCGCCCTGGGGCGCCCAGGACGGCATCCCGGGGCAGCCGGGGGCCCTCCCCCAGGAGAGCGCCCAGCACGCGGCCTACGGAGTGCAGCAGCAGTCGTACGCACAGGAGTACGCGTCGGGGTACGCCCCGGAGCCCTCCGCCGGGTACGTCGGGGCGTACCCCGACGCGTACTCCTGTGCGTACGACTGCTGCTGCACTCCGTAGNCCGCCGCCGCCATGGACGAGGGGGCGACTCAGTTCATCCCGCCCGTCGTGGCGGGGGCGCTGCCGCCCGAGGTGCCCGCGGGGCCGATGCCGCAGGCCGCGCATCCCGACGCGCAGCCCACGCAGTTCCTGCCGCCGGTGCCCGCGCAGGGCGGCGCTCCCGGGTACGGGGCACGGCCGGGCGGGCCGGACGACCGGCAGCCGCCCGCCGAGTTCGACAACCTCTTCCGCAGCGACGCCGGGGGCGAGCCGCCGGCCGCCTCCACGCAGCAGATGCCCCGCTTCCAGCAGCCGCCGCGGGCCGAGCAGCCGGGCTACGCGCAGGCCCAACCGCCGTACGCACAAGTTGCTCGCCGACAGCGGCAGCAGCCGTGCCTCGGTGATCAACGCCGTAGGCAATGTGAAGGCCTGCAACAAGCTCGGCGACGCGGCCTCCGACCTGCGGGACGCGGCGGGTCAGCGCACCGAACTGGTCACGAAACTCTCGCAGTTGAAGGTCGACAAGCTGCCGGACAACGCGGCCCTGACCGCCGCGCTGACCAACGCGTGGAAGGCGTCCGCGTCGGCCGACACCCACTACGCGGCCTGGGCCGATCAGGCGGCGGGCAAGCACGGCTGCAAGAAGGGCCAGGCCCGCACCACCGGCCAGACCGCGGCCGGCAACGCGGCGAGCGGCACCGCCAGCAACCAGAAGGCCAAGGCCGCCGCCCTCTGGAACTCGATCGCGAAGACCTACGGCCTGACCCAGCGCCAGCCGACCCAGCTCTGAGGAAGCGGAGGGCTGAGGAAGAGGAGGCCCGGGCCGGCGTCAGTTGAGATCGGCGTCGCCCAGGGTTTTCGTCATATCGAGGAACCCCTTCTTCGCGGACACCAGAACACCCTTCCGTACGATCTGAAGGGTCACGTTCGCGTTGACCAGCCGGGCCAGTCCGACCGAGGAGAGGTTCTCGTCGCGGGCGCTCCACTGAAGCGTCGGCGTGAGCCCGCCCGTGTCGACCTTCACCCCGTCGTCGAGGGCGCGCCGTACGGTGTCGGCGGTGATGTCGCCGCTGCCGAGCGAGTTCACGACGGTCTTGAACGCGGTGTACGCGATCCAGGTGGTCTGCACCCCCGCGTCCGCCGGGTCGATGCGGTTGTCGCCGAAGGCCACCTCGTCGACGGCCTTCTTCATCGGGTTCCAGCGCGGGTCGCTCGCGACCGGGTACCAGCCGGTGATGTACGACCCCTCGTACGGCCCGGACTGCCCGCCCGTCGAGTTGATCTCGGTCTGGTCGACACTGCCGAGCACGGTCGCGGTGCGTACCGCGGGATAGTCCTCGCGGTCGCGCCGGAAGGAGTCCATGAAGATGTCGGTACGGTCCCCGAGCGAGGGCACCACACAGCCCTTCTTGCCGCCCGTGCCGCCGCTCGCGCTCTTCAGGGCGCTGACCGACTGACTGGAGTACTCGGTGGCGTCGTCGGCCGCGAGCTGGTCGGTCGCCGCCGCGTGGCCGCCCGCCGCGAGCCCGGCGTTCAGCAGCGGGGGCAGGTCGTCGCCGACGATGGAGTCGGGCCGTACGAGGGTGACCGGGCCGCAGGTGGAGGCGAGTTCCTTGCCGAGGCCCGCCAGGAGCGCGGGCTGGCCGCCGTTGACGGGGTAGGACAGCGCGCGGGTGAACTCCTCGGTGGTGACGCCGTAGCCGCCTATGTACGGGATGCCGGCGCCCTCCAGCGGGGCGAAGTACGAGTCGCTGAACTGGCTGTAGGAGCCGACGACCGCGACGACGTTGTCCTCCACGGCCTGCCGGGCGCACTTCGCCGCGGACACGGTGGTGTTGTGGTCGTTGCAGGTCAGGACCTTGAGTTTGCGGCCGTTGATGCCGCCGTGCTTGTTGATCCACTTCGCGTACGCCGTCGCCATGGCGGGCATGCCGGGCTTGTTGGTCGAGCTGGTGTCCCAGGGCGCCCAGGTCATGACGGTGATCGAGCCGTCGCCGGAGCCCGCCGTGACTCCGGGGATGACCCCGCAGCCGGCTACGAGCGACGCGCAGGCCCCCAGAGCCGCCGCCGACATGACGGTCGCTCTGACGGGGCGGGTGAAGGTGGGGAGGAAGGTGCTGCGGTTGCGTCGCCTGCCTGTCATGGACAGACACGCTTCCGCCACACAACTAACCGGGGAGTGACTCCGGGTCAACGAGCAGTGACTTGGGGGTGAATTACGGGGGGTGTTCCTGTGTATGTGACGAGGAACGTACGATCGATGACCGTGCAAGCTCCGGAGAACTCTTCCCGTCGCCCCCGTCGCTCATCCACCATGGGCGGCATGCCACTGAACGACATGCCCTGGTGGCGCTGGCGCAGCAATGTGCGTTCCGCGCTGCACATGCTCTCGGATCCCGCGTTCCAGCAGAACGTCTGGCTGGCCGGTGTCGACGGCTACGGTGACGTCACCGACGCCGTCTACCGCCTCGTCGAGGACACCTGGCTCGACAACTGGTCCGCCGAGAAATACGTCGGCACGATCTTCCGCGACTCCCAGGAGGCGGCCCTCGTCGACACGGCCGTCCTGCGCGTCCTACGGATCATGCACCAGGTCGGCCCCGACGCCCACGTCTCCGTGTACGTCGACCACGAGGCCTGGCCGGACGCGGTACGGGCAGCACGCGACGCCCATGTACGCATGGCGGTGAGCGACGGCGACGACCCGGAGACACCACCACGGACACTCGAGGTGCTGCAGATCATCACGCGGTCCGCGTAGGGGGGTGGCTGGGGCGGCGTAGGGCGGGTCTGGTCC
>NZ_JAENRY010000218.1 GCF_016612545.1 Streptomyces sp. MBT65 | reverse complement strand
GGGTGGGCGTGGGTGTCGTGCCAGACGCCGGCGCGTTCGATGCCGCCCGCGACATGGACGTAGGCGATCGCCTCGACGGGCAGTTCGGCGAGGGCCTCGGCCGGGTCCTCGCCGCGGTTGACGTGGTTGGTGTGCAGGTTGGCGACGTCGATGAGGAGGCGCACGCCGGTGCGGTCGGCCAGGTCGTACAGGAACTGTCCCTCGGTCATCTCCTCGCCCGGCCAGGCCAGCAGCGCCGCGATGTTCTCGACGGCGAGCGGGACCGGCAGCGCGTCCTGGGCGATGCGGACGTTCTCGCAGAGCACGTCGAGGGCGTCCCGGGTGCGCGGGACCGGCAACAGGTGGCCGGCTTCCAGGAGCGGGGACGCGGTCAGCGGGCCGCCCGCGCGGACGAACGCGATGTGCTCGGTGACCAGCGGCGAGCCCAGCGCCTCGGCCCGCTCGGCGAGCGCCGTCAGCCTGCCCGCGTCGGGCCGGTNGGGCGGGTGCTACCCCAGCACGCCGTTCGAGTCGACCGGATCCGGTCGGCCGGTGTTGACCGTGCCCGGTGCGCCCGGGGACGGGCGGGAGGTGGTGTTGATGTTCGGGCTCGCCTGGGCGACCGGCGCCGAGGGCGCCACTTGGCCGGGTACGGGTGCCGCGGGGCCGGTCGGGCTGGCCGTCGACGCGTTCGCGACCCCGTTGGCGATCGCGTCGAAGTCGACCCGCCCGGTCTTCTCCAGCACCGTGATGTGGTCCAGCACGGTCTGGTTGGTGTCCGAGGCCAGCTGCCGCACGAGGGTGTTGCGCGTGCTGTTCCGTACGGCGCCGATGGCCGGGAAGATCTTGCCGTGCGCGGCCCGCAGCAGGTTGACGAACTTGTACTCGTACTCGGCGCCGGTCGCCGCGCTCATCTCCTGCAGCCAGCCCTGCTGTTGCTCGTTCGGCACATTGGGCAGCGCGACATTGAGCTTGGCGGCGACGATCCGCACCCGCTTGTCGAGGTCGGTGTGGCCGACGATGAGATGGTCACCGGCCTCCTTGATCGCCTGGCTGGGTGCCCGCTCGATCGCCTGCTGCCCGGCCGGCAGCTCCCACAGCCCGGCCAGCCGCACCCGCACGATCAGATCCCGGTCGGCGGCCGTCAACGGCCCCCACTCGGTGTTCACGGTGCCCGCCGCCACGTTCGCCTGCCCGGTCCCCGCGCGGTCGGCGTACGACCACACGGGAAAGGCGAGCGCACCGGTGGTGGCGATGATGGTCGCGATGAAGACAGCCGTACCGTTGATACGACGCAAGGGAGCCTCCCGGGGGAACCAACTGGTCGTTGGAGAAGTTGACGCGTGGCCAGTGCCTGGAGGTACGAGCGGGCCGGTCGCCTTGTTCAAAGGGAGGGCAGTTTTACTCAAAGGGCAGGCAAAGGAAGCGAGTTCAGCGGCTCTTCGTCGGCCACTCCTCCGGGGTCCGGCCCAGCAGTCGTAGCGCCTCGTCGAGCGGACCGGCGTCCGGCGGTACGTCGAGCGGCGGGGCGAACGCGAACTCCGGTCCGCGTACGGCCGGTTCGGTGGGCACCAGCCGGGCCACCACCAGTGCGATGTCCAACACGTCGTCCGACAGGTCGAGTTCTGTGCCGAGTGCGGCGGCGACGTCCCACGCGTGGACGACGTAGTCGATGAAATGGAAGCCGATCGCGGTCCGGCCGGGGAAGCTCGTGCCCAGCTCCGGCAGGACGAACTCCCGCTCGGCGGCGCCGGGGTCGGCGAACGCGGCGAGGACGGCCGTGGCCGCCGCGCGGTGCGTCCGGGCCGGAGCGCTCATGTCCTCCGGCTCCCGCCAGTACGCCCTGTCGCCGCCCGCGCCACGCGCCGCGGCCGCGAACCCGTGATGCTGCGCGGCCATGTGCGCCACGAGCCGCCGCAGGTTCCACCCCGCGCACGGAGTGTCCCGCTCCCAGTCCTCCTTCTGCGCCAACTCCACTACGCGCAGAGCCTCGTACACGGCGATCCGGTCGAGCTCGACGATGTCCGTTCCGGTGGCAGTCATGGGACCTGACCCTAAAACTGTGCGAACGATCGTGCTACTTGTTTTCGGCCGAAGTCGGGATGAGGAAATGCGGTGTCCGCGGGAATGTGAAATGCCGTGTATGTCAGGGGACTTGGGGAGCCGTCGACGGGTCGACGGCCGCGCTCCGCAGCCGGGCCGCTATGCCGACCCGGGCCCGGCGGTACGCCGTCTCCTCGTCGTGCAGTACCGAGACCACGTTGGCCGTCTCCATCAACGCGACGATCTCGAAGGCCAGTTGGGGTATGTCGGTGTCCTCCCGCAACTCGCCCGTGTCCCGCGCCCCGGCGACCGTCCCCTCCACGAAGGCAGTCCAGTCCCGCTGCGCCCCGACCACCGCGTCGTGCACCGGACCGGACCGCGCGTCGAACTCGGCGATGACCTCGTAGAAGAAGCAGCCGCCCGGGAAGACCCGCCCCCGCGAGTACTCCAGCCACAGCTCGCACAGCCGCCACAACCGGCCGATGCCGACGGGAAGTTCGGCGGCGGGCCTGATGACCTTCTCGGTGTAGATGCGCGCGGCCTCGCGCACGGTGGCCAGTTGCAGCTCCTGCTTGGAGCCGAACAGCGCGAACACCCCGCTCTTGCTGAGCCGCAACTCGGTCGCCAACCGGCCCACGGACAGCGCCTCCAGGCCCTCCACGGAGGCGATGTCGACGGTACGGCGCAGCACCAGTTGCCGGGTGCGGTTGCCCCGCTCGACCCGGCCGTCGAGCCGTGTCGTCCCCGCGTCCTCGTCCGGTGTCCTTGTCGCTCCGCCTGCTCTCATGGTGGTCCACCCTAAGCAACACGGGGGAAACGGACACTTCCTAGGATGCGGCGGATGCACCTGATCGTCCTGGACGCCCCCACCGAGTGGAGCCGCTTCGCCGAGGGCTCCGTCGAGCGCCGCATGCTGCTCGCGCTCGGCGACCACCTCGGCACGCCGCTGCGCCCGAAGCCGCTCATGCTGCCCGACGGCAGCCGCGTCGAGGTCGAGGGCATCGACGCCGCCCGCCGCGTCCTCGTCCAACTCGTCGGCAACCAAGGTGCGTACAAGCCCGCCTACCGCAACAAGGTCATGGCGGACATGTTCAAACTGCTCTGGCTGCGGGAGTCCGTGCCGACCGCCGAGCGGGCGGTCCTGCTGGTCACCGAGCTGATCGTGCAGGCCCTCGGCGGCTGGGTGGCGCGCGCGGCGGCGGACCTCGGGATCGAGATCCATGTGTACGACGGCAGTACGGTCACCCCACTGCGCCCCGCGCCACGCCCAGACGTAAAACGCCCGTAACAGTCAACTGCGCCGTACCGAAACACAATCTTCCTACGGTCGGGGGCACCTAAGCGGATTTCCGCGTGGCAGTCAGTCGCACTCGCTACGCACGCTCTCCGACTTCCAGGATCGGGCACTCGTGCCCGCGACATGGATGGGAGCGTGAAGGTGACTGGTACGCCAGCACTCCAACTGCGGTCGGTACGACGGGTCTACGGCTTCGGGTCCGCCGCGACCACGGCCCTCGACGACGTCCACCTGACCGTGCCGTCGGGCCGTTTCGTCAGTCTCATCGGCCCCAGCGGCTGCGGGAAGTCGACGCTGCTGCGACTCGTCGCGGGGCTCGAACAGCCGGACCTCGGCGAGGTGTCGGTCCACGGCGTGACCCCGGCGCAGGCGTGCGCGGCCAAGATGATCGGACTCGTGCCGCAGAGCCCCGCGCTGCTGCCCTGGCTGTCCGTCCTGCGCAACGTCACGCTGCCGCAGAAGATCAACCGGGGTGCCGGCCGACGCCGCGAGCGCATCGCCGACTTCGCCGAGCGGCGGACGGCGGTTCCCGACATGGAGGAACTCCTCGTCAAGGCCGGTCTCGGCGACGCCCTGCACAAGCTCCCCGCCCAGTTGTCCGGCGGCATGCGCCAACGCGCCGCGATCGTCCGGGCGTTCGGCCTGCGACCCGACGTGCTCGTCATGGACGAACCCTTCTCGGCGCTCGACGAGTTCACCCGCGAAAGCCTTCAGGATCAACTCCTCGACCTGTGGGAGGAGTTGAGGACCACCGTCCTGTTCGTCACCCACTCCGTGTCCGAGGCCGTACGGCTCTCCGACACCGTCGTCGTCATGGCGCCGAACCCCGGCCGCATCGTCGAGAGCATCGACGTCGACCTGCCCCGGCCACGCGGTGAACGGCTCTTCGGGGAACGGCGGTTCCACGAGTACGAGGACCTGGTGCGAGAGCGGCTGCGCCGCGCCTGGCACAGCGAAGCCGCGTGAACGGGGGCGAGGACATGACCGTTGCCGATGAACGCGCCACCGCCCCGGCGGCCGAGACAGCGCCGCCGACCGTGGAACCGTCCCGGTTCAGCCTGAAGCACCCGAGGTCCCGGATCGCCTGGATCCGGCCGGCCGTGTGGTCGCCCCTCGTCGTGATGCTGGCGCTCCTCGCCGGGCTCTGGCACTGGGGGGCCGAACAACTTCCCTATCTGCTCCCCCCGTTGTCCGATGTCGGCAGTTCGCTCTCCGGCAATTTCGGCTACTACGTCCACAACGCCCTTGTCACGCTCGGTGAGGCCACGGCCGGGCTGGGGATGGGGTTCGTCGGAGCGTTCGTCCTCGCGGTGCTGACCAGCGAACTCCCTCTGGTGCGGCGGGCGGTGATGCCGATCGCCGTCGTCCTCAACGTGACCCCGCTGGTGGCGGTCGCGCCGGCCCTGGTGGTCGCCTTCGGCTTCGGACCCATGCCCAAGCTGATCATCACCGGGCTGATCTGCTTCTTCCCGATCCTCATCAACACGGCCACGGGGTTGAGATCCGTTCCCCAGCAGGTGTTGCAGGTCTATCGGACGATGGACGCGAGTCGGGTCGAGCTGCTGTGGCATGTGCGGATTCCGAACGCGCTGCCGTATCTCTTCGCCGCGCTGCGGATCGTGTTTCCGCTGTCGATCATCGGGGCGGTGGTCGCGGAGATGTCGGCGTCCGGGTCCACGGGGGGTCTCGGCACCGCGATCAGCGTGGCCTCCTCCATGAATCAACTCCCCGTCGTCTACGCCTCGATCCTCGTCCTCGCGGTGATGGGTGTGCTGTTGCTGCTCGCCGTGACCGTTGTCGAGCGTCGCGTGCTGCATTGGCACGACAGCGCGAGCTGAGCCCGACGGAGCGCTCGTCCGGACCCGTGTTCACCAACTTCCCGGCATCAACGCCAGTTTGGAGTCACCCATGCCCATGCATCGCCTCACCAGATCCGCCCTCATCGCCACCGTGCTGACGCTCGGAGTCGCCGGATGCGGCTCGGGGTCGGACGACAGCACCTCCGCCGGGTCGGCCGGGTCCGCGATCTCCGCGAAGCGGTGTGCGGAGAACAAGGCCGCCGGGAAGATCACCTATCTCTCCGGGTACCAGTTCCAGTCCTCCGTCTCGATCCTCGAATACATCGCCGCCGCCAAGTTGGGCTATTTCAAGGACCTCTGCCTCACCGTCGATCTCAAGCCCGGCAGCGGTGACACCGCGCAGAACACCAAGCTGCTCGCCGGTGGACAGGCGACCGTGTCCGCGATCTCCGAGCAGGACCTGATCCAGGCGCAGGCCAACGGCATCGACATCAAGGGCATCTCCTCGTACTCGAACGCCGGGCTCGACATCCTGATGACCAACAAGGACATCACCGACCTGACCCAGCTCGACGGCAAGGTCGTCGGGCACAAGGGGTATGTCCCCGCCGCCGTCGAGGCGATGCTGGTCAAGGCCGGGGTGAAGTGGGACTCGCTCAAGCTGGTGAAGGAGGGCTACGACCCCTCCGTACTGCCGCGCAAGCAGGGCGGCCTCGAAGCGCTCACCGGGTTCGTCTCGAACGAGCCCAACCAGCTCAAGGCGGCCGGCAAGGACGTCACCGTGTGGAAGCCGGTCGACTACAAGATCCCCAGCTCCATCGGCGCGATGGCGGTCAACCCGGCGTTCGCCAAGGCGCATCCGCACGCCGTCGAGGACATTCTGCGGGCCGCGCTGCACGCCTACGAGTACTGCTCCGCCGGCGAGGCGCACATCACCGAATGCGTGGGCTACGCGGCCAAGTTGTCCGGCCCGACCTACGACAAGAAGCTCAACGCGACGATCTGGAAGACCGAGACGCAGGTCGTCAAGGAGAACCCGACACCCGGACAACCGCTCGGCGGGATCGACCCCGACAACGTCACCCAACTCGTCGCCATGCTGCACCAGTTCAAGATCGTGCCGAGCAGCGTGACCGCCGCCAAGGCCGGGACCTGGTTCGACGCCTCGTTCGTCAAGGACATCTACAGCGGCGACAAGCTCGTCTGGCCCGCGCCGTAGCGCCCCCCACGGTCGGCAGACCGTCGAAACGCCCCTGAAAGAGCCGCAGAAAGGTCCCTGACGTGCCCGCGAAAGAGTATGGAATCTTCCTTCCCATCGGGAACGGCGGCTGGATGCTGTCCACCACCGCGCCGCATCCCGAGGCGACCTACGCCTACAACAAGCGTGCCGCCCTGCACGCGGAGGACATCGGGCTCGACTTCGTGATGTCGATGGCCAAGTGGCGTGGTTTCGGCGGGAGTACGGACCACTGGGGCCGCTCGCTGGAGTCGATGACGATGATGTCGGCGCTCGCCGAGGCGACCAGCAAGGTCAAGATCTGGGCGACCCTGCACGCCAACATCCACAACCCCGCGATCGCGGCGAAGATGCTCACCACCCTCCAGGACATCTCCGGAGGCCGGGCCGGGATGAACATCGTGAACGGCTCGTACGCGGGGGAGTTCGAGCAATTCGGTGACTGGGACCCGGAGTTGAGCCACGAGGACCGCTACCGGATGACGGAGCTGTGGACGGAGGCGGTCACCCGGCTGTGGACCGAGGACTCGGTCACCCTGCGCACCCCGTACTTCGACCTCGTCGACTGCGAGTCCCGTCCGCATCCGGCGACCCGGCCGACGCTCATCAGCGCGGGCCGGTCCGAGGACGCGCGCCGCTTCCAGGCCCGGTACGCCGACGGCGCCTTCCTCGCCGCCGACAGCCTCGACGACATGCGGTCGCTCTCCGCCGACGTCCACGCCCGGGCCAAGGCCAACGGCCGTGTCTGCAAGACCTATTCGATGCTCACCGTCGTCCAGGACGACACCGACGAACTGGCCGTCAAGAAGGTGAAGGAGTGGGGCGTGGGCGTCGACCGCGAGGCGCTCGCCCATATGCGGCACACCTGGGGCGTGCCCGCCGACCAGGCCCGCGCGTGGGCCGACGGCGCCGACGGGGAGGCGGCCTTCCAGACGCCGTACGTCGCCGGCAGCGCCCGGACGGTCACCGAGCACATCGAGTACATCGTGCGGGAGGCCGACCTCGACGGACTCATGCTGATCTTCCCCGAGTACGACGAGGACATGGTGCTGTTCGGCGAGACCGTGCTGCCCGCGCTGCGCGCCCGTGACGAGGTGGCGGCCTGATGTCCGACCTGCGGGACCGACAACTCGCCAGCCTTGCCGGGTCGTTCAGCAGACCCGCGCTCGTCGTGGTCGACGTGCAACGGGACTTCGCCGATCCGGACCGGATCGGGGCGTACGGCCTGACGGAGGAGGCACTGGCGACGCTGGACCGGACGGTCACCCGTATCGCCGGGCTCGTCGACGCAGCGCGCGCCGCCGGAGTGCCGGTCGTCTGGGTCGAGTTGGGCAGCGACCCGGCACGGCCGTGGCGGTCGAGCAACTGGCTGCGCGAGGGCGACTACGACGCGCCCATGAGCCCGGACGAGCCGTGCCGGATCGGGACGCCCGGCGCCGAGTGGTACCAAGTGCGGCCGAAGGAAGGGGAGTTGAGGGTGGTCAAGCGTGGTTACAGCGGCTTCCTCGGCACCGACCTCCACGCCCGGCTGCGCGCCGCGGGCCACGACTGGCTCACCGTCGTCGGCCTGACGAGCGAGTGCTGCGTGTACGCCACCGCCCAGGACGCCGTCCAACTCGACTGGCCCGTCGTCGTACCGCAGGACACGACGACCGCCTACGACCCGCACGTCAACGCCGCCGCCCTGTTCCAACTGGGGCTGAACGTGGCCGTGTTGAGCGATGCCGACGAGGTCGTGGAACTGTGGAAGAAGGCCGCGCGATGACCGGAATGCACATCGGCTACGACCTCTCCTTCACCCACACCGAAGGCGCCTGGGCCCGGCAGGGCTCCTGGATCGGGCGGGACTTCCCGGACGTCCGGATGTTCATGGAACTGGCGCAGACCGCCGAACGCGCGGGTGTGGGGCTGCTGTTCTTCGGCGACGGCAGCGGCATCCCCAGCACCTGGCGGGGCAGCATCGCACCGGCCGTGGAGTGGGGCATCCAGTGGCCGCGCCACGACATGTCACCGGTCATCGCCGCGATGTCCACGGTGACGGAGAAGGTCGGCTTCGGCCTGACGTACTCCTCCACCTTCATGCACCCCTTCTACGTCGCCCGGCTGTTGAACTCGCTCGACCATGTGACCGGCGGCCGTATCGCCTTCAACGTGGTCGCCTCCACGCGCGGCGCGGACGCGGCGAACTACGGGTTCACCGAGCTGATGGACCACGACCTGCGCTACGAGCGGATGGAGGAGTTCGTCGACGTCTGCCGGGCGTTGTGGGACTCCGTGGCGCCGGACGCGATCGTCCGCGACCGGAGCACGGGCCGGTTCGCCGACCCCGCGAAGGTGCACCCCATCGACCACGACGGGCGCTTCTTCACCGTCAAGGGCCCGCTCGCGTCCGTACCCGGCCCGCAGTACCACCCGCTCGTCGTCCAGGCGGGCAACTCCCCCCGGGGCATTGCCGCTTCGGCCCGATTCGCCGATCTCGTCTTCGGCTTCGGCGGACATCTGGCGAGCCAGCAGCGCCATCGCAAGCTGCTCGACGAGGCGTTGCTGGGCGAGGGGCGGGACCCGGAACACGTCGGCATCCTCTGGGCCACCCAGGTGATCGTCGGCCGGACGAAGGCCGAGGCGCTGGCGCGCTGCGACGCGGTGCACGAGTTCTGGAACGAGGAGGCCGTCGCCACCTACCTCTCGCACAACGCCGGATACGACTTCTCGACGCTTCCCACTTCCTTCCAACTGGGTGAACTGCGCGACGAGTTGGCGGCGGCCAACGCGAGTCCCGCGGGGATCGTCGGCTCGCTCGTCACGGAGTTCGGCGCGGACCACACCATGAGCCGTGGCGAGTTCTTCGCGCACGGGCGGGGGCGGGCGACGGGCCTGGACCACAGCGTCGTGGGCGATCCGGCCGCCGTGGCCGACGCGTTGGAGGAGAACTTCGCGGCCACCGGATCGCGCGGCGGCTTCATGTTCTCCAGCCCGCTGGCCATGCCCTCCGGCTTCGCCGGCATCAGCGAACTGCTGCTGCCCGAACTGCGCCGCCGCGGCGCCCTCGCACCGGCGTACCAGGGCTCGACTCTCCGCGAGAACCTGGCGGTCTGAGATGCGGGCGGAGAGCACGCGGCGTGACTGGTTCGCTCTCGGCAGTCTGTGCACCGGGTTCTTCATGCTGCTGCTGGACAGCACCATCACCTCGGTCGCACTGCCGTCCCTGATCGACGGGCTGCACGCCGGTGAGACCGCCGTGATGTGGGTCAACAGCGGCTATCTCATCGCGTACGCCGTGCCGTTGGTCGTCGCGGGACGGCTCGGCGACCGCTACGGCCATCGACGCGTCCATCTGATCGGGCTGGCGGCGTTCACACTCGGGTCGCTGCTGTGCGCAACCGCCCCCACCATCACGGCACTTGTCGCCTGGCGGGTGACGCAGGGCATCGGTGCCGCCCTGATGACACCGCAGTGCCTGACCCTCATCAAGGCGCTGTTCCGGCCGCCGCGTCTCGCCGTCGCGCTCGGCGTCTGGGGTGCGGTCGGCGGCGCGGCGGTGGCCGTCGGGCCGTTGCTGGGCGGGTTTCTCGTGGCGGTCGGGGGCTGGCCCGCGGTGTTCTGGGTCAACGTTCCCGTCGGTGTCGCCGCGATGGTCGCCGTGGCCGTGTTCGTCCCGGTGCTGCCGCGCCAGGAGGCACGCATCCCGGTGTGGGCGATCTGCGCGAACGCGAGCGGTGTCGGTGCGCTGGTGATCGGCATCCAGGGCACGGACGCGGCGCGGGCCGAAGTGCTGGGCGTACCACGGTGGTTGCTCGTCGTCGGCGGCGTGGTGGTGGTCGCGGGGGTGGTGTGGTTCCAGCGCCGGGACGGCCAACGGGCCCTGGTGCCGGTCGAGTTGTTGCGCAGCCGGGGGTTCGTCGTCGCGGCCTGGGCCGGCGCCGCCGCGGCCTTCTGCTCCGGGTCGGCGATGATCCCGCTGATGCTGTACCTCCAGCGGGAGCGCGGGCTCGACGCCGGCGCGGCCGCCCTCACCCTCGTACCGATGGGCGTGGTCTGCCTGTTGGGGGCGCCGGTGTCGGCCCGGCTCAACAACGGGATCGGGACCCGCGCGGTCGCCGTCATCGGCTCCGGCGCCCTCGCCCTGTCCATCGGGACGTCGGCGGTGCTCGTCGCGACGGACGCCCCGATCTCCGCCCTGACCGCCACCTTCGCGGTGTACGGGGTCGCCAACTCCTTTGTCTGGTCGCCCCTTTCGATCGCTGCGGTGACCTCGGTCGGCCCGGAGGAGGTCGGGGCGGCGTCCGGAACCTTCAACGCCATGAAGCAACTCGGGGCGGTGCTGGGCAGCGCGGTGTGCGCGGTGCTGCTGGCCGGACACGGCTACGCGGTCACGCTCGGCGGGCTCGCGACGGTCGGACTGCTCTGCCTCCTCGCGTGCGCACTCCTGCGAACAGAGCCTCCCGGCAAGGGACTTCTGCCGGGGAACACACGGACGGGGCACATGCGGGCGGGGGTTGCGCGATGACGGCAATGGAAGGCCTGGAGAACCTGGACGGCATCACCTCGGATCCGGGGGAGATGACGAGTGCCTTCTCCGGGTTCCCTTCGGGGGTCGCGGCCCTCTCCGCGCGCGTCCACGGCGACCCGACCGTCATGGTCGTCTCGTCGTTCGCGGTCGGCGTCTCCCACAACCCGCCCATGGTCTCCTTCGCCGCCCAACACACCTCGACGACCTGGCCCGTACTGTCCCGCGCGCGGGCCATCGGCGTCTCCGTCCTGGGCGAGGGGCACAGCGACAAGGCCCGCCAACTCTCCTCCCGCAGCAAGGCGGGCCGGTTCGCCGACCTGCGCACGGTGGAGGCGGAATCCGGCGCGATCTTCCTCGACGGCGCGCCGGTCTGGCTGGAGTGCACCGTCGAGCACAGCTATCCGGCCGGCGACCACGACATCATCGTGCTGCGCGTGCTAGCTATGCGGTCCGACGACGAGCGGAGTCCGTTGGTGTGGCATCGGCGGACGCTGAAGATGCTGGGGAGCTGAGGAGCGGGCCGGTGCGGCGCCGGGTCTGGCGCAAGCGCTCGGGGAGCGGCCTGCGGTAGTCGGGGAGCAGGCGCTGGGCGAGGAACGCGGACTTCAGGAAGAGACGGACGGCACGCTCGCGCCGAGGGCTGAGCCAGCCGATCCGGTGCAGCCGGCAGACCCGCTCGCCGGCGAGATACCGGGTCAGGTCCCTGCCGAACTCCCGTAAGGGGGTGGGGAACCAGTACTCCGCGAAGAACTCCGTCATCGCGGTCGCCACCCGATGCCCGGACTCCGTCCCCTCGTACGGCCGCGCCTCGAACTTCAGGGCGAACTCGGTCATCGCGTCCCAGTCCTCGGGGAACGCCTCGTCGGCCAGCGGACCCGACTCGCGTTCCAGGAGGCGGAAGAGGGTCCGCGCCCAGCGATGCCAGGCGACCTTCATGCCGTCGCTCGTGCCGGGCAGCCCCAGCGAGGTCTGCAGCCGGTCGGCGAACGTGGCCAACAGGACCAGGGGATAGACGAAATCGTCGGCGTCGTCGAAGTTGCCGGGGAGGTGCGGGGTCGCGCGGGCGATGGACAGGTGGATGCGGTTGAGCCGCTCGGCGGCGGCGCGGCCCGCCGGACTGGACAACCCGTCCACCATCCACGCCATCAGAAACGCGTTGCCGTCCTCGAAACGCCGCCGGGGTCGCTTCTCCAGCTTCGCCGTGTGGGCGAGGGTGGCGGCTCCGAAGCCCGGCTGCATCATGCGCATGGTGCCCGGATAGACCATCATCGCCAGCGCGAACTCGGGGACGCGGTGGCCGACATAGAGCGAGATCATGCGCTCCCAGTCGGTGTCCGGGTCCATCCGGGCCAGTTCGCGGTCGACCCATCTGTAGCCACGGCGCACGGTCGATTCCTCCCCCATTCGGACTTGCGGCCCCCGATCGCACTTTCAGGAGGTGGACGCCGCGGCACCTGCCGTCCGATGCCCTGATCCCTCGTGATCTACGTCACCTCAACCGAGAGTGACAGGTCTCCACCTGAGGGTGGAGCCGCGGAATCAGCCCGTGGGTGGTGGTGGTCTACGCAGGTCGGGGCGCAGCCTTGTGCCATGGGATCACTACATTCCGCACTCGTCGCTCTCACCGGCTCCTGCGTCGCGATCTTCGTCGTGGCCTGGATCGCGGGCGCCGTCTACTTCGGCGTGAAGAGCGAGGCCGGGCTGCGCGGCTGGGCGCGCGGCCTGCGCCGCACGCTGCCCCGGCGGGCCCTGCTGATCGTGGGCGCCTACGCGTTCTCCCTGCTCATCAGGCTCACTCCGGACTCCTTCTGGCACCACCTCCAGTACTGGCAGCCCGAGCTCGCCCTCCTGGGCGCCGCGCTCGCCCTCGCCTCCACGGCTCTGCTGCTGTGGGCCCGTTGGGTCCTGGGCGTCATGTGGGCCAGCATCCCGCTGGTCCACGAACACCACGAACTGCGCACCGAGGGCCCGTACCGAATAGTGCGGCACCCCATCTACACCGGGCTCCTGGGCCTGGCCCTCGGCGGAATGCTGGCCTGCGGCTTCGGCATCTGGATCGTGCTCCTGGCCGCCGCCGTCCCCTGGCTGCTGCGCCGGGTCCGTATCGAGGACGGCATGATGGCCGACCGGTTCGGGGCGTCCTACGAGGCCTACCGCGCCCGCGTTCCGGCGCTGATCCCGTGGACCCGAGCTGCTGCGGTGGGACCTGGGGTTGCCGGCAGTCGATAGGGGTTGGCGGGTGGGGAGG
>NZ_JAENRY010000217.1 GCF_016612545.1 Streptomyces sp. MBT65 | reverse complement strand
ATCACGTCACATACCGCCCTCTGACATGGACCTTGGGACGCAACCCGATACCCTGCACGTAGAAAGTGCCCTCCGCCTGGACCGACAGAACCCCTCAGCAAGGTTCATCGTCCCAGGTCAGGAAGGCACTTTCGCGTTTCCGCCTCAACAACCGCCGTACCCAAGCGAAACGACGAGGTTAGCGATCTACCGGCGCCTCCCGACCCGGTGACACCACCCCCCGGGTCATGGTCGACAGGGGGCAAAAGTCATGCCGGGCCAGAAGGCCGGGAGCCCCACGATCGGGGCCGTCTAGAAGGTAACGGGAGCGAAGGGGCCGGGTCGTTCGTGACTGTGTTGATCGCATCAACCGGACGGTGTCCGGGAGGAGTTCGGTGGACCAGTTGAAGTCGCAGACCAAGCCGCTTGAGATTTCGAAGTGGGAAGTCAAGGAAGCCTGGGAGGAAGTCAGAGCGAATAACGGAGCCCCGGGAGTGGACGGGCAGAGCATCGACGACTTCGAGAAGGACCTGAGGAACAACCTCTACAAGGTCTGGAACAGGATGTCGTCAGGTTCATACTTTCCGCCCCCGGCGCGAGCGGTGGCAATTCCCAAGCTACAGGGAGGCGGCGAAAGAATGCTCGGCATTCCTGCTGTCGCCGACCGCGTGGCTCAGACCGTCGTGGCCCGGCATCTCATGCTGAGGGTGGAGCCAATTTTCCATCCCGACAGCTTCGGATACCGGCCTGGGCGGTCCGCCTTGGATGCGGTGGAGAAGTGCCGGAAGCGCTGTTGGAAACGGGACTGGGTGGTCGAGTTCGACATCGCCAAGTTCTTTGACAGCGTGCCCTGGGACCTGCTGGTCAAGGCAGTGGAAGCGCATACCGACGCCGTCTGGGTGAACTGGTATGTGCGGCGGTGGCTCGCTGCCCCGCTTCAGATGCCCTACGGCTCTCTGCTGGTACGGGAGCGGGGAACCCCGCAAGGGGCTCCCGTGTCGCCCGTCATGGCGAACCTGTTCCTGCACTACGCGTTCGACACCTGGATGGCCCGGGAGTTCCCGTCCGTCTGGTTCGAGCGATATGCGGATGATGCGGTGCTGCACTGCGTAACCGAGCGTCAGGCCCGCCAGGTACTGGCCGCGCTCACGGACAGGATGGCCGAGGTCGGGCTGCGTCTGCACCCGGCCAAGACCCGGATCGTGTACTGCCGGGACGGGAATCGCCAAGGCTCCTACGAGCACACGGCGTTCACGTTCCTGGGATACACCTTCCGCGCCAGGAGGAACCGGAGTCGACACGGGAACCAGTTCCTGGCGTTTGACCCGGCGGTCAGCAAGGACGCGCTCAAAAAGATGGGTCGGGAAGCGCGGAGCTGGCATCTGCACACCCGCACCGATCTGACCTTCCAGGAGCTCGCCCGGAGGATCAACCCTGTCGTGGCGGGCTGGATCAACTACTACGGCCGTTTCAGGCCCTGGGAGTTGACCCCTTTCATGACACGCATCAACTCCTACCTGGTGCGTTGGATCCGCAAGAAGTACAAACGGCTCGCGGCCAAGCGGAAGGCGCTGGCGAAAATGCAGGAGATCGCCCGGCGATACCCCCGCATGTTCGCGCACTGGAGCATCACCCCGACCGTGAGTGCCGTGCTGGTTTGAGGATCAGGACGACAAGAGCGGAGTGACGAGAGATCGTCACGCTCCGTTCTGTGAGGGCCGGAGGGTGAAATCCCCTCCGGCTACTCGGCGACGAACTGGTGATCAGCCGCTTCCAGTTCGTTGACGACCACCGGGCCACCTACGAGGTGAAGCGGCTCTGCCAGGTCCTAGACGTGAACCGTTCCAGCTACTACAAGTGGCTCGCCGGCGCCGAGGCCCGGGCCGCCCGGCGGCTCGGCGCTTGCGGATCGTTCGCTGCGGTCTGCGGTCTGCGGTCTGCGGTCTGCGGTCTGCGGTCTGCGGGCTTCGGTGGTGCGAGGTCAGCGCGTTGCGTCCTGTGCGTCGTGTGACGCTGCGCCTGCCCTCCCAGGCGCGTACCGGCAGTCGGTGCCATGCGGAGCTGACCACCGCGGTGCCTCACGTCTGTCACGGCAGTCGGCGGGGGAGCGGTTTGTGTGTGGGAGGCTTGTGGAGATCGCCGTCCCGGGCGTCCTGCTCAAGGGCCGGGGTGCAGGAGTCGCGCTGGTGTTGTTCCTTCGGGCTGAGTCCCGTGGTCCCCGGTGGTATTACGTCGATACGTAGGCCTTTTTTGGGCTTGCCCGTGTGGGGACAGATCATGATGGAAGTGCTCGATGCCAGGGCAGTGAATGTGATGCTGCTGGATGCGAAGACGCCGCGGGAGCGGGTGGTGCCGGGGTACGCACCGCGGTGCGGGTGGTGCGAGGTCGCTGGGGAGTGCGGGCGGTGTCCCGGCATGGTTCGCAGCGCCAGGCTGCGGAAACCGGCGCAGAGGCACGGTCACTTCGCCGACTTCGGCCAGGACTGGCGGGAGAGTCGGGCCCAGGGCACTGAGCCATGGCGGCGGGCATGACGGCACAGGAGTTGGCGCGGGCGGTGAGGGGGCTGCTGGATGCCAGTCATGCGGCGCCGTTCGAGGAGTTGTCCCGCCTTCTCGATACCGCGGCGATGACGGCCGGTGCGGGCGGGGCGCGGTTGTTCGTGGCGGATTTGCAGGAGGAGGTGCTGCGGGAGGTCACCGGAAGGGGCTTGAATGCCGGCGCGGGCGGCGAGGAGTTCCAGATCGAGGGCACTTTGCCGGGTCGTGCGTACCAGGTCAGTGAGATCACCGCGCCGGCGCGTGGTGGGGCGTGCTGGGTGCCGGTGCTGGACGGTGCGGAGCGCCTGGGTGTCCTGCACATCGAGCCCGGCCCCGGCGATGGGGGCAGGCCTGATGAGGACGTGATGCGGGTGCTGGCGTCGATAGCCGGACTGCTGCTGGTGTCCAAGCGGGCCAACAGTGACTCCCACGCCCGGCTGACGCGGACCCGGCCGATGGGAGTGCCGGCGGAACTACAGTGGGCGCTGATGCCGCCGCAGACCTTCTCCGACCACCGGGTCACCGTCAGCGCGTTCATGGAACCGGCTTACCAGGTGGCCGGCGACGCCTTCGAGTACGCGGTGGCCGGGGACACTCTGCACCTGGCGGTGTTCGATGCCATGGGCCACGACACCTCCTCGGGTCTGACCGCCGCTCTGGCGATGTCCACCTGCCGCAGCCGCCGCCGCGCAGGCGCGAGCATCCCCGACGCCAGCAGGGCCATCGAGGACACCCTGGTCGGGCAGTTCGGGCACAGCCGCTACGCCACCGGTATCCTCGCGGACCTTGAGCTGAACACCGGCTTGTTCAGCTGGGTCAACCGCGGCCATTTGCTGCCGGTGCTGATTCGCGGCGGCCGCTGGGCCAGTACGCTGCACTGCCCGCCGGCGGGTCCGATGGGCAGTGGTTTCAATCTGCCGGTCACCCAGTGCACCGAGCAGTTGGAGCCCGGTGACCGGCTCCTGATGTTTACAGACGGCATCATCGAAGCCCGTGACAGCGACGGGCAGGAATTCGGTGTGGAGCGCTTCACCGACTTCATCATCCGCCACCAGGCCGACAACCTGCCCGTCGCGGAAACCCTGCGCCGTCTCATGCACGCCGTCATGGACTACCACGACGGACAGCTCCAGGACGATGCGACCGTCCTGTTCTGCGAATGGCACGGCGACACCGGCCCGCACTGACCACCTCATGTCCGCGAGGCGGCATCCGAGGGGGCGGATATCGCTTTCCCGGGCGGATCGAACCGCCCGGCTCGGCCGACTGCTGGCCGCGCTGCCGCAGCCCACAGCCGGGGAATGGTGGCCCGGCCTGGAACCATGGCTCGGCGAGGAAACCGACGAGGCCGCCCTGCACGCGGTCGGCGACCTCGGTATCACCGGCCCGGTCGATCTCACCCTACGCACACACGGTGGCCCAAACGCGCAGCCCGCGCTCGTCGTCGGCTGCGACGGCAAGAACCTGTGGATCACCGGCCCGGGCGGCGCCCGCCTCGGCGAGACGATCCTGACCGAACCCGCCTCGACCCTGCGCATCCTCACGGTCGGCGAGTACGTCGAGGTCTACGCCGACGGTACTTTCGCCCTGACCACCCTGTGCTACACGGGCAGCCCCGCCCCGTGGACCGCGGTTACGGACGGACACACCCGCACGATCCCCACCCGCCCGATCCGCTTGCCCGACCCTCGCCGTGACGACGCCTCCGCTGTTTGGCCTGGCCCGTACTCCGGCTGAGCGGCGCCTCAGCCTCTCCGGGCCCGCGGTCTTGTAGAAGGCCATGCTCGGCGGCGGCGCCTGCTCGGCCCAGATGGTCTTGCCAGTAGGGGTGTGCCGGGTGCCCCAACCGCGACGGGACGGGAGCGATCGATTCCGGCGACGCCGGGCACCGGTTGTCCCCACTGAGTTCGTCGTTCTCGACGCACGGCGGGATCGACAGGCCTGTCCCGGAACCGCCGAAGTCCGGTGTGGGCAGGCGTGGTTCAGCGGGTGGGGGGGGCGACGGGCGAGGACGGTCGCGCTATCGTGAGGGCTCAGCTGGGCAGGTGGGACGGGCGGTCCGCACCGTAACCCCGGCCGGGTCACGCGCTCCGCGCGGACCACCTCCGGTGTCGTCCGCCGACAGCCGGGGGACTTGGGTCATCGAACGGTCGTGGCCGTGCGCCATGCCGTGTTGCGGAGCTGCCTGCGTCGTCACGTTGGCGGTTCTCTCCGGTCCCGGCATGCCGTGCGTCTACGGGCATCTTTCCGCACGTCATGCCCGACGATCACAGGAAGGCCCTCCCGTGCACGCCTCCGCCCCTGAGGAGACCGCCGCGCCCGTACCCCGGCCGGTCACTCGCTCCCGCTTCGGGTCCTGGATTCCCGGTCTGCTGTACGACACCGCGTTCCGCCGCTACTGGACGGCGCAGACGGTGTCGTACCTCGGCGACCAGGTGTCCGCCCTCGCCATCCCCCTCATCGCCGTCACCGTCGTGCACGCCGACGCGGCCCAGATCGGCTATCTCGGTGCCGCGGTCTGGCTGCCGCATCTTCTGTTCGGGCCCTGGGCCGGACTGTGGGCGGACGGTCGCAGGCATCGCCGCCGTGTCATGATCGCCGCCGACCTGGGCCGCTTCGCCCTGCTCCTCGGTCTGCCCCTGGTGTACGCCCTTGGCACGCTGACGTTCACCGTCCTCTTCACGGTGGCCTTCGGCGTCGGCCTGCTGTCGGTCCTTTTCGAGGTGTGCAATCCGCCGCTGTTCAAGGCGCTGGTGCCGACGGACGACTACGTGGCCGGCAACGCGCTCGGCAGCGGCAGCCGGGCCATGGCGAAGGTCGTCGGGCCCAGCGCCGGTGGCTTTCTGGTGCAGCTGGCTTCCGCGCCGATCGCTCTGCTCGTGGACGCGCTGTCGTACCTGGTCTCGGCGGTGTTCCTGGCCCGAATCGCCCCGCAGGAGGCGCCGCCCTCGCGGAACCGCGTACGTCTGCGGGCGGCAGGCCGGTTCATCGTCCGCTCCCGGTCCATCCGGGCGGCGCTGGGCGCCACGGCCACGCTCAACTTCTTCTGCTTCGTCACCACCACCCTCTTCGTCCTGTACGCCACCACCACCCTGGGCCTCGGCGCGGGGCTGCTGGGCACGGTGCTGGGCGCGGGAGCCGTCGGCGCGGTGGTGGGGGCCGTCTCCGCGACCTGGCTCACCCGGCGTCTCGGGGTGGGCCGGACCCTTCTGCTCGGCTGCCTGGCTACCCCCGCCCCCCTGTTGCTGATCCCCGCAGCCCACGGGTCCGGAAACGCGGTCCTGCTCATGCTCGTCGGCGCCCAGTTCGGTTCGGCGATGGGCGTGATCTGGATCGACATCACCGCGGCCACCCTGCTGACCTCGCTGGTTCCGGACACCATGCGGTCCAGTGTGTTCGGCGCCTACCAGGGAGTGAACCTCGGCATGCGGCCACTCGCCGCGCTGCTCGCGGGTGCTCTTGCCGGACCACTGGGACTACGGGCCACGCTGTGGATCGCAGCGGCGGGGGCACTCACCGCCTGCCTGTGGATCCTGCCCTCGCCACTGTCCCGCAGGGCCCTGCCCGCAGCGGGCCAGGAGGGGTGAGCGGCACGAACCATGTCGCGAAGTGCCGCTCAGAGTGCCTGTGACAGTGCCTCTCCGGCTGTCGTCGCGCAATTAGTGTGACCACACCGATCGATGATCGCCCTCATACCCACCCTTTTCCCGGGACGTCCGCCCACGTCCTCACAGAGCGCTCCGTGACACCAGCAGATCCCGGACACTTCCTCGACACATCCCGGCGCCAGGCAACGCCCGCCACGTGAGCCTGCGAGAGCGCCCGGCCACGCGGTCCTCCTCCTTCATGAAAGGCACAGCTGTGAGTCCGTTTGCCACCGATACCCTGAACCTCCTCAGTGATCGCGAGCTGGAAGTGCTCGGCCATCTCGCCGAAGGACACACCTACACCGCCATCGCGCGCCGGATGAACCTGAGTCCGCACACGGTGGATACGTATTTGCGCCGTATCCGCGGCAAGGCGGGCGTCAGCAACCGGGCGCACCTGATGCTGCTGGCCCTGCAAGCCACCCAGGTCCACGGCTTCGCTCTCACCCAGGTCTGAGTCTCTCCATCTGTACCGAAGGCCGGGGGCGTAGGCGGTGTTCACCGTCGCCGCCCCCGGCCTTCGTGCTGTGAATCCCTCCGGTCGCACGGTCTCAGCCGGCCACCAGCGCCGGCCGCGCCCTCCGCTCGACCTCCTGACGCACCAGCGGCAGCAGCGACCTCCCGAACTCCTCGGCGTCCGGCAGCGGTTCGTAACCGCGCAGCAGGAACGTGGTCACGCCGATGTCGACGTAGTCCAGCAGCGCCTGCGCCACCGTCTCCGGAGTACCCACCAGCGCGGTGGAGTTGCCGGCCGCTCCGGTGGCGGCGGCGGGCGCGGTCCACAGGGCGCGATCGTGCCGCTCGCCCATCGCGGCAGCGGCCAGTAGCCGCTGCGACCCTGTGTTCTCCGGGCGGGCCGACGGGCCGAGCGGCAGCGGCGGACGGCTCCGGTCGAAGAAGGAACCCGCGGTCCCCCGCCGCTGGATGGTGTCCAGAATGCCGTAGGCCCGCTCCCACGCCTCGTCCTCGGTCCGGCCCAGGATCGGCCGGAACGACACGCTGATCCTGGGCGGTTCGGCGCGTCCGGCCGCCCGGGCCGCGGCCTGTACGGCGGCGATCTGCTCGGCGGTCTGCGCCAGCGGCTCGCCCCACAGCGCGAACACGTCCGCGTGCCGACCGCCGACCCGCAGGGCAGCGGCCGACGAGCCTCCGAAGTACAGCGGCACGCGCGGCCGTTGCAGGGGCCGGACCTCGGAGCGGAAGTCGTCGAAGCGGTAGAAGCGGCCCTCGTGGCTGAACCCGTCCGGCTCCTGCCACGCGCTCTTGAGCACGTCGAGGAACTCGTCCGTACGGGCGTAGCGGTCGTCCTTGGCCAAGTAGTCGCCGTCGCGCCGCTGTTCGGCGTCGTTTCCGCCGGAGATGACATGGACGGCGAGCCGGCCGCCGCTGAAGTGGTCCAGCGTGGCGAAGGACCGGGCGGCCATGGTGGGCTCCACCACACCCGGACGGTGGGCCAGCAGCAGACCGAGGCGCTCGGTGCGGGCCGCCACATGGGCGGCGATCTGCGCGCCGTCGGGCGAACCGGAGCTGTAGCCGATGAGCACGCGGTCGAACCCGGCATCCTCGTGCACGCGTGCCGAGCGCAGCGTGAACTCCGGGTCCACGTCGGGCCCGTGGGGACCGCTCTCGGAGTTCTTGGCACCGATCATTCCGATGAATTCGATGGACATTGAGGGCACCGCTTTCGTGTGGTGGGGTGGTCAGAGGGTGGAGACCCGGCCGCCGGTTCGCGCCTCGGAGAGGGCGGTCCGGTCGAGCTTGCCGTGCGGGGTGACCGGGAGCCGATCGAGATAGTGCAACCCCTGGGGCCGCATATGGACGGGCAGCCGCTCGGCGAGCAGCTCGCGCACCCGCGCGGGCGGGAGCGTGTCCCGGTCGGCGACAAGGAAGGCGGCGAGACCGGGCGTGCGGCCCGTGTCGTCGACCAGGCAGGCGGCTCCGAGCACCCCGGGCAGCGCCCTCAACGCGGCCTCGACCTCGCCGAGTTCGATGCGGAAGCCGCGCAGCTTCACCTGGCCGTCCATCCGGCCGACGTAGTGGAGGAAGCCCTCGGCGTCGGCGACCGCCCAGTCGCCGCTGCGGTAGCGGCGCCCGCCGCCTTCGGGGTTCTGGGGGAAGCGTTCCGCGGTCAGTTCGGGCCGGCCGAGATAGCCGTGGCTCACACCGGCGCCGCCCACCCACAGCTCGCCGCGTTCTCCCGGTGGCACCAAACGGCCGTTCCCGTCCCGGAGTTGGACGTCCAGATGCGCCAGCGGCCGCCCGATCGGGGTGTGTCCGGGACCGGCCTCGCGGAGTATCTCCGGAGTCAGCAGGCAGTGGGTGACGTGCACCGTGGTCTCGGTGATCCCGTACATGTTGGTCACCGCCGCGCCGGGTGCGACGCCGGCCGCCCACCAGCGGCGGATGTCGTCGGGGACCAACGCCTCGCCGCCGAGGACGACATGGCGCAGCGCGGGCAGCCGCAGGCCGCTCGCGGTCGCCTCGGTGACCAGGTTGCCGAACGCGGAGGGCACCTGATCGAGGACCGTGACCCGCTCGGCTGCCAGCAGGGCCGCGAAGGCGTCCGGGTCCGCGGCCGTCTCCTGGTCGACCACGACCGCGCGGCCCCCGTACAGCAGGGCGCCCCAGATCTCCCAGACGCTGAAGTCGAAGCTCCACGAGTGGAACAGGGTCCACACGTCGTCGGCCCCGCTGCCGAACAGAGGTATGGCCGCGTCCAGCAGGGCGAGAACCTGTGCGTGCCCGACGACGCACCCCTTGGGGACGCCGGTGGAGCCGGAGGTGTAGATGGTGTAGGCCGTGTCGGGTGGGAGTACCGCGGCTCCGGGCATGGGCGGCCGTGCGGCCAGCCGGAGCGGCCCCAGCTCCGCCAGCAGTGTCTCGTCGGGTGCCAACGCCCCATCGGTGACGACGAGTTGGGTGCCGGAGTCCTCCAGGAGGTGGCGCTGTCGCTGCTCCGGGTAGCCGGGGTCGACCGGCAGGTAGGACGCTCCGGCGCCGAGGATGCCCAGGAGCGCGGCCAGAGCGTGCCGGGAGCGGCCCGCGCGCAGTGCGACCGGCTGTCCGGGAGCCACTTGGTCGCGCAGGGCACGGGTGACGGTGGCGGCCTGCTCGGCCAACTCGCCGTAGCTGAGCGGGCCGTAGGCGTCCGTCACGGCCGTACGGGCGGGTTCGCGGGCGGCCACCGCCCGGAAGCGGGAGTCGAGGCGGTCGCCGGTGCGGCGGGGCGGGGTCATACGGTGTCTCCGATCCGGGCCCGCGGGTCCGCGGCGGCCTGGCCGTCACGGGCCGCGGTGAGGGCGTGGGTGAGATAGCTGGCGACGTCGTCGGGGGTCGTACCGCGGCCGAAGACCCGGTCCGCGCCTATCTCGGCGGCCATCGTCGGATCGAAGCGCGGTCCGCCGACCACGAGCAGCGGCCGGGTGCGGCCCGCGAAGACAATGTCCAGTTCCGCGCCGAGTTCACGCACATTGGTGAGATGGGCGTCGCGCTGGGTGACGGCCTGGGAGACCAGGACGGCGTCGGCGCCCTCGCTCAGCGCCCGGCGCGCCAGGTCGGCGACCGCGACCTGCGCTCCGAGGTTCACCACGCGCATCGAGTGGTAGTACTCAAGGCCCTTCTGGCCCGCGAAGCCCTTGATGTTGAGGATGGCGTCGATTCCGACGGTGTGGGCGTCGGTGCCGATGCAGGCACCCACCACGACCAGGTCTCGGCCCAGTCGCCCGTGCAGGGTCTCGTCGACCTCCTGGGCGGACAGCAGCGGGTACTCCCGCTCCATGACGTCCACCGAGTCCAGTGCCACGCGGTGCACGACGGGGCCGTAGACGACGAAGAAGGTGAATTCGGTGCCGATCGGGCGGGCATGGACCAGGAGAGGGCGCTCCAGGCCCATCTGGCGGGCCAGTTGGAGCGCGGTCGCCTCGGCGAGCGGCTCGTGCGGCAGGGGGAGGGTGAACGACAGCTGGACCATGCCGTCGTCGGTCGTGTCGCCGTAGGGGCGGACCGCGCACGGTGGCGGGTCGGGTTCGGTCATGGCTGGTCTGCTCCTTCGCTTTCACAGTCGGAGTCCGAGGTGCTGTCCAGCAGTTCGATGGCGGGATTGCGGTAGTCCGGGGCCCGTTCGGCGACTCCGTCCCGGCCTCGGCCACCCTCGACGGGGCGGCGCATGCCGCCGAAGGTGCCCTCGGCGATGGCGTCCAGCAGGCCGCGGTCGCAGATCCGTTCCAGCAGGTCGACGGCCTCGCGCAGCACCTGGTCGGCGCGGCGGGCGATCATTCCGCCGGGGGCGGGACGGAAGTCCTCCTCCAGGGCGCCGGCGGCCTCCCGCACATAGCGGACGTTCTGGAGTGCCAGGTCCCGGTCGGAGAGGAAGGGTGTGACGACCGCCTCGGTCATCATGCCGACGAGCAGGATGTCCTGCCGGGTCAGCGCACCGGCCAGGTTGAAGAAGCCGTTGAGGAGATAGCCGCGGAAGACGTCACCCGTCATGTGCCTCGTCGGCGGCATCCACTTCAGAGGGGCGTCGGGGAACAGTTCGCGGGCCAGCAAGGCGTGGGACAGCTCCATGCGGAACGAGTCCGGCAGGTCCGGATCGATCTCGAAGGCGTGGCCGAGGCCGAGTTGGGCGTCCTTGAGCCCGGCCTCCTTGCCGAAGTACTCGTTCAGCAGCTGACTGGCCGTCACCGTGTGGGCGGCCTGCACGGCGTCGGCGGTGGTGAGGTAGTTGTCCTCGCCGGTGTTGATCACGATGCCCGCGCGGGCGTGCAGTTGGCGGGAGAACCGCTGGTCGACGAAGGTGCGGACGGGGTTGATGTCGCGGAAGAGGATGCCGTACATCGAGTCGTTGAGCATCATGTCGAGGCGTTCGAAACCCGCCAGGACGGCGATCTCCGGCATGCACAGCCCTGACGCGTAGTTGGTCAGGCGGACGTAGCGGCCGAGTTCGCCGGAGACCTCGTCGAGCGCGGCCCGCATCAGGCGGAAGTTCTCCTGGGTGGCGTAGGTGCCCGCGTAGCCCTCGCGGGTGGCGCCATGGGGTACGTAGTCGAGCAGCGACTGCCCTGTGGAGCGGATGACCGCGATGACGTCGGCGCCGCCGCGGGCCGCGGCACTCGCCTGGCGGATGTCCTCGTGGATGTCGCCGGTGGCCACGATCAGGTAGACGAGCGGGCCGCGGGCCCCGTCCCACCGGCTCAGCAGCCGTTCGCGTTCCTGGCGGCGGGCGTCGATGACGGCCAGTCCGCCGGCCATGGCCCGGCGGGCGGTCCGTACGGCCGCGGCGGCCTCGTCTCCGTCGGGCAGCCGGAAGGACACGTCCCGGGCGGTGGCCCGGGCGGCGAGGTCGGTGAGGTCACGGCCCGCGCCGGTGCGCAGCGCGTGCCACACCGGCAGGGCGACGCCGTGTTCGAGGCCGACCTGGTCGCGTACGGCGTCCACCAGCCGGTTGGCCCAGGGGATGCCCTCGGCGTCGGCGCCGGAGAGTCCCGCCAGCCGCAGCGAGGCCCGTTCGACGGCGACGGTGGTGTGGGACCGCGTGAGATCCACGACCGGGCGCCCGGCACGCACCGCCAACTCCCGTGCACGGCTCACCAGTTGAGGATCGAGCCCGAGCTTGCCGGTGGGGGCGGCGGGCCGGTGGGTGACGGAGTCGAGGGAGGTGAGTGTGGGAGAAGCGGCGGGGGCTCTCTCCGAGGCGTCCTCGTGTCGCAGCCGCCGGTCGAACAGCCCCCGCACGCCCGGGTCCGTGCGCACCAGGTCCAGCGCCTGTTCGGCGTGCCCGGGCTGGTAGCCGTTGCCGATGAGCATCGTGACGTCGGCCCGCAGGCCCTCGGCGCCGAGCGCGGCGGTGGGGAAGGACGTCGCCATCGAGAAGAAGATCACGGTGCCGCCGTCCCGGGTGGCGAGAATCGCCGCGTGTTCGCAGCCGGGGACGTCGGTGCAGACCACGGTGATGTCGACCGGGCCGCCGCAGTCCGCCAGGCGCTCGACGAGCGCGACCGCGTCGCGGGCATCGGCCCGCACGACCGTGTCGGCGAGGCGGGAGCGGTTGAGCGCGGCCTCCTCGGCCGCGTCCGGCACGACCCCCACGAGACGGCGGGCACCGGCCCGGCGGGCCGCCGCGAGGGCCAGGCTGCCGGACTTGCCGGCCGCGCCGAGCACCGCGACCGTGGGCGTGACGCCGGTGCGGGCGGTGTGGTCGGCGACGGTGCGGGCGGTCAGCGCGGGTGCTCCGCACACGTCCAGGACCGCGAGGGACAGCTCGTCGGGCAGGTCGGCGGGGAGTGCGGCGGCGATCGAACGGCCGAAGAGGACGGCGTGCCCGCGGGCCGGTACCCGCTCGCTCAGCCCGTCCCAGTCGCGCAGCCCGTCGGTGAGCGTCAGCGGGGTCAGGGTGAGCGAGACCAGGCTCGCCACCCGGTCGCCCGGCTTGAGGCCCAGCGGGGAACGCGGTCCGGTCTCGGCCACGGTGCCGATCAGCATTCCGCCGGAGCCGGTCGCCGGGTTGTGCATCTTGCCGCGCTCGCGCACGATGCGGCACACCGCCTCGCGCACGGCCTCCCCGTCACCGCCGTGGGCCTCGTACAACTGACGGTAGGACGCCGCGTCGAGGTTGAGGTGCTCGACGTCGACGCGCACCTCGTCCTCGTGCAGCGGGGCGTCGGGGTCGAGCCGGACGGCGGCCTGGGGCAGCACCCCGGCCGGTTCCACGACCCGGTGCAGTCCGAGGGGCGAACTCGGCTTTCGCGCGGCGCCGTTCACCGGTTGTCCCCCGGCTGCCACTGCGCCCAGTGTGCCTGTCCGGCCTCGGGCAGGGTGTGCAGCGGGTCGTAGTAGTGGTGGACGCGGCGCAGTGCCTGCGGGTCGTCGTGCTCGACCGAGGTCAGGTAGTTCTTCGACCAGTCGGAGATGCCGAGTTCACGGTCGTAGCCCTCGGCCTGGTGCACCCAGCGCTTGCCGACATAAGGCACGTCGCAGACCAGGCGCGGGGTGGCGAAGCCGGGGAGGTAGCCCATGATGGCGTGCTGTAGGCGCTGGGCCTCGGCGAGCGGGAGCCGCCAGTGCTCGGCGGACGGCACGATGTCGCAGAGATAGAAGTAGTACGGCGTGATCTGGGCGCTGTCGAGGAGCGCGAAGCACAGGTCGAGCAGGGCCTCGGGCGTGTGGTTGACGCCGTGCAGCAGGACGCCCTGGTTGCGTACGTCGCGCAGGCCGGCCGCGAGCAGAGCGCGGGACGCCTCGGCGACCAAGGGAGTGACCTGCTGGACGTTGTTGGCGTGGGTGTGCATCGCCAGGGAGACACCGCGCACGGTGGCCTTGGCGGTGAGCGCGGCCATGCCGTCGAGGACGTCGGGGGCGAGCCAGTGCTGGGGGAGTCCGATCAGACCCTTGCTGGCGAGCCGGATGTCGCGCACGTTGTCCAGGTCGAGCAGTCGGTCGACGAACGAACGCAGCCGCGGCCAGGGCACGTTGGCGACGTCCCCGCCGGAGACGACGACGTCGCGGACCGTGGGGGTGGCCTTGAGATAGGCGATCATCCGGTCGAGGCGGTCGGTGGGGCGCAGTACGAAGCGGTACTTGTCGACCTGCGGGGTGGAGGTGCCGACCAGGTCCATGCGGGTGCAGTGCCCGCAGTACTGGGGGCAGGTGGTGACGAGTTCGGCGAGGACCTTCGTCGGATAGCGGTGGGTGAGCCCCTCGACGACCCACATCTCGGCCTCGTGCAGGGAGTCGCGGGAGGCGAGCGGATGGCTGGGCCACCGAGGGTGCCGGTCGCTGGCGACGGGCAGCATGTAGCGGCGGACGGGATCGGCGTACCAGGCGGCCGCGTCGGGTGCGGTGAGCGGGGCGACGGTGTTGAGAACCTGCGGGGTAAGCAGGATCGGCATCGTCGCGAACTGCTGCTGGTCGGTGGCGAGATCGGCGTAGAAGGTGTCGTCCAGCCCGGGTCCGGCCACCTCGCGCAGCTGGCGGACTCCCTTTACGCAGTGGGCGCGCTGCCACTGCGGGTCGCGCCATTGCGCGGCCGTGACGTGCCGCCAGGCGGGGAAACGGCGCCAGTCGGGCTCGATCGCCTCGTGGCGCCGGTAGCCGTAGGGCTGGATCGGTGCGTCGACCGCCTCCAGGGCGAGCGGCGGGGATGCGGTACTCACGGGTGCCTCGGTTTCTCCCGGCCGCGGGCGGCGGGTGGATCGGGGGCGGGGCGGGCGCCGTGCGCCGCCGGGCGGTGGCGCCGCGGGTGTGCGGCGCCACCGGTGGTGGACTGACGTCCCGTCAGTCGGTGAGGGCGTACACGAGCGTGTCGTCGCGGTCCGGGCGGCGGTCGAACCCGGCTCGTTCCATGACCCCTTGGGAGGGAACGTTGTCGGCGGTGGTGGTGGCGAAAACGGTGTCGACATCCGGGTCACCGAGTGCCCGGTGGGCGAGTGCCGCCAGGGCCTCGGTGGCATAGCCCCGGCCGCGGGCGTCGGGGTGCAGGTCGAAGCCGATCTCGACCGACCCGTCCTGCGGCGGGCCGTGGAAGCCCATGCCGCCGACGACGAGGCCGTCCTCCTGCCGGATGAGCGCGTACATGCCCCAGCCGGGGCGGTGCAGCCCGGCCGCGTGGGCCCGCACGAGCATTCCCGCGGCCTCCTGCGAGCCCTCGCCGGGGATGCCGCCGAGCCAGTCCAGACCACCGACGCGCCCCTCCTTCAGCTCCTCGGCCTCGGCGGGCTGCACCTCGCGCAGCTGAAGGCGGTCGGTGTCGAGGGTGATGGGCTTGATCACTGGTTCTCCTGAAGGGTGTTGAGGGATACGGCGAGGGGATCGACGGCATCGAGCGCGTCCAGCAGGCGGCGCTGCTGGGGCGCTTCGCCGACGGAGATCCGCAGGTGACCGGCGAGACCGAAGCGGCCGGCGTCGCGGACGAGGATCCCGTGGTCCTGTTCCAGCAGCCGTTCGGCGGCGGCGGAGTCGGACACCGGCACGGCGAGGAAGTTGGTCACGGACGGCAGGGCGTGGCGGCCACGCGCGGCGAGGCCGGCCCGGAACCGCTCGCGGGCCGCCGCGTTCTCCCGCCGTACGCGCTCCAGGTGGTCGCGGTCGGTGAGCGCGGCGACGGCAGCGGCCTGCGCGGCCCGGTTGACGCTGAACGGCATGGTGCCCTGGGCGGCACGCAGGCGTGCGACCAGATCGGCACGGCCTACGGCGTAACCGATACGCAGCCCGGCCAGACCATGCGCCTTGGAGAAGGTACGCAGGGCCAACACCGGTGCGCCGGTGCCGAGATAGTCCAGGACCTGGGGGGTGCCGGGCGGGGCGAAGTCCAGATAGGCCTCGTCCACCACGAGCGGGGTGCCGGTGGCGTCGGCGCGCTCGACGAGCAGATCGAACGCGGCCCGGTCCAGGACGCCGCCGGTGGGGTTGTGCGGATTGCAGACGTACGCGATACCCGCCGTGCCGAGGGCATCGGCCAGGGCGGCGACGTCCGGTGCCGGGACCTCGCGGCAGCCGCGTCCTACGTTCTCCAGGCAGACCCGGTAGCCGGGGAAGGTACCTGCGGTGGTGATCCCGGGGCGCTGCCGGTCGCCGAGGGACAGTGCGCTCAACAGGACGAGTTCGTCGCTGCCGTTGGCGACGGCGACCTCATCGGTGCGTACGCCCAGCAACTCGGCGATGGCCTCGGCGGGCGCGGCGCGCGTGGGGTCGGGGTAGACGCCGGTTGCGTCGATCGCCTCGTGGGCGGCGCGCAGGGCATGCGGGCTCGGCCCGTAGGGGCTCTCGGACAGGTGCAGCCTCAGCAGCGTGCGGGGCATGGCGGGGGCGGTCACCGGTCACCGCCGAGCAGCAGGCCGAAGCAGTAACTCCCGGGCTCCGCAGCCAAGGTGAGGAAGCGGTGCTCGGCGCCGGCCGGGACGCGCAGCAGGGCGGGCGAGGTCAGCTCGTGCCGCTCGCCGTCGACAAGGACCTCGATGCGCGCGCCGCCGGCGTTGGGCGAGACGAGGAAGTAGATCTCGTCGACCTGGTGCCGGTGCGGGTCTGCCACGGGCCTGCCGACGAGGTGGGTGATGGAGCCGCCCGCGAGCTCGACCGGGATGCCGCCGAACATGTCGGCGGTGAGG
>NZ_JAENRY010000216.1 GCF_016612545.1 Streptomyces sp. MBT65 | reverse complement strand
GAACAAAAACCGTCCCCACCCAAAAGCCCCCGGTCTTGATCCACCCCCTCTCTCAGCCTTGATCACCCGGTTGTCAGTCCCGCCCCGTAGGGTGGTCGGGCTATGACGAAGCCCTCACTCCCCGAACTCCTGCATGCTGCCGTCACTGCCGTCGGCGGTTCGGAGCGCCCCGGCCAGGTGACCATGGCCGAAGCCGTCGCGGAGGCGATCGACGACGGTTCCCATCTGCTGGTCCAGGCCGGCACCGGTACCGGAAAGTCGCTCGGCTACCTCGTGCCCGCGCTCGCGCACGGTGAGCGGGTGGTCGTAGCGACCGCCACGCTCGCGCTCCAGCGCCAGCTGGCGGAGCGCGACCTGCCGCGCACGGTCGACGCACTGCATCCACTCCTGCGCCGCCGCCCCCAGTTCGCGATGCTCAAGGGCAGGTCGAACTACCTGTGTCTGCACCGACTCCACGAGGGCATGCCGCAGGACGAGGAGGAGGGCCTCTTCGATCAGTTCGAGGCGGCAGCCCCCACCAGCAAGCTGGGGCAGGACCTGTTGCGGCTGCGCGACTGGACGGACGAGACCGAGAACGGCGATCGCGACGACCTCACACCCGGAGTCTCCGACCGTGCGTGGGCGCAGGTCTCGGTGTCCTCCCGTGAGTGCCTGGGCGCCCAGAAGTGCGCCTACGGAGCGGAGTGCTTCGCAGAGGCGGCCCGCGAGCGGGCCAAGCTCGCCGACGTCGTCGTCACGAACCACGCGCTGCTCGCGATCGACGCCATCGAAGGCGCCCCCGTCCTCCCGAAGCACGAGGTCCTGATCGTCGACGAGGCCCATGAACTGGTCTCGCGGGTCACCGGAGTGGCCACCGGCGAGCTCACTCCCGGCCAGGTCAACCGCGCGGTGCGCCGGGCCGCGAAGCTGGCGAACGAGAAGGCCGCCGACCAGCTCCAGACCGCCGCCGAGGGCTTCGAGCGGCTGATGGAGCTCGCCCTGCCGGGCCGCCTGGAGGAGGTCCCGGAGGACCTCGGTTACGCCCTCATGGCGCTGCGCGACGCCTGCCGTACGGTGATCTCCGCGATCGGCGCCACCCGCGACAAGTCCGTGCAGGACGAGGACGCGGTCCGCAAGCAGGCTTTGGCCTCAGTGGAGAGCGTGCACGATGTGGCGGAGCGGATCACCAACGGCTCCGAATGGGACGTCGTCTGGTACGAACGGCACGACCGCTTCGGCGCCTCCCTGCGTGTCGCCCCCATGTCCGTGTCGGGTCTCCTGAGGGAGAAGCTTTTCGCGGACCGCTCGGTGACCCTGACGTCCGCGACACTGAAGCTCGGCGGCGACTTCAACGGCGTAGGAGCCTCCCTGGGTCTCGCCCCCGAGGGCACCGCGGGCGACGATCTGCCGCAGTGGAAGGGCGTCGACGTCGGCTCGCCCTTCGACTACCCGAAACAGGGCATCCTGTACGTCGCCAAGCACCTCGCGCGCCCCGCGCGGGACGGCGACCGTGCCGACATGCTGGACGAGTTGACGGAGCTGATTGAGGCGGCCGGCGGTCGCACCCTCGGCCTCTTCTCCTCGATGCGGGGCGCCCAGCTCGCCGCCGAGGAGCTGCGTTCCCGTATCCCCGAGTACCCGATCCTGCTCCAGGGCGAGGAGACGCTCGGCGAGCTGATCAAGAACTTCGCGGCCGACCCGAAGACCTGTCTCTTCGGCACGCTGTCGCTCTGGCAGGGCGTCGATGTCCCCGGAGCCAGTTGCCAGTTGGTCGTGATGGACAAGATTCCGTTCCCGCGGCCGGACGACCCGCTGATGAGCGCCCGCCAGAAGGCGGTGGAGGACGCCGGGGGCAACGGCTTCATGGCGGTGGCCGCCACGCACGCGGCGCTCCTGATGGCCCAGGGAGCCGGTCGCCTCGTCCGCGCGTCGGGAGACCGCGGCGTGGTCGCCGTACTCGACCAACGGCTGGCCACCGCCCGCTACGGCAGTTATCTCAAGGCGTCACTGCCCGACTTCTGGTACACCACGGACCGTAACCAGGCCCGGAGGTCGCTGGCCGCGATCGACGCGAAGGCGAAGCAGGAGGAAGCCGAATCGGAGTGATGCGGGCGGCGGTGTTGGCCCGGGCGCTCCGGGCCAACACCGGATCGACGCCCAACACCGGATCGACGACCGGCCGCCACAGAGGCCTGGACAGCACAGGACCCCGGAACCGGCGCAGGGGTCCCGGGGTCCGGTCAGGGAGGCCGGGCCGATGTGGCCCGCCCGCCGCGGCCGCCGTCAGACGCGCCGCAGCACTGCCACCACCTTGCCGAGGATCGTCGCGTCGTCACCGGGGATCGGCTCGTAGGCCGAGTTGTGCGGGAGGAGCCAGACGTGGCCGTCCTCGCGCTTGAAGCGCTTGACGGTGGCCTCGCCCTCGAGCATGGCGGCCACGATGTCGCCGTTCTCGGCGACCGGCTGGCGGCGCACGGTCACCCAGTCGCCGTCGCAGATCGCGGCCTCGATCATCGAGTCACCGACGACCTTGAGGACGAACAGCTCACCGTCACCGACCAGTTGGCGGGGGAGGGGGAAGACGTCCTCGACCGACTCCTCGGCGAGGATCGGGCCACCGGCGGCGATCCGGCCCACCAGTGGGACGTACGACGCGGCGGGCTTGCCCGCGGTGTCCGTGGGCTGCGCCGACGAGGACTGGTCGCTGCCGCGGACCTCGTACGCGCGCGGGCGGTGCGGGTCGCGGCGCAGGAAGCCCTTGCGCTCCAGTGCCATCAGTTGGTGTGCGACCGAGGACGTGCTGGACAGGCCCACGGCCTGGCCGATCTCGCGCATCGACGGCGGGTAGCCCCGCCGCTGCACCGAGTCCCTGATGACCTCGATCACCCGGCGCTGCCGGTCCGTGAGCCCCGAGCTGTCCGCCCGGATGCCGGGAGGTCGGCCCGGCAGGGAACGCTTGTGTCCCTCGGGATTCGCGGCTTCGTTCATTGCATGCACCGGCTCGAGTCGGCCCTGGGAGCGATCCTGGGCAGTGATGGTGGCACTGTCTGCGGTGGTGGTCACGTCGGCCCCTCTCGATGGTCTCCCTGCTGGACAACGGTAGTTGCTTTCGAAAGGTTGCGCCAAACACACGTTCGAGTGAAAAAACGCGGATGGCCTGTCGCGATCATGCGTCTGGGTGTATGGCCAACGTGGCACCTGGCGGACAAAAGAGTTCATTGTTGTACTCTTCGCCGCCAAGGCGGTGACCTCGTGGGTTGTCGCCTCAGTCTGCCACCCGGTGTCCCGGCGGTCGGGGGCCGGTCCCGTTCTGTGCGGGAGCCCCACGCCTCCTCCGTGCCGCGCTCACGCTATCTCCGTAAGTGGCCTGGCGGTACGGCTGTGCGCCCGCGTGTTCGGGGCGACGGGACGGTCGTATGGCACATGCCAATACGGCTGCGACACGCGCGTGCGGCGTGTTTGTGTGAGCCAATCACCACATCTAGTGGTTGGATTGCGACAGCAGCCCAGAAGTTGTGGTCCCCCGGGTCTCCAGAGCCCCGGCCATCGCCTATGCTGGGGGCTGCTTCGAGAGGCCCAAGAGGTCTCACGAGGCCATTGAGTCTGCTGTGAGGGAGGGTTGGAGACCATGCACTGCCCCTTCTGCAGGCACCCCGACAGCCGTGTCGTCGACAGCCGTACGACCGACGACGGCACGTCGATCCGCCGGCGCCGCCAGTGCCCTGACTGCTCCCGTCGTTTCACGACCGTGGAGACGTGCTCGCTCATGGTGGTCAAGCGGTCCGGAGTCACCGAGCCTTTCAGCCGTACGAAGGTCATCAACGGTGTGCGCAAGGCATGCCAGGGACGGCCTGTCACCGAGGACGCACTCGCCCAGCTCGGCCAGCGGGTCGAAGAGGCGGTGCGGGCCACTGGAAGCGCCGAACTGACCACCCATGACGTCGGGTTGGCCATACTCGGCCCGTTGCAGGAGCTCGACCTCGTCGCCTATCTGCGATTCGCCTCCGTCTACAGGGCGTTCAACTCCCTTGAGGACTTCGAGGCCGCGATCGTGGAGTTGCGCGAAGTGCCCCCCGGCCCCGCCGCGGACGACGAAGACGCGGCATCGGGGAGCCAGGAAGACGACGGCGGGACCGGAGGGGCTGTTCAGGTCCCCGTGCCCGCCCACTCCGCCGACTGACCGACGGGCCGGAACCGGGCGGAGACCCCGGGTCCGGCCGGGCGGCGGCGAACCAGGACTTGTTGCGGGGCCATGAGCGGTGGGCGTCCGCGGCATCAGACAAACACTCTGCCACGGGAACATCGTGGCATTTTCAGGCGTTTTCGCCTGTAGAGGGAGGCGGCATGACAGAGACGGCGAGCGGTCCGGCACGAGGTTCCCGCGCGAAGGGCACCAAGGCCACCAAGGGACTGCGCATCGAGCGTATTCACACCACCCCCGGCGTGCATCCGTACGACGAGGTGGAGTGGGAGCGTCGTGACGTCGTCATGACCAACTGGCGCGACGGCTCGGTCAATTTCGAGCAGCGTGGCGTCGAGTTCCCCGCCGAATGGGCGGTGAACGCGGTCAACATCGTCACCAGCAAGTACTTCCGCGGTGCCGTGGGCACCCCGCAGCGCGAGGTGAGCCTCAAGCAGCTCATCGACCGCATCGTGAAGACGTATCGGAAGGCCGGTGAGGACCACAAGTACTTCGCCTCGCCCGCCGACGCCGAGATCTTCGAGCACGAGCTGGCGTACGCCCTCCTGCACCAGGTCTTCAGCTTCAACAGCCCCGTGTGGTTCAACGTGGGCACCCCGCAGCCCCAGCAGGTCTCGGCCTGCTTCATCCTGGCCGTCGACGACTCCATGGAGTCCATCCTCGACTGGTACAAGGAAGAGGGCATGATCTTCAAGGGCGGTTCCGGCGCCGGCCTGAACCTGTCCCGCATCCGTTCCTCCAAGGAGCTGCTCTCCTCCGGTGGCAACGCCTCGGGTCCGGTCTCCTTCATGCGCGGCGCCGACGCCTCCGCGGGCACCATCAAGTCCGGTGGCGCCACCCGCCGCGCGGCCAAGATGGTCATCCTGGATGTCGACCACCCCGACATCGAGGACTTCATCCAGACCAAGGTCAAGGAAGAAGAGAAGATCCGCGCCCTTCGCGACGCGGGCTTCGACATGGACCTGGGCGGCGACGACATCACGTCGGTGCAGTACCAGAACGCCAACAACTCGGTCCGCGTGAACGACACGTTCATGAAGGCAGTGGAGAACGGCGACAAGTTCGGCCTGACGTCCCGCATGACCGGCGAGGTCATCGAGGAGGTCGACGCCAAGGAGCTCTTCCGCAAGATGGCCGAGGCCGCCTGGGCCTGCGCCGACCCGGGCATCCAGTACGACGACACCATCAACCAGTGGCACACGTGCCCGGAGTCCGGCCGTATCAACGGCTCGAACCCGTGCAGCGAGTACATGCACCTGGACAACACGTCCTGCAACCTCGCCTCGCTGAACCTGATGAAGTTCCTGAAGGACGACGGCAAGGGCCACCAGTCCTTCGAGGTCGAGCGCTTCGCCAAGGTCGTCGAGCTCGTCATCACCGCGATGGACATCTCCATCTGCTTCGCGGACTTCCCGACGCAGAAGATCGGCGAGAACACACGCGCGTTCCGCCAGCTCGGCATCGGCTACGCCAACCTCGGCGCCCTGCTGATGGCGACCGGCCACGCCTACGACTCCGACGGCGGCCGTGCCCTCGCGGGTGCCATCACCTCCCTGATGACCGGCACGTCGTACAAGCGTTCCGCCGAACTCGCCGCGGTCGTCGGCCCGTACGACGGCTACGCCCGCAACGAGCAGCCGCACCTGCGTGTCATGAAGCAGCACGCCGACGCCAACGCCGTGGCCCCGCGCGCGGACGACCTGGACACGCCCATCTGGGCCGCGGCCACGGAGTCCTGGCAGGACGTGCTGCACCTCGGTGAGAAGAACGGTTTCCGTAACTCGCAGGCGTCCGTCATCGCCCCGACCGGCACCATCGGTCTCGCGATGTCCTGCGACACCACCGGACTTGAGCCCGACCTCGCCCTGGTCAAGTTCAAGAAGCTGGTCGGCGGCGGCTCGATGCAGATCGTCAACGGCACCGTCCCGCAGGCCCTGCGCCGCCTGGGCTACCAGGAGGAGCAGATCGAGGCGGTCGTCGCCCACATCGCCGAGAACGGCAACGTGATCGACGCCCCGGGCCTCAAGACCGAGCACTACGAGGTGTTCGACTGCGCCATGGGCGAGCGTTCCATCTCCGCGATGGGCCACGTCCGCATGATGGCCGCCATCCAGCCCTGGATCTCCGGCGCGCTCTCCAAGACGGTCAACCTGCCGGAGACGGCGACCGTCGAGGACGTCGAAGAGGTCTACTTCGAGGCGTGGAAGCTTGGCGTCAAGGCGCTCGCGATCTACCGCGACAACTGCAAGGTCGGCCAGCCCCTCTCCGCGAAGACCAAGGAGAAGGAGAAGGTCGAGGTCACCGCCAAGGCCGAGGAGACCATCCGCACCGCGGTCGAGAAGGTCGTCGAGTACCGCCCCGTCCGCAAGCGCCTCCCCAAGGGCCGCCCGGGCATCACGACCTCCTTCACCGTCGGCGGCGCCGAGGGCTACATGACCGCCAACTCCTACCCGGACGACGGTCTCGGCGAGGTCTTCCTGAAGATGTCGAAGCAGGGCTCGACCCTCGCGGGCATGATGGACGCCTTCTCGATCGCCGTCTCCGTAGGCCTGCAGTACGGCGTGCCTCTCGAGACGTACGTCTCGAAGTTCACGAACATGCGCTTCGAGCCGGCCGGCATGACGGACGACCCGGACGTGCGGATGGCGCAGTCGATCGTCGACTACATCTTCCGTCGCCTGGCGCTCGACTTCCTGCCCTTCGAGACGCGCTCCGCGCTCGGCATCCACTCCGCCGAGGAGCGCCAGCGTCACCTGGACACCGGCTCGTACGAGCCGACGGACGACGAGGTCGACGTGGAGGGCCTGGCCCAGTCGGCGCCGCGCGCCCAGGAGTTGAAGGCCGTGGCCACGCCGAAGGCCGTAGCCGTGGTCGAGGCGGCCAAGCCCGCCACGCAGCAGGTGCACACCAGCGCCGAGCTGGTGGAGATGCAGCTGGGTATTCAGGCCGACGCCCCGCTCTGCTTCTCCTGCGGTACGAAGATGCAGCGGGCCGGTTCCTGCTACATCTGCGAGGGGTGCGGGTCGACCAGCGGCTGCAGCTGAGCCAGGGCGTCCCCTTGAAGTGAACTAGCCGCTCAGGGCGGTGGATTCGGAGTTCCGGATCCACCGCCCTCGGCGTTTCCCCGCCCGGGGCGAATCCGGTTTCCCAGGGGAACGATCAGCGGTTAATCTCCCTCAGCGCGCATAGCGTGCGCACAGGGGAGGGTGGGGGCATGAGCGACGATTCCGTCGAGCCCGAAAGAGGCATGAGGGCGGGGGCCCAGGCGGTCGCGGCAGTGGTGGTGGTCGGGGGTGTCGTGGGCGGCATGTGGGGACTCGGGGCGGTCCTGCCGAAGACGACGTCACAGCCCGGCAAACCGGCGACCTGCTCGGCGAGCACGGACAAGACCCTGCCGGCGGGGTACGCCTCGCCGAAGGCGCTCTGTACGGCGCTGAACCGCACGGACCTTCCGGTGCTGCTGGGCACTCCGGACGAACACGCGCAGAGCGCCTCGGGCAGCGCGGGCTGGATGACGCTCGCCGGTGGCACCAAGATCGCCAGTCCCGAGGCCGACGTGGACCTGGAGACCTATTCGGTGCGGCTGTCGGCGTCCTACGACGACGTTCCCATCACCGAGGCGGCCCGCTATGTGGACTCGACCTCGCAGGTGAAGCGTGTGCTGGGGCACCCGGCGGTCCTCTACTCGGACCGGACCATCGCGATCAGCTTCAGCCTCGGCGGAGGCAAGGCCAGTACGGGCCCCGGGGGTATCGCCCGCAGCCTGTTGGTCTCCACGAGCGCGAATGACGGCGGCGACTCCTTCGAGATATCCATCTGGCGGCAGGACGACGTGCCGCCGGACGACGAGGCGCTGTTCCGCATCGCCGAGGAGGTGCTGCCGACGGTCCCGGGCTGGACCGCCGGCTGACGCGCCGTCCCGATGGGTGGGGCTGCTACGCCTTGCCCATCGTCCTGATGAAGGTCGCGGGGTCGTCCTCGAAGCCCCGGATGCCGGGATGGAAGTCCCAGCTTCCGGAGTCGTCCCGGACGAACTCCCCGACCGTCGCCGCCGTCGCACCGAGCACGTCACCGAAGTCGTGCTCGGTGAGGACGGTGTACCCCTCGCGGATGCGCAGCTTCGGGTTGAGGACGTTGACGAACGTACGGTGGGCGGCACGCTGTTGGATGACGACGCCGACCACCACGCGCGCGTACCGGTCGGCGAGCCGGTCCAGCTCCAGCGTCATGACCTCGTCCCAGCCGAAGCCCTTGCCGTCCTTGCTGTCCCGGTTGAGGTAGATGGTGCCGTCGGGGGAGCGGCTGTCGAAGTGCACCGCATACGCGGGAGTGCCGTGCGGATCACCCGCCACATACGTGGTGGCGACGATGTCCAGATCGACGGGCGGCTGCCCGGTGGGACTCGGATCCCACTGGAGCCCGACTTCGGCCTTGCGGATCCCCTTGCTGAGGCCGTTCACCACAGTTCCCCTTCCCCGTTCGCCTTGATCGCGTGCCCCAACTGCTGGGCAATCAGCGTTCGTTGTCCATCGTGCCACGCGCGCGGGGGCGTGTGCGCCGACGATCTCCGCCGGAGCGTGACCGGCGCCACGCTCGGTGGCCTTACGATGGCGCGGTGCTGGTCAAGTGGATTCGCTGCACCGTGGTGGACCGCCGCGGCTTCGAGCGCGGGCAGCGAAAGTGGGCGGGGCTTCCGGGGGAGCCGGGATTTCGGGGACAGGGGGGAGGCTGGAGCAGAGCGCGGCCAGGAGTGGCACACATTTTCGCGTTCTGGGAAAGCCGTGCCTTCTACGACTCGTTCATGGCCCGATCACATGACCGACTGGCCTCGGCCCAGGTGGGCACCTTCAAGGACGCGCAGGTCAAGCTGTTCGACCATCGCTTCGACGTGAAGACAGGCTTCGAGCCGCGCTTCACCGATGCCGACCTGGTGCGGGTGGCCCTGTGTCGTGTCCACGAGGAGCGCGCCGAGCACTTCACGCTGATGCAGGAGAAGGTCTGGAACCCGGCGATGGCGGGTTCCCCCGGCATGCTCCGGGGACTGTTCGGCGAGGCTCCGGAACACGAGTTCATGGTGCTGTCGATGTGGCACTCGGCCGCCGAGCACGGCAAGTACCGCACCGAGCGGGTGGAGCGGCTCGCACTGAGGGCCCAGATCGAGGCGGACGTCGTGTCCCTCACGGGGGACATCGTGCAGTTGGAACCGAGCTGGACGGTTTGAGATCCAAACTGATGCCATCGACGTCCCGGTGTGTGAATCGTGCGCCCCTATGTGGCCCATCGAGCAGAATTCGTGTGACCTACGCCGTATGGAGCCCGTACGAGTGCTCGATATGCCGTGACTCGATCTAGGGTTTTGGCATGGCACGACCACGGCGCATCGTCCTTGTCCGGCACGGCGAGTCAACGGGCAATGTTGATGACACTGTGTACGAGCGTGAACCCGACCATTCTCTGGCGCTGACCGACCAAGGTTGGCGGCAGGCGGAGGAGACCGGCAAGCGGCTGCGGGAGGTTTTCGGCCGCGAGCGCATCAGCGTGTACGTCTCCCCGTACCGCCGTACGCACGAGACCTTCCGCGCCTTCCACCTCGACCCGGACCTCGTCCGCGTACGCGAGGAACCCCGGCTGCGCGAACAGGACTGGGGGAACTGGCAGGACCGGGACGACGTACGCCTCCAGAAGGCGTACCGGGACGCGTACGGGCACTTCTTCTACCGCTTCGCCCAGGGCGAGTCCGGCGCCGACGTGTACGACCGGGTGGGCGGCTTCCTGGAGAGCCTGTACCGCAGCTTCGAGGCCCCCGACCACCCGCCGAACGTGCTCCTGGTGACCCACGGCCTGGCGATGCGGCTGTTCTGCATGCGCTGGTTCCACTGGACGGTCGCGGAGTTCGAGTCACTCTCGAATCCGGGGAACGCCGAGATGCGGATGCTCGTTCTGGGGGACGACGGCAGGTACGCGCTGGACCGGCCGTTCGACAGCTGGCGGGACCCGGAACCGTACGGGATCAGTGGATACGGTGCGGAGCGATGACCTCTGACTCCATTCCCGACTCTCTCGACTGTCCCGACCTCGACTCCTCGGATTCTCCCGACTCTCCCGACGCGCGCCTGGGCCGAGCCCTGGCCAGCCTTCGGGGGCTGGCTGTGGGGGACGCACTGGGCTCGCAGTTCTTCGTGCCCGCGAACCACCCGCTGCTCAAGCGCCGCGAACTGCCCCCGGCTCCCTGGCAGTGGACGGACGACACGGAGATGGCCGGCTCCGTGGTCGCCGTCCTGGCGGCCCATCAACGCATCGACCAGGACGCCCTGGCGCATTCCTTCGCCGAGCACCACGACTTCGACCGCGGCTACGGCCCCGCGGTCAACCGGCTGTTGCGCCTGGTCCGGGAAGGCGGCGACTGGCGCGAACTGTCCGCCGCGCTCTTCAACGGACAGGGATCGTGGGGCAATGGCGCGGCCATGCGGATCGCGCCCCTGGGCGCCTGGTACGCGGACGACCCCGAGCAGGCCACCCACCAGGCGGAGATCTCCGCCTACCCCACGCACCAGCACCGTGAGGCCGTGGTCGGCGCCATGGCCGTCGCCGCGGCCGCCGCACTGGCCGCGGCACCCGACGGCCCGCCCGGCCCCGAGGCGCTCCTCGACGGTGTCATCGCACTCGTACCGAAGAGCGCGGTCGGCGCGGGCCTGCGGCGCGCCCGGGACATGCTCGACTACGCCGATCCGGGCACTGTCGCGGCCGTTCTGGGCTGCGGACGCCGTACGTCGGCTCATGACACGGTCCCCTTCGCACTCTGGTCGGCCGCGCGGGGCCTCGGCGACTACGAGGGGGCGTTCTGGGCCACCGCTCAGGTCGGCGGGGATGTGGACACCACCTGCGCCATCGTGGGCGGCGTGATCGCCGGCGGGAAGGCGGGGACGCCGCCCGCCGGGTGGGTGGAGCAGACGGAGGCGCTGCCGGGCTGGATTCCGGCGTCCGTCTGACGCCCCCAACTCCTTGCCCGGGCAACGCCCCCGCACGCGACTGAAACTCTCTGTGTCCGTCGGGAACTCTCTGTGACCGCCCGGCCGTTGTCCTGGCAGCCGCTGTGTGACCCATGAGTCCGCACGGCAGACAGGACACGGCAGTTGGAGGGGGTGGTCATGAGGTCTTCGTCGTTGTCGGTCGGCCGGGTCCTGACAGGGCCCGGCCGGTCAGCCGATCCCCGGGCCCGCCGTGCCCGCGAGGGCGTCGAGATCGCTCTTGCGGACCCGGATCACCAACCAGGCGGTGACCAGGGCGAGTACGGCCATCGCGGCGGCCGGGACGAAAGCCGTCGAGATGCCGTGCGCGAGCACCTCGTGCCCCCATGGCGCGGGCAACTGGTGTGTCTTGCCGAACTCGGCCTTCTGCTCTGCCGATCCGCCGGTCAGGAACTTCGGCAGCTGCTTCTTCGCCTCGTCCCTGCTGGCCGAGCCGAACACCGTGGTCAGGATGGACAGACCGAGCGAACCGCCCACCTGCTGCATGGCGTTGAGCAGCGCGGACGCCGCGCCGGCCTCGTGCGGGGCGACACCGGACACCGCGGTGATCGTCAGCGTCACGAAGTTCAGGCCCATGCCGAAGCCGAACACCAGCATGGGGCCGAGCACTCCGTCGACGTACGAACTGTCCGAGCTGATGAGGGTCTGCCAGGCAAGCCCGATCACCGCGAGGGCCGAGCCGACGAGCATGAACGGCCGTGGTCCGAACCTCGGCAGGAACTGCTGGGACAGCCCCGCGCCGGCCGCGATCACGACCGTCACCGGCAGGAAGGCGAGCCCCGCCTGGATCGGGCTGTAACCCAGCACGTTCTGCACGAAGAGCACGATGTAGAAGAACATGCCGAACATCGCGGCGGCCAGGCTCAGCATGATCACGTACGTGCCCGAGCGATTGCGGTCGGCGAACATCCTCAGTGGGGTGATCGGTTCCTTGGCCCTGGACTCGATGACCACGAAGGCCAGCAACAGGACGACGGCCGCACCGAAGGACCCGATGGTCACGCTGTCGCGCCACCCCTTGTCCGCCGCGCGGATGAAGCCGTAGACGAGGGACGCCATGCCCGCCGTCGAGGTGAGCGCGCCCGCGATGTCGAACCGGCCGGTGTGCCGTTCGGACTCGCTGATGTACAGCGGCGTGAGCACGGCGATCAGCAGGCCGATCGGCACATTGACGAAGAGCACCCAGCGCCAGTCGAGCCACTCGGTGAGCATGCCGCCCGCGAGCAGACCGATCGCGCCGCCGCCGGCCGAGACCGCGGCGAAGACCCCGAACGCCCTGTTCCGCTCGGGGCCTTCGGGGAACGTGGTGGTGATGAGCGCCAGCGAGGTGGGCGACGCGATCGCGCCCCCCACGCCCTGGAGGACGCGCGCGGCCAGCAACTGCCATGGTTCCTGGGCGAGTCCGCCGAGCAGCGAGGCGAAGGTGAAGAGCAGGATGCCGGTGATGAACACCCGGCGCCGGCCGAGGATGTCGCCGGCCCGGCCGCCGAGAAGCAGCAGACCGCCGAAGGTGAGGGTGTAGGCGCTGACGACCCACGTGAGGTCGGTGGTGCTGAAGCTGAGCGCGGCTTGAATGTGCGGGAGCGCGATGTTCACAATCGTCGCGTCGAGTACCACCATGAGTTGGCAGGCCGCGATGACCGCGAGCGCGATACCGGGATGCCCCTCCCGGCGGGCCGCTCCTGGCTTTGGGTCCTGAGTCAACTGAGAGGTTGTCACTATGGGTCCCCCCTAAGTGCGTTAGTGAACGCTCGCGTTCACTGCCGCGTCAACGGTAGTGAGTCCCCAACAGTGAACGCAAGCGTTCACTTAACTCGCCTTCGAGCGGCGCATCCCCCGTCGCTGCCGTGTGACGCATCCCCGATCCCCGGAACTCCCCGTTCCACTGCACGCTGGAGACACTCAGATGGTTACTTCGGGCTGGACGGCCGCCCCCGCTCAGGCGGTCTCCCTCCGTCGTCGCGGCGCCGTGCTCGAACGCGCGATCCTGGACGCCGCGCTGGAGCAACTCAGCACGGTCGGATGGAACGCCCTCACGATGGAAGGCGTCGCCGCCGGTGCCCAGACGGGCAAAGCGGCGGTCTACCGGCGCTGGTCCTCGAAGGAGGACCTCGTCGCGGACGCCTTGCAGGCCGGACTGCCGCGTCTGGAGGGGCCGCCCGACCTGGGAAATGTGCGCGAGGATCTGCTGGCGTTGTGCACGCGGGCGCGCGACGCGATGTTCTCGCGCCCCGGATTCGCCCTCCGTGCGGTGATTCACGAATGCGACACTGCGCAGGCGGAGCGATTCCACGGCGTGATCTTCGAAGGGGTCGTGGAGCCGACGATCAAAATGCTCCGCGACGCGATCAACCGTGGAATAGAGCGAGGCGAGGTTCGCTCCGACGCGTCCAACAGCTATGTCTTCGATGCCATCCCGGCAATGATGATGTACCGCTCGAAGATGTGCGGCAGCGAATGGGTCGACCGCGACATCGAGGAAATGATCGACCAGTTGATGCTTCCGCTGCTCCGGCCGGGCGGCGCGTGAACAGGCTCGGAACGGTCTGGGAAGGGGGCCGGCGAAACCCGGGTGTCGCAGGGGGTTCCGGGCGGCGTACCCTGAGGGCGCCATGCCGTACGAAGCACCCACTCATACCGTCGAGCGCTCACTCCGCGCCACGACCGGGGCCAAGGTCATTGCAGGCGTCGACGAGGTGGGGCGCGGTGCGTGGGCCGGCCCCGTCACTGTCTGCGCGGCGGTCACCGGACTGCGCCGACCCCCCGAAGGCCTCACCGACTCCAAACTCATCGCGGTCAGACGACGCACCGAACTCGCGGAGGAACTCCGCAAGTGGGTCACGGCGTACGCCCTGGGACACGCCTCTCCGGAGGAGATCGACGACCTGGGGATGACGGCCGCGCTGCGGCTCGCCGCAGTGCGTGCCCTGGAGGCCTTGCCCGTTCGCCCCGACGCGGTCATCCTCGACGGGAAGCACGATTACCTCGGGGACCCCTGGCGGGTCCGTACGGTGATCAAGGGCGACCAGTCGTGCGTGGCGGTCGCGGCCGCTTCGGTGATCGCCAAGGTTCAGCGCGACAAAATGATGGCCGAACTGGGCCTCGACCATGCAGACTTCGCTTTCGCGGCCAACGCCGGGTACCCATCACCCGTGCACAAGGCCGCACTGGAGGAGCGGGGCCCCACCCCGTACCACCGGTTGTCGTGGGCGTATCTTGATGCGCTGCCCCAGTGGCGGCACCTCAAGAAGGCCCGCAGTTGGGCGGAGGGAAACGTTCCGAAGATCGAGGGCCAACTCGGATTCGACTTCTGACCGTTCCGCTCGCACTCATGTGCCACCCGCTGCCGCAAGCCGCACCAGCGTTTGATAAAAATCAGCTCATGCCTCTCATTCCCGAGGAGCCTCAGATTCACGAGAGTGCCCAGGGTCCCCGCGCCACTCCGGCCAGCGGCCGCGTCGCGCCGACCCCCCGCCCTGTACCCGGCCCC
>NZ_JAENRY010000215.1 GCF_016612545.1 Streptomyces sp. MBT65 | reverse complement strand
TGACCCACGCGTTCCGCGCCGCGATCGCCTGGAACTCCACCGCGCGATCGGTCGCGGCGCGGAACGCGTGGGTCAGCTCCGTCGCACGGGCCAGCAGTGCGCGGGGGTCGTCTATCGACTCCAGGTCGAAGAAGTGCTCCGGGTCCTCGGCCGCCTGCGCGGGCTCGAAGAGCAGGGGCGCGGGGCGTAGCCGCGATTCGTTGCGACGCGGCGTGTGCTCCGCCATGTCTTCTCCTCCTCGTACGTCACGGATGACCCGCCTCACGAGCCGGACCACCGTCCATTGTCCCCCGGCGGCGCAAGGGGCCCCGGGCATACTCCCGAGGCACGGATCCCGCACCGCGTGATTGGCTGCCCACCGGACGGGCACGGTATGCGTCACCGACCGCCCGAACAACGAGGAGCCGCAGGTCAGGCTCTCCAACCCAGGGCCACGGTCACGGTCTCCACGTCACCCGATGCTCCGCCAGATGCGCCAGCACCGCATGGTTCGCCTCCCACCCGTCCGGGAACTTCACCGTCACCCCCAGCTGTACCGGCTCCGTCGACGGGTGGTCGTCCAGGAGGTCGGTGACGCCCGCTCGGCAGATCACGATGCAGGCGTGTCGGTGGCGGGAGGCGAGGACGCAGAGGCGGCCCGTCTCCAGGTGGAAGGCGGTGGCGTCGGGGCGGCCGGAGAGCGGGTGGAGAACCACCGTGACGTCGAACTCCCGGCCCTGGAGCCGGTTCGCGGTGTCCACGGTGATGTCCGTGACGCCCACCTCGGCCAGCGCCGCCCGGATCGCCGCCGCCTGGTCCCGGTGCGCGGTGCCGACGGCGATGCGGTCGGCGGTCAGGGGAGTGGGGTCGGGGGAGCGTTCGGATGTGGCCGCGCCGCCCCGGTCCAGCAGTCGTCGTACGACCGTCGCCACCGCCCGTACCGCTTCCGGGTCCGTACGGGGCGTGTGGCGGGCCGGTAGTTCCAGCAGGCCCCAACCCGACTCCGCCGCCTCGTCGATCACCCGGTCCGGGCCCGAACCGTCCGACGGGACACCGAAGTTGAGGAGCCGGTCGCCGTGGCCCGTGCCGCTGCGGAAACGGGTGTACGGGTAGAACGCGTTCGAGACCAGGGGAGCCGCTGAGGCCGGGAGGCGCCAGGACACCGGCAGGCGGTGCTGCGGCAGTTCGGGGTTGTGCGCGAGGAGGGTCGTCACGGCCGAGGCCGAGGGGTCGTACGACAGGCCCGCCCACTGCTCCGCGCCGACGATCGCGAACGGGTCCAACTGCCCCGGGTCGCCCACGAACAGCGCCCGCTCGAACAGCCCGGCCACGGCCAGCAGCGAGTCCGAGCGCATCTGGTACGCCTCGTCGACGATCGCGTGCCGCCACGGCTCGTCGACCTTGACGTGCGCCCACTTGGCCGCCGTCGAGATGACGACCGGGAGCCCGGCCAGCTCACCCGCCTTCGCCGACTTCCGTACGTTCGGCAGGTCGTCCAGCGCCTTGTCGTACGGGTCCGCGTCACTGCTGTGGAGGCGGCCCACGGGCAGCTCGCCGTTCTTCTCGGCGAGCCGGACGACGAGGTCGTCGACCTGCGCGTTGGTCTGCGCGACCACCATCAACGGGCGCCCGGCGTCGGCCAGTTCGAGCGCCGCGCGCACGACGAGCGTGGACTTCCCGGCGCCCGGCGGGGAGTCGACGACGACTCCGCGCGCGGTGCCGTGCAGGGTGTCGCGGAGGATCGCGTCGGTGGCGCGGCCGGCCTCGGCACCGGGGTCGAACTCGGCGGTCACAGCACGTCCTCCTCGGTCACCGGATCGGCCGACTCCTGTACGGCGCTCTCCTCGCCCGGGGGGCCGCCGTGCGTCCACGGTGTCTCCTCCTGGTCGGGCAGTTTCGCGCCGCCGCGCTGCTCGTGCTCGAACAGCGTGAAGCAGATCCGGTCGCCCTTCTCCGGCAGCGAACCGGTCTCCGGCTCCTTGCCGCGGCCCATCTTGTCGACGACCCGCAGCACGACGAGAGCCCCGTCCTCCTCAAGGCCCACGAACTCCGCCGACTGCGGCTTCCCGCCCAGCGACCGGAACACCTTCACCCGCTCCCCGAGATGCGGCCGGTCGTCCGTGCGCACGGTCACCAGCGGGCGCGGGCGGGGGCTCTTGCCCTCGCTGTACGCCATGACGACATCGATGACCTCGCCCGCGAACGCCTCCCCGGCGAGCCGCCGCCCGGCCATCACCAGCGGGTCGTCCAGGGCCTCCTGGGCATCGAGCCGGGCCTGCTCGCGCTCGCGCGTGGCGAGCTTGTTGGCCGCGGTGACCGCGTCGTCGCGGCGCGGCTGCGGGGGCTCACCGGCGACGATCCGGTCCCGGTGACCGGTGAACGACCAGCGGTCCCGGGTCCACCGGTCGACGGCGTGCGGGCCCTCCGGCAGCGCCCGCAGCAGGTCGACTCCCTGCCACACCGCGTCCCAGGTGGGGCGGGTGATGCTCTCGACGAGGGACCTGATCTCCCGCTCGGCGGCGGTGAGTTCACCGAGCCGGTCGTCGGCCTCCAGACCGTCCTCGGCGGCGGCGAGGGCGGTACGGGCGCGGTCGTAGCGCTCGATGGCGGGGGCGAGCAGCTTGTTGTCGAACGCCGGGTCCGTGGCCGGGCCGGCCGGCGGGCACACCAACTGGCCGCGCGCGTCCCGCCGTAGCTCCGCGTCGAGCGCGGCCTCGGCGCCCGGGACGCCGTCCGGCGGGTCGATCCAGGCGAGCAGCGCGCCCAAGTGCTGGTCCTCCAGGCTGGATTGACCGGTGGCCCAGTGCCGGCCGAGTACCTCGGTGAGCGCGAGCAGCAGCGCCGAACCGGGCACCCGGGCCCGCTCCCCGAAGTGCGTCAGCCACCGCCCGAGCAACGGCACGCGCGGGGGCGCGGGATGCGGGGTCTCCGGGTCCTGCTCGGCCGTACGCCGAAACCGCATCGAGCGGCCGAGCAGCCGTACCAACTCGATGCCCGCGCGGCTCGGCACGATCAACTGCGGTGCGTCCGCGCACAGTTCGACCTCGACCTTGACCCGCTTCCCGGTCTCCGGATCGGTCTCGTTGCGCTCGGCCGCCTCGACGTCGTCGGCGTATGTGTCGATGTACGGCAGCACCACGTCCGCGAGTTCGGCGAGGAACGCGAACCTCAGGTCCCGGTCGCGCGGTTGGGCCACGACGAGCAGACGCGGCGCGTCCCGGTCCGTGCCGACGAGTGCGCCCAGGGGCGCCCCGGCCTCACCGGCGGTGGTGAGCGGCACGACGACCAGGGGGCGCTCGGAGAGGTGCCGGTGGCGGACGGTGGCGGCGGGTTGGGCCCGGCCGCTGTGAACGGCCTCCAGGCGGGCGAGAGTCGAGATCAGCGACATGCGACCCCCTCCTGCCGCTCGTCCAGGATTCCTTGTCGGCTTTCCCCTTGCTCCAGGTGAGGCGCCAGCGCCTCGGCCCGCAGCTCCGCCGCCCTGCGCAACGCGGCCACCGCCGGGTCGTCCGGGTCGCCGGACGCGCCGTGGGCCGCCGACAGGACCTCGTCGACCGTGGTCAGATCGCCCAACTCGGCGCGCAGGGAACGGCCCAGGGTGGTGACCGCGCCGGACGTACGGGAACGGTCGCGGCAGTGGAAGGCCAGCTCGCAGGCGGCCAGGCACTCGGGGGCGTAGGCCGCGGGGACCGACTCGACCGCCGCGGTCAGCTCGGCGGCCGGGCGGTCGGGGGCGAAGCAGGTGCCCTCGGGGAGGGCGTCGGCGATGTCCTCGATGCGGGTGAGGCGGGCCAGTTGGCGGCCGGTGACCGCGCGCTGCTTGCGGACGTCGACGGCGGACGCGGTCGGCAGGTTCGAGAAGTCCTTCGGGCAGACGAGCAGCACGCGCGTGTGCACCCGCGGGACGGGCTCCAGGCGGGCGGCGACCTCCTCCAGTGCCAGCACGTACACCGCCGACTGGCGGGCCGCCGCGCCGACCTTCGCCGGGTCCGCCGAACCGTCCAGCATCGGGAAGGACTTGATCTCCACGACCGTCCAACCGCCGTCCGGGTGCACGACGACCGCGTCCGGCTCCAGGAAGGCCGGGGAACCCGCCACGTCGAGGGCGAGCATCGGGTGGTCCAGCAGGGTCCACGCGGCGGCCTCGCCGGCCTCGCGCAGCGCCAGCGCCGTACGGGCCGCGCGCCCCTCGGGGCCGATCGCGGACAGATCGGGCACCCGCGCGCGGGTCGGCGGCTCGGCGCCCGGGTCCAGCTTCTCGTGCACCAGGCGCAGCAGCTCCGCGCCGCCGTCCGCCTTGACCCGGGCCTCGAAGGCGTTGCCCCGCATGAAGGCGAACTGGGACTGTCCGAAGGCCGACGGCGAGCCGAGCGCGTCGGCCAGCACCGCCTTGTTCACCCCCGCGCCGTCCAGGATCGCCCGGCGCTTGCAGCCCGGGTTCGCCGCCAGCGCCGCGAGGGCGCGCGCGTCCAGTGCCTTGGCCGGGACGTCGGGGCCGCGCAGCTCAGCGAGCCGGTGCCGGAGCGCCGTCCCCCGCGTCCGTGGGGGAGGCACCCGGCTCGGCTCCGGTACCGAGCTGTGACTCGCGCTGCCGTGGAATTCGCTCACCCGGCGAAGTCTGGCATCCGCCACTGACAATTGAGGTTTCAGTGGCGCGAGAGGTGTCATGCGACACGGCACTCGCGAGGTCGCGGGAGAGGCCGGGAACGAGGTCGCGGGAGCGGGCCGCGACGAGCGAACCGTGCCCCTCGAACCGAGCCCTGATCCGGTCCGCGGCCTTCATCACCTGCGGCGCCAGCAGGAACCCGAACCCCATCACGACCACACCAGCGACCGCGTCGAGCAGATAGTGGTTCGCGGTGCCCATGACCACGATCGCCGTGAGCAGCGGATAGGCGACACCGAGGACCTTCGTGAGCCGTGTACCGCCGTAGCGCCACAGCATCACCCCGCACCACAGCGCCCAGCCGCAGTGCAGGCTCGGCATCGCCGCGTACTGGTTCGTCATGCCGCCCAGGCCGCGCGGCGCGCTCGCGTCGCCGCCCCACCAGCCGTACGAGCTGTACTTGGCCATCGTGTCGACGAAGCCGTAGCCGGGGGAGAGCAGCCGGGGCGGGCAGGTCGGGAGGAGGGTGAAGCCGATCAGGCCGATGAACGTGGACGTCATCAGCCAGGTGCGGGCCGCGCGGTAGACGTGCGCGCGTGACCGGAACAGCCAGATCAGGATCGCGGGCGTGACCAGGTAGTGCAGCGACGCGTACCAGAAGTCGGCCGGGATGCCGAGCCAGGCCTCGCGCGTGAAGAGCCGGTTGAGCGGGTGCTCGGCGTTGATGTGCAGGGCCTTCTCGATGCGCAGGATCGCCAGACCGTGGTCGACGGCGCTCGCCGTGTCGCCCCGGGCCAGCAGTCGGCCCGCCGAGTACGAGGCGTACACCATGAGGATCAGCGGCAGCTCGGTCCACCAGCGCAGCCGGGGTCGCCGGTCCGCCTCGATGCCTGGTGTCTCGGTCTGCGGCATCCGATCGCCCTCCCCCTTCTGCTCTGGTGCGGTGCCCGGTGGTCCGGCTGCCCGGTAACCCGGTCGGGACACTTTACGGCGTATGCGCGCGCCCGGTTTCGGGCGCCCCCGGACCTCAAAGACGCAGAGATCGCCCCCTGGGTTGCCCTTTTCCAGGGTGAGCGATGATGGAGTGACCCGCCTCTCGTTTTCTCCCGGAAGGGTCCCCCATGGCACCGCGCATCCTGTTGGCCCGGCACGGACAGACGGAATGGTCGCTGTCCGGGAGGCACACCGGCAGGACGGACGTCCCCCTCCTCGAAGAGGGCCGACGCGGCGCCAAGGTGCTCGGCGAGCGACTGCACCGGCCCCCCTTCGACGGCCTCCCCGGGGTGGAGGTCCGCACCAGCCCACTGGCACGCGCGCGTGAGACCTGCGAACTCGCCGGCTTCGGCGACCGCGCGACCACCTGGGACACCCTCATGGAGTGGGACTACGGCGCCTACGAGGGCCTGACCCCGGAGGAGATCCGTTCCGTGCGCCCCGACTGGCTGATCTGGCGCGACGGCGTCCCCGAAGGGGAGACCCTCTCCGAGGTGACCGCCCGCGCGGACGAGGTCGTCGCCTGGGCCCGCTCCGAGGACCGTGACGTCCTGGTCTTCGCCCACGGCCACATCCTGCGCTCGATCGGCGCGCGTTGGCTGGGCCTGCCGATCGACTTCGCGGCGCGGATACGGCTCAATCCGACGTCGTTGTCCGTGCTCGGCTGGGCATACGGAGACCCGGCGATAGAGAGCTGGAACGACGTGGGGCACATGGTTGCCCTCTAGGGGCGTGGACCTGCGTGACCCAGCCCCACCGACCGGCAGCCGAAGAACTACACCGCCGTACGAGGCACCCCCGAGTGCCTCTCAAGAAACGCGGACACCCCCGAAGCCCGCCGATGAGGCAACAGCACCCGCGCGGTCCCGGCCAGCATCGTCTGGATCCGCGACGACTGCACCAGGTCCAGAAGATCGAGCACCCGCATCCCCGCGGCCGCCGCCTCGTCGGGACGGCCTCCCCGCGCGAGGTCGTCCGCGAGCTCGGCCGTGTACAACGCGATGTTCCGGGTGAAGTGCGGATCCTGGAGCCGTGCCGCCCGCCGCGCGTGCCGCGCCGCCCGGGGCCAGTCGCCCAGCGTCGACCAGCACTGCGCTTCGAGCCCCTCCAACTCGGCCTCTCCGTAGAAGCTCATCCACTCGGGGTCGGCGTCCGAGCGGCCCCGCTCGTAGAGGGCCTGCGCACGGGCCAGCGCCTGTTCGCAGCCGGTGCGGTCGGCGAGCCCGGCCCAGCCGCCCGCCTCGCGCAGCGCGAGCAGCGACATCAGACGGGCGGAGCCCAGCGGGCGTCCGACGCGCTGCGCGGCCTGCGCGGCGCGCACCGCTTCGCGTGGCCGGCCGGCGTCCCGCGCGAGGAACGCCGTATTGCAGAAGGCGTGGGCCTCGAGGCCCGGGTCGCCGGTCACCCGGGCCGTCGCGAGGGCTTCCGCGTAGTGCGAGCGGGCGTCGTCGAAGCGGCCGGAGTCGTGGGCCAGCCAGCCCACCGAGATGGCGAGTTCACCGGCTCCGGAGTGCAGTCGCTCGGCGATCGACTGCCGGGTGGTGCCCGCGTCGAGCAGGGCGTAGGCGGCGCGCAGCGGGGCCGCCGCGCGCCGGTAGAGGCCGTCGGCGCCGTGCCGGTCGTCGAGCAGCCGGATTCTGCGGACGGCCTCTTCCAGGGCGCCCGCCTCGCTCGTACCGGGACGGCGGACGGAACGTTCCGCTGCCACGGCGTCCAAGGTGAGCCCCAGGGGGCCCAATGTGCCGGCGGCCACCGTGACGGTGCCGCCCCTCATGAATGCGCGACGCAGCACGTCGCTCTCCTCGTGGTTCTCGTGCGTGTCGTACGGGTCCGGTGTGTCATACGGCTCGTACGCCCCTCGCGTCTCACCCGCCCCGGTCGCCTCATGCGTGGTGCAGGCCGGGCTTGTGGGGTGTGCGGGGGGCGTGTCCTCGGCGGTGCGCGCCCCGCGTCCGCGTACGGACGAGCGGGGCGCGAAGCCGAGGTCGGCGAGCGTGCGGCCGGGGAACATGTGCAGGAACACCCGTTCGTACGCGTAGTTGGGACAACGGATCTCACCGGCTTCGACCCGGCCGACGTAGCGCGCGTCGCAGCTGACCCGCTCGCCGATCTCCCGTGCGGACCGGCGTACGGCCGCGGCGAACTCCGCCGGTGAGCGCTGTCCGCGCAGCCGCCGGAAGGCGAGATTGGGTCTCGGTGGTTGGGGGAACGGGGACGGGGTCACCATTGACGACGCCATGGCCGGGTCCTCTCGTGCGAACCGTCGAACCATGCCGGATTCAGGGTGACTTGTTGAGTGACGCCCTGTTTCCAGCGGGCAAGAACGTACCTGCTGTGCACGACCCGCCACGCAGGGTTTGGCTACAAACCGGATATCTCATCCGGGATCTGCCATGAACTGCCATCCTTTGCGGCGCACTTGTGCCGTAGCCGTTGACGCTTCAACGCGTTGAACCCCGTGGACCCGGGAGCCACCCGACTCCCGACCTGCTCGTCCAAGGAGGGGTTCCGTGGTGGAGACCGGGATGGAGACCAGGCAGAGCGTCGATCCTCGAATGCCGAGCGCGGAGTGCAGTGCGCCCCCGTTCGCGGACTCGCCCTGTGACCTGGTGACGGTGCCGACGCGGCAGGGTCTGGAGGCAGTCGACATCCTGCGGCGCGGCGCGTGCGACGGGGTCGGGCCCGTCCTGCACGACGACGGCGACGACACGCTCGGCTTCCTGGTACCGCCGGGCACGGCGGCGGCCTGGGACCTGCCGGGCAGCACGTGCACGGAGACCAATGGCCGGGGCCTGCGCCTCGCCCCCGACCCCGAGCCCCCCGTCGAGGGCTCCGACTGGCTGCTGCCTCCCGGCGACGCCGACCTCGCGACCGACCCGGAGGTCCTGCGGGCCGCGCTGGGCGAGGCGGCCCGCCTGATCGAGGCGGCGGACGGCTGTCGCTGAGCGCCCCGCGCCGGTGCGCGGAGGATGGCCGTCGGTGCCGGACGCGCCGTCCCACCCGGAGGCCCCGATAATGGCCCAATGGGAAAGTCCAGGACCCCCCGACGCGGTGGTCCCACCGCCGAGGCCGTCGTCGAGGCCGTCGACGGTGGGCTCGCCGAGTTGATACCCGACCGGGAACGCGCGCGTGCCTGGACCCTGCTGATCGACGGGGCGCCGCAGTCCTACGTCGACCTCGACGACCCGGCATATCTGTCCTTCGAGTACCAGCGGCGGCTCGGCCACGTCATCGATCTCGCCGCGCCGGCCGGGAAGCCGATCCAGGCGGTGCACCTCGGCGGCGGGGCCCTCGGGCTCGCCCGGTACGTCGCCGCCACCCGCCCCCGTTCCACCCAGCAGGTCGTGGAATTCGACGCGGCGCTGGTCCAACTGGTGCGGCGGGAGCTGCCGTTGGATCCGAACGCGCGGATCAGGGTGCGGTCCGTGGACGCCCGCGCGGGGCTCGCGAAGGTGCCCGAGGGCTGGGCCGACCTCGTGATCGCGGATGTGTTCAGCGGGGCTCGTACGCCCGCCCACCTCACCTCCACCGAGTTCCTCGACGAGGTGCGCCGGGCGCTCAAACCCGGCGGGGTCTACGCCGCGAACCTCGCCGACGGCCCCCCGCTCGCGCATCTGCGGGGTCAAATCGCCACCGTGGCCGCCCGGTTCACGGAACGTGCGCTGATCGCCGACCCGACCGTGCTGCGCGGCAAGCGGTTCGGCAACGCCGTGCTCGTCGCCTCCGACCACCCGCTCCCGCTCGCCGAACTGACCCGGCGCGCCGCCTCCGACCCCCACCCGGGCCGGCTCCAACACGGCCGCGAACTCACCGACTTCACCGGCGGCGCCGTACCTGTGACGGACGCCGCAGCGGTCGCCTCACCGGCACCACCCCCGTCGGTGTTCCGGTAAAGGCCACGCACGTCTAGTAGTTGCCCACATCCACCCGCGGCGCCCCGTCGTGCCACGTGCAGATCACCGACACCTTGCCCGTGCCCTTGGTGAACTCCACCCGCAGCCACGAGTCCGTCTTCCACACCTGCATCGCCCAGCCCGTCCCCGGCGTCGCCGACACGAGCGTCACATAGGCCGGCGTGAAGTCGAGTTCGAGCACCACCCGCCCGCCGTCGGTGTCGTAGCTCTTGACCTGCCCGGAGGCGGCGCCGGAAGGAGAGGGGGACGGACTCGCGGTCGGCGTCCTCGTCGGGGTCGGGTCCGTGCTCGGGCTCGGGGTCGGAGTGCCGGTCGGGCTCGGCGAGGACTCCGCGCGCACCGAAGGCTCGGCGGGCGGCGTCGCTTCCTGCGCGCTCGCGCCGGCCGCCGTGATGGGCAGGGCGCGCGGCGGGTCGTAGGCCGTGCCCGTCATGACCGTGTGGACGCCCCACCAGGACAGCGTGACCGCCGCGCCGGTGGCCAGCGACCAGGCCAGCACGTGCACGAATCCGTTGACGAGTCCTCTGCGCATCGCGGCCATACTGCCTCACGCGCCCCACAGGTGTCCCGTCGATGGCCATGGCTTTGTCCACAGACGGGAGTTGTCCACAGGCCCGGATACGGGTCGCCCGCATGGCGTACGGTGCGGCGCATGGCAAGTGTGCTCGTGGTCGAGGACGACCAGTTCGTGCGCTCGGCCCTCATCCGGCATCTGACCGACGCCGCACACACGGTGCGCAGTGTCGGTACGGCACTTGAGGCCCTGCGCGAGGTCGCCCATTTCCGTTTCGACGTGGTCATCCTGGACCTCGGACTGCCCGACCTGGACGGGTCCGAGGCGCTGAAGATGCTGCGCGGGATCACCGACGTACCGGTGATCATCGCCACCGCCCGGGACGACGAGACGGAGATCGTCCGGCTGCTCAACGCGGGCGCGGACGACTACCTCACCAAGCCCTTCTCGGTCGATCACCTCTCCGCCCGCATGTCCGCCGTTCTACGACGCTCCCGTGCCACCACCGGTGAGGCACCCCCGTCCTCGGTCCTCCGCGTCGGGGGACTAACTGTCGACCCGCTGCGCCGCCAGGCCGACCTGGACGGGGTCCGACTCGACCTCACCCGCCGCGAGTTCGACCTCCTCGCCTTCCTCGCCGGGCGGCCCGGAGTCGTCGTGGCGCGCAAGGAACTCCTCGCCGAGGTGTGGCAGCAGTCCTACGGCGACGACCAGACCATCGACGTCCATCTGTCCTGGCTGCGCCGGAAGTTGGGGGAGACGGCGGCCCGGCCGCGCTATCTGCACACCCTGCGGGGTGTCGGCGTGAAGCTGGAGCCACCGGGAGCGGAGTCGGTGCGATGAGGTGGGCACTGGTCAGGGTCTGTCTGGCGATCGCGGCCATGGTCGTCGTCGCCTTCGCCGTGCCGCTCGGCCTGGTCATCAAGGAGATGGCCCGCGACCGCGCCTTCTCGAACGCGGAGCGGGAGGCCGCCGCCGTCGCGCCCGCGCTGTCCATCACCACCGACCGGGACCAGCTGGAGAAGGTCGTCGCCTCGGCCGGCGCGGACTCCGGGATGGCCGTCCACATACCGGCGGGGGAGGGGAAAGCAGCCCTCGACATCGGCCGGCAGCGCGCCGCCGACAAGGACATCGCGACCGTACGGAAGCTGGGCCGCGCCTCCACCACCGAGGTCCCCGGCGGCTCCGTCCTGCTGCAACCCGTCGCGCTCAGCTCCGGCGAGATATCCGTCGTCGAGGTGTACGTCCCGGAGTCCGAGGTCAGCAACGGCGTCGGTACGGCCTGGGCGGTGCTCGCCGGGGTCGGCCTCGCGCTGATCGTCGGGTCCGTCGCGGTCGCCGACCGGCTGGGCGTACGGATGGTGCAGCCCGCGCAGCGCCTGGTCGAGGGCGCGCACGAACTGGGGGAGGGGAAGCTGGGCGCACGGGTGCCCGAGGAGGGGCCGACCGAACTGCGGCTGGCGGCGGTGGCGTTCAACTCCATGGCCGACCAGGTCGTACAACTGCTCGCGAACGAGAGGGAGTTGGCCGCCGACCTGTCGCACCGGCTCCGCACACCCCTCACCGTGCTGCGGCTCAACGCGGCCTCGCTCGGGGACGGGCCCGCCGCCGAGCAGACGCGGACCGCCGTCGCGCAGTTGGAGCGGGAGGTCGACACGATCATCCGGACCGCGCGCGAGGCCAAGCCGCAGACCGTGGCCGCCGGGCCGGGCGCCGGGTGCGACGCGGCCGAGGTGGTGCGCGAGCGGATGCGGTTCTGGTCCGCGCTCGCCGAGGACGAGGGCCGCAAGGTGCGGGTGGCCGGGGTGGAGCGCCCGGTGCGGATACCCGTGGCCCGCGCCGACCTGGTCGCCGCCCTGGACGCCCTGCTCGGCAATGTGTTCCGGCACACGCCCGAGGGCACGGCCTTCGCGGTCGACGTGCACAACAGCGAGGACGCGGTGATCGTGCTCGTCTCGGACGCGGGCTCCGGCATACGGGACCCCGAGGCGGCGATGGCCCGCGGGCGCGGTTCCGGCAGCGCCGGGTCGACGGGGCTCGGGCTGGACATCGTGCGCCGGCTCGCGGAGTCGACGGGCGGGGACGTCCGGATCGGCTCCTCGATGCTCGGCGGCACGGAGGTGCGGATATGGATCCAGCTCGACGGACGGGAGCCGGAGCGCAAGGGACATCGCGGGGCCGTGAGACGCCGTAGACGCGGCAGATTGGTCTCTACCTTTAACCGTTCCCGATCCCTTCCTTAAGCGCGCCCTAAGATCGCCAACTCCTGCCCGGATCAGGCGCTTTGCCCGATTCCGGATCGCTAGCGTGCTGCCGCACCCCCCAGGCGGACAGTGAAAGCAGGCACGCGATGAGCACCCACCGGCGCAGGATCAGCAACAGGAACAAGGTGATCGGCGGAGCGGTCGCCGCCGCGGTGATCGGTGGCGGCGCGATCATGCTGACCGGCATCGCCCAGGCGGCGAGCGTCGGCGCGGCCTACACCAGGACCAGTGAGTGGTCGACGGGGTACACCGCGCAGTACGTCGTCACCAACACGACCGGCGCCAGGAAGAAGGACTGGACGCTGGAGTTCGACCTGCCGGCCGGTGCGAAGCTGAGCTCGCTGTGGAACGCCGAGTCGAGCGTGCGCGGGCAGCACATCACCGTGAAGCCGCCGAAGTGGGACCCGGACGGTCTCGCGGCCGGCGAGTCGATCACCGTCGGCTTCGTGGTCAACGGCACGGGTCAGCCGACCAGTTGTCTGATCGACAACGCCAAGTGCTCGACGGACGGCACCGCGACCCCCGAACCGACCGGCCGCCCGAGACCGTCCGGGTCC
>NZ_JAENRY010000214.1 GCF_016612545.1 Streptomyces sp. MBT65 | reverse complement strand
GGCGCGGTGTGGAAGCCGCCGACGAGGTGGCCGCGGCCCGTCGCGTCGGCGGCTTCCACACCGCGCCGGTCGTGGACGCGGATCCGCAGGGCGACCCGGCCTGGCTGGTGACGGCGTACGTACCCGGACCGACCTTGCAGGTCCTGCTCGACCGGGTGGGCCCCCTGCCCGCGGACACCCTCACCGTGCTGGCCGCCGGGCTCGCCGAGGCGCTGGCGGCGATCCACCAGGCCGGGGTCATCCACCGCGACCTGAAGCCCGCCAACATCATCATCGCGGAGGACGGCCCCCGGGTCATCGACTTCGGCATCGCGCGGGCCCTCGACGGTACGGCCCTCACCCAGACCGGGTTCCAGATCGGCACCCTCGGGTTTCTCGCGCCGGAACAGCTGACCGGGGGCACGCTCACGCCCGCGGTCGACATGTTCGCCCTGGGTGTGGTGCTCGGGCAGGCGGCGGGCCGCGCTCCCTTCGGCGACGGGGCGGCCGCGGCCTGGCCCTACCGCGTCGTGCACGAACAGCCCGATCTCACGGACGTTCCCGGCCAGTTGCGCGCGCTGGTCGCGGCCTGCCTGGCGAAGGACCCGCGGGACCGGCCCGGTCCGCTGGAGTTCCTCGACGGACTCACGGTCCAGCACGCGTCGGACGTGTGGCTGCCGGCGGAGGCGACGGCGGTGATACGGGAGCAGGATCCCGGGGCGTACTTCGCGCCGTCGGACCTGTCGCCGGGAGCGGGTGGGGCCGCCGATCCACGGGCGGCGCTCTCCGGCCCGCCGGTGACGGGGGACCGGCGGCCGGTCGTGGGTGTCGATCCGGGGCCGACGGTGTCCGACGAGCCGGTGGTCGGGGAGCGGTCGGGTGTGGCTGCCGAACCGTGGCCCGGTGAGCGGGAGCCCGGGGAGCGGTCGGCCGTGGCCGCCCCATCGTGGCCCGGTGAGCCGGTGGTCGGCGAGCGGCCCGTCGCGGCTGCCGACCCGCGGCCCGTGGCATCCGACCGGTTGCCCGTGGGGTCCGACCCGCGACCTATGGCGTCCGGCGCGCAGGCGGCCGACGAGCGGGCGCGGGCCGTGAGCCCTCATCCCCTTACGGTGCGGTCGTCGCCGGGTCCCGGTTTCGGGCCCGCACCGGAGTTCGGGCCTGTGCCGGACCTCGCGCCCGCCCCCGTGGGCCCGCCCGGCGGTTCCGGGCCGGTGGGCGGCACCGGAGGGGGACGGAACCGCCGTAGGCCCGTCGCCGTAGCGGTGCTGCTGGTCGCGGCGGTCACCGCGGGGGTGTTCGTGTGGCATCCCTGGTCCGGTTCCACCCAGGACGACGACGGTGCCGGGGGAAGCACGCCGTCGGCATCGCGGTCGACGCCCGCCGCGTTTCCCGATGCCCCGCTGCTCGTCCGGTTGGACACGGACCCCGGATCGGCCACGTGCCACAGCGTGATCGGCCGCCGTGACTCCACGAAGGACGACCCGAAGCAGCTGGTCGACGGGACGTGCGACGCGCTGCCGCAGTGGGCCCCCGACCGCAAGTCGTTCGCGTTCACGCGCAAGACGGGGCAGGAGTCGGCCGTATGGACGGCGAACGCGGACGGCAGCGACGTCCGGCGGGTCGCCGCGATCTCGGGCGGCCGGGTGTCCTGGTCCCCGGACGGCAAGCGGCTGGCGGTCCTGCGCAGGCAGGACGGTGTGCAGCAACTGTTCGTCGTGACCGTCGCGGACGGCTCCGCGCGCCAACTGACCACCGGTACCGGGAAGGTGGACGACCCGGCGTGGTCCCCCGACGGCAAGCACATCGCCGTGTGCCTGCAGAAGGCGTCGGGCTGGCAGATCCACGTCGTCGACCCGGCGCAGCCGGGCACCGCACCCCGGCAGATCACCCACCAGTCCCGGCGCGCGCTCGATCCCGTCTGGTCCCCGGACAGCCGGTACTTCGCCTACACCGCCGGGGCACCCGGCGTGGGGACCGGGGGAGACATCCACATCGTCAAGGCGGACGGCACCGGCGACCGGGTGCTGGTGCGGACCGCTGCCCAGGAGATGGACCCGGTCTGGTCACCGGACGGCAAGTGGGTCGCGTTCGTCCGGGGCCCCTTCGACCAGCCGGCGATCTGGGCCGTCCGCGCGGACGGCACGGGGGAACGCAGGCTCACCACCGGCAGCACACCGGAGGGCCACCCCTCCTGGCGTTGACCTGCCACTATGCTCCTTTCATGCCGGACATGCTGAGAGAGGTCACCGCGACCCGCTACGTCGAGCCCCTGCGCTCCGGCGGTTCCGTCCCCGGACTCGTCGAGGCCGACGATCTCGGCATGTACGTCGTGAAGTTCACCGGTTCCGCGCAGGGCCGCAAAGCACTGGTCGCCGAAGTGATCGTCGGGGAGTTGGCGCGTGCTCTGGGGCTGCGCTTCCCCGAGCTGGTGCTCGTGCACTTCGACCCGGCGATCGCCGACGAGGAGCCCCACCAGGAGGTGCGGGACCTGCACCGCGCGAGCGCCGGACTGAACCTCGGTATGGATTTTCTGCCGGGTGCCCAGGACTTCACCCCGGAGATCGCCGCGCGGTGCACCGTCGACCCGCTGGAGGCGGGAAAGATCGTCTGGCTCGACGCGCTGACCGTCAACGTCGACCGTACGGTGCACAGTTCGAACCTGATGATCTGGCCCACACTCGGCGTCGCACCCCCGCGGCTGTGGCTCATCGACCACGGCGCCGCCCTCGTCTTCCACCACCGCTGGGACGGCGCCGACCCCACGAAGTCCTACGACTTCCGCCATCACGCGCTGGGCCACTACGCCCCCGACACCCGTGCCGCCGACGCCGAGTTGGCGCCCGAGGTGACCGAGGAACTGCTGCGCCGCATCGCGGCCGAGGTGCCGGACGCCTGGCTGGCCGACGAACCGGGCTTCGCGACCCCCGACGCCGTACGGGAGGCGTACGTCGCTTACCTCCACGCGCGCGTGACGGCCTCCGCGGCCTGGCTCCCCACCGACTTCCCCAGCGGGGAGGAACGCGCCGCCGAGGAGGCCCTCCGCGCGGCGAAGACCCAGCAGGGCCGCCCGAGTTGGCTCAAGCGGGTCCCCGACCTGCACGGCAGGCCGACGGCCGAACAGGATTGGTCGGTACACCTGGGATGAATTTGGTCGGTACACCTGGGATGAATGGGGAAGACGACCGGGATGACGGGGATGACGACGGGAAGACGACGGGCATGACCCAGCGAGTCGAGATCGAGTACTGCACCCAGTGCCGTTGGCTGCCCCGCGCGGCCTGGCTGGCGCAGGAGCTGTTGACCACCTTCGAGACCGAGTTGACGGAACTGTCCCTGAAGCCCGGCACCGGCGGCGTCTTCGTCGTCCGCGTCAACGACGAGGTGGTGTGGGACCGCCGTGAGCAGGGGTTCCCGGAGCCCACGGCCGTGAAGCAGCTCGTACGCGACCGAGTGGCCCCGGGAAAGTCCCTGGGCCACTCGGACAAGTGAGCTTCGCCTGGCGGCGGTTGAGGGGTCAGCCCTTGAGCTGCTCGTACGCCGGCAGCGTCAGGAAGTCCGCGTAGTCGGCGTCGAGGGCGACCTCCAGGAGGAGGTCGTGGGCCTGCTGCCAGTGGCCCGCGGCGAAGGCATCCGCGCCGATCTCGGCGCGGATGTTCTCCAGCTCCTCGGCGGCGATCCTGCGCGCCAGCTCGGGAGTCGCCTTCTGACCGTTCTCGAACTCGACGTCCGCGTTGATCCACTGCCAGATCTGCGAGCGCGAGATCTCGGCGGTGGCCGCGTCCTCCATCAGGTTGAAGATGGCGACCGCGCCGAGGCCGCGCAGCCATGCCTCGATGTAACGGATGCCCACCTGAACGGCGTTGACGAGTCCGGGATACGTCGGCTTCGCGTGCAGCGAGTCCACGGCGATCAGGTCGGCCGCCTTGACGTCGACCTCCTCGCGCAGCCGTTCCTTCTGGTTCGGCCTGTCGCCGAGCACCGCGTCGAAGGAGGCCATGGCGATCGGCACGAGGTCCGGGTGGGCCACCCAGGACCCGTCGAAACCGTCGCCCGCCTCACGGTCCTTGTCCGCCTTGACCTTCTCGAACGCGACCTTGTTGACCGCCTCGTCCCGGCGGGACGGGATGAACGCCGCCATACCGCCGATCGCGTGCGCCCCGCGCTTGTGGCAGGTACGGACGAGGAGTTCGGTGTACGCCCGCATGAACGGTGCCGTCATCGTCACCGCGTTGCGGTCCGGGAGGACGAACTTCGGCCCGCCGTCACGGAAGTTCTTCACGATGGAGAACAGGTAGTCCCAGCGGCCCGCGTTCAACCCCGAGGCGTGGTCGCGGAGTTCGTAGAGGATCTCCTCCATCTCGTACGCGGCGGTGATCGTCTCGATCAGCACGGTCGCGCGGACGGTGCCCTGCGGGATGCCGACGTAGTCCTGCGCGAAGACGAACACGTCGTTCCACAGCCGCGCTTCGAGGTGCGACTCGGTCTTCGGGAGGTAGAAGTACGGGCCCTTGCCCAGATCGAGCAGTCGCTGGGCGTTGTGGAAGAAGTACAGCCCGAAGTCCACGAAGGCGCCCGGGACCTGCTCACCGTCGACCAGCAGGTGACGCTCGTTCAGATGCCAGCCGCGCGGCCGCATCACGACGGTCGCCAGCTCGTCCTCGGCCTTCAGGGCGTACGACTTACCGGAGTTGGGGTCCGTGAAGTCGATGGCCCGGGTGTAGGCGTCGATCAGGTTGAGCTGGCCCGTGACGACGTTCTCCCACGTCGGCGCCGAGGCGTCCTCGAAGTCCGCGAGCCAGATCTTCGCACCCGAGTTGAGGGCGTTGATCGTCATCTTGCGGTCGGTGGGGCCGGTGATCTCGACCCGCCGGTCGTTCAGCGCGGCGGGGGAGGGGGCCACCCGCCAGGAGTCGTCGGCGCGGATCGCGGCGGTCTCCGGGAGGAAGTCGAGGGTGGAGGTACGGGCGATCTCCGCGCGGCGCTCGGCCCGGCGGGCGAGGAGTCCGGCCCGGCGGGGCGTGAACCGGCGGTGCAACTCGGCCACGAAGGCGAGGGCCTCGTCGGTGAGGACCTCCTCCTGCCGGGGCAGCGGTTCGGCGTCGACGACGACCGGCGAGGACGGCGCTGGTGCGGACATGAACTGTCACTTCCTTCAGCGAGCGTGGCACCGGGTGCCAGATGACCCGGGTAGGACGGAGAGCACCCGAGGGGCCGCCGGGTGCTTCTGAACAGTGGATACTAGTTTCCTCATCGTGGAAGTTCAATGGTTTGTTGACGTCGAGATTCTCTGAATCAAGCCAAAGTGGCGCTCAGTGCCACTCCGCTCACTCAAAGTGGACGGGCTCATTCAGGGACTCGTTCAGGGACTCACTCAAGGACTGATTCAAGGACTCATTCAAGGTGGACGAGATCCGCCTCAGTGTCGATGTCGTACGGCTCCGCCGCATCCCCGCACTCGACGAGCGTGACCGCGTCCGCGTGCGCCTTCAGGTACGCCCGCGCCCCTCGGTCCCCGGTCGCGCTCTCGGCGATGCCGGCCCAGTGCGCGGCCCCGAACAGCACCGGATGCCCGCGTACCCCGTCGTAGGCGGCCGAGACCAGCGACTCCTCGGAGACGTACGCCGCGAGCACCCGTGCCACCGCCTCCGCACCGATCCCGGGCTGATCGACGAGCGAGACCAGCGCCGCCCGGGCCCCCGCACTCGAGACCGAGTCGAGCCCCGCTCGCAGCGAGGACCCCATCCCGCGCTCCCACTCCGGGTTCTCCACGACCACGCACCCGGTCAGCTCGGCCCGCTCTCGTACGGCGTCGGCGTGCGCCCCGAGGACCACATGGACGCGGCTGAGACCGGCCGCGCGCAGAACCCCGACCGTGTGCTCCACAAGGGGCCGCCCCCGGTGTTCCAGCAGCGCCTTGGGCCGCCCGCCGAGCCGTCGGCCGCCGCCCGCCGCGAGCAGCAGCCCGGCGACCTGGTCTTCGTTTCGCGTCATACGTCCTGCATACCTGACCGGGCGGCGACCGCACGGAATCCTCCGACTTAATTTCGGTCCGTGGAGTGGCGCACCCCGTATCGGGTGGCGTTTACTGGCCCGCGTCCCTCGGTGCCCGACCAGTGTCGCGGGGTGCGCGGCGGGACCACAAAGTTCTTGCGCACGGCGACGTGCGAGGGGGGAGAGCTGTGTTGCGGAGCTTGGGGCAGAGGTCGGTGACCGGCAGCGACGAGGATCCGAGGGTGGCGGAACTGCGGACCGCGGTGTCCCGGTTGCGCCGCGAACTGGCCGCGCATCCGGCCGAGTTCCCCGACCGTGTCATCGCCGAGGACGAACTCGCGGCGCTGGCCGCGATGACCATCGACGGCATTCCCGAAATCCCGCGCCTGCGCCGCTCGTTGCTCCTGATCGCCGGCGCGATCGGCTCCGTGAGCGCCCTCACGAGGGGGTTGACGGACGTGCGCAACGCCGTGGACCTGTTCGGTCAACCCCGGCGCGGACAGGGCTAGTTCACGACCACACGCGGGACGGGAACGCTCCCCGGTAGCCCGCGTCCCCGGCCCGGTGCTCGAACTCCCCGCACCGCCAGGTCTCTTGGACGAACTCGGTGCGCTCGTCCCAGACCGCGAAGATCCCCGTCGGGCCGTGCTTGCCGTCGACCCGGCGGTAGCGGTCCTTGACGTCACGGAAGCAGGCGAGCCCCGCCATCAGCCCGTTGCCGAACGGGCTGTAGTCGGACCAGGCACACGCGACGCAGGCCTGGAGCCGTATGCCTGTGGGGAGGAGCCAGCGCTGGAGGTCGTTCAGGGCGTCCTCGAAGGTGTCATGGTCTTCCGTGGTCAGGTGCTCCTGCCCGTCCAGGCGCAGGATGGTGAACAGCCGCTCCATGTCCAGCCCCTTGCCCGGTCCGGCCGGCGCCCCGAGCCACAGCGCGCAGTCCAGTACCGCCGTACGCACGCCCTGCCCCTCGACCGTGACGGACATCGGCACCTCCCACTCCAGGAGGCAGGAGCACAACGCCCCGTCGAAGAAGGTGAACGGGGCCTCCGGCGGCTCGCCGCCGAGCGCGCCGAGGTCGTCCATGCTGTCGCCCTCGAAGCGGACACCCCGGATCGTCGTACGGATCGACTCCCGGCCGTCCGACTCGAGGACGATCGCCTCGTTGCCGTGTCGGTCGGTGTACCGGCCCGGCCAGAACTGCACCGCGCTCACGCGGGGTTCTGGCTGGCCAGTGCCTCCGACAGTTCGGCGGCCACCTGCTGGAGCACCGGCACGATCTTGTCGGTCGCCGACTCGGTGACGCGGCCGGCCGGCCCCGAGATCGAAATCGCGGCGGCGGTGGGGGAGTCGGGCACGGAGACGGCGAGACAGCGGACGCCGATCTCCTGCTCGTTGTCGTCGATCGCGTAGCCGAGGCGGCGCACGTCCGCCAGCGCCGCGAGGAAACCGTCGGGCGTGGTGATCGTCTTCTCGGTCGCCGCGGGCATGCCGGTACGGGCGAGCAGTGCGCGCACCTCGTTGTCCGGGGTGTTGGCGAGCAGGGCCTTGCCGACGCCCGTGGAGTGCGGCAGGACGCGCCGGCCGACCTCGGTGAACATGCGCATCGAGTGCTTGGACGGCACCTGCGCGACGTACACGATCTCGTCGCCGTCGAGCAGCGCCATGTTCGCCGTCTCGCCGGTCTCCTCGACCAGCCGGGCCAGATAGGGGCGGGCCCAGGTGCCGAGCAGACGCGACGCGGACTCGCCGAGCCGGATCAGCCGCGGGCCGAGGGCGTACCGGCGGTTGGCCTGCTGGCGGACGTAACCGCAGACCACCAGCGTGCGCATCAGTCGGTGGATGGTGGGCAGCGGCAGCCCGCTGCTCGCGGAGAGCTCGCTCAGGCCGACCTCGCCGCCCGCGTCGGCCATCCGCTCCAGCAGGTCGAAGGCGCGCTCGAGGGACTGGACCCCACCCGTGGCGGACTTGGTGGAGTCGGTGCTGCTCACGCTGGACGGCGGCACGGCGCGTTCCTTTCGGCACGGGCGGGAAGGGCTGAAGCCTACCCGGGGGCCGGTTGACTCCCCGCCGGTGCGTAGCTACGTTCTGCTTGCCGGAAGTCTACTTCCGCTTTGTGGAAACATCCAGAGTGTGCGCGTGCGGCGCATCGCGGAGAGGTGTGCCCTTGACGGTACGGGAGCGGGAGTGAAGACTCCTTCAACAGAACGTTGAATTCCGTTACGTGGACGTAAATCCCGTTTCCCGCAAGTAACGGAAGTGACGACGGCGGCAGAGAGAGGGGTCCGGGTGTCCGACGCTGAACTGGTGGTGCGCTCCACACGTGTCATCACTCCCGAGGGGACACGCGCGGCGGCGGTCGCGGTCGCCGGGGGAAAGATCACGGCCGTCCTCCCGTACGACGCCCAAGTCCCGTCCGGAGCACGGTTCGAGGACTTCGGCGACGACGTCCTGTTGCCCGGCCTGGTCGACACCCACGTGCATGTGAACGACCCCGGCCGCACCCACTGGGAAGGCTTCTGGACGGCCACGCGTGCGGCGGCCGCCGGCGGCATCACCACCCTGATCGACATGCCGCTCAACTCCCTCCCGCCCACGACGACGGTCGACAACCTCCGGACGAAGCAGCAGGTCGCCGCGGAGAAGGCACACATCGACGTCGGCTTCTGGGGCGGCGCCCTGCCCGACAACGTCAAGGACCTGCGCCCGCTGCACGACGCCGGCGTCTTCGGTTTCAAGGCGTTCCTGTCCCCGTCCGGTGTGGACGAGTTCCCGCACCTCGACCAGGACCGACTCGCCCTGTCCCTCGCGGAGATCGCGGGCTTCGGCGGCCTGCTCATCGTGCACGCGGAGGACCCCCACCACCTGGAGGCGGCCCCGCAGCAGGGCGGCCCCAAGTACGCCGATTTCCTTGCCAGTCGGCCGCGCGACGCAGAGGACACGGCCATCGCCGGTCTGATCGCTGCCGCCAGGCGCCTCGACGCGCGGGTGCACGTCCTGCACCTGTCCTCCTCCGACGCGCTGCCGCTGATCGCCGCCGCCAAGGCCGAGGGTGTCCGCATCACGGTGGAGACGTGCCCCCACTACCTGACCCTCACGGCGGAGGAAGTCCCGGACGGGGCAAGCGAGTTCAAGTGCTGCCCGCCCATCCGTGAGTCCGCCAACCAGGACCTGTTGTGGCAGGCGCTGGCCGACGGCACGATCGACTGCGTGGTGACGGACCACTCACCCTCCACGGCCGACCTGAAGACCGCCGACTTCGCCACCGCGTGGGGCGGTATCTCCGGCCTCCAGTTGAGCCTCGCGGCGGTGTGGACGGAGGCGCGCAGGCGGGGCCACGACCTGGCGGACGTGGTCCGCTGGATGTCCTCAAGGACGGCCGGGCTGGCGGGACTTGACCAGAAGGGCGCCATCGAGGCGGGCCGCGACGCCGACTTCGCGGTCCTCGCCCCCGACGAGACGTTCACCGTGGACCCCGCGGCCCTCCAGCACCGCAACCGTGTCACGGCGTACGCCGGGAAGACCCTCAGCGGTGTCGTGAAGTCGACCTGGCTGCGCGGCGAACGCATCGTGCTGGACGGCGAGTTCACCGACCCGAAGGGCCGACTCCTGACCCGTACGCCCTGATTCACCGCACCCGCACCCGCAGCGGCCCGACCCCCGAAAGGCAGACATGGCAGTGACGGCGATTCCGAGTTTCACCGGCGACGCGAACCCCTACGGAGGCGGTGACCCGTACGCGGACTACCGCACCGCCGACTTCCCCTTCACCCGCTACGCCAACCTCGCCGACCGGCAGTTGGGCGCCGGTGTCATCGCCGCCAACGACGAGTTCTTCGCCCAGCGGGAGAACCTCCTGGTGCCCGGGCCCGCCGAGTTCGACCCCGAGCACTTCGGCCACAAGGGCAAGATCATGGACGGCTGGGAGACACGCCGCCGTCGCGGTACCTCTGCGGACCACCCCTGGCCGACGGCGGAGGACCACGACTGGGCACTGGTCCGCCTCGGCGCGCCGGGCGTCATCCGGGGCATCGTGGTCGACACGGCGCACTTCCGCGGCAACTACCCGCAGGCGGTGTCGGTCGAGGGCGTATCGCTGCCGGGCTCCCCGTCCCCCGAGGACCTGCTCTCCGACGACGTGAAGTGGACGACCCTGGTCCCGCGCACGCCGGTAGGCGGCCACGCGGCGAACGGTTTCTCCATCTCGGCCGAACAGCGCTTCACCCACCTCCGCGTCAACCAGCACCCCGACGGGGGGATCGCGCGCCTGCGGGTCCACGGCGAGGTCGTACCGGACCCCGACTGGCTTGCGGCGCTGGGCACGTTCGACGTGGTCGCCCTGGAGAACGGCGGCAGCGCCGAGGACGCCTCCAACCTCTTCTACTCACCGGCCGGCAACACCATCCAGCCCGGCCGCTCCCGCAAGATGGACGACGGCTGGGAGACCCGCCGCCGCCGCGACCAGGGCAACGACTGGATCCGCTACCGACTGGCCGCCCAGTCCGAGATCCGCGCCGTGGAGATCGACACGGCGTACCTGAAGGGCAACAGCGCGGGCTGGGCGTCGGTGTCGATCCGGGACGGCGAGAACGCCGACTGGACCGAACTCCTCCCCCGCACCCGCCTCCAACCCGACACCAACCACCGCTTCGTCCTCCCCACCCCGGCGACCGCGACGCACGCACGCGTGGACATCTATCCCGACGGCGGGATCTCGCGGCTGCGGCTGTTCGGTTCGCTGACGGAGGAGGGGGCGGCGGGGCTGGCGGCCCGGCACCAGGAACTCGGCGGCTGACGCCCCACGCGCGCGTGGGGCGCACCGACACCGGTGCGCCCCACTTGTGCTCAAGCCGAATGTCCACCGTCCACCGCGAACTCCGCCCCCGTGACGTAATCCGCCCCCGCCAGATACGCGACCATCGACGCCACCTCGTCCGCCGTCCCGAACCGCCCCAGCGCCGTCATGGCCGCCTGGTCGGCCGCGTACAGCCCGTCCGCCGGGTTCATGTCGGTGTCCGTGGGCCCCGGGTGCACGATGTTCGCCGTGATCCCGCGTCCGCCCAGCTCACGGGCGAGTGCCTTGGTCAGCCCGATCAGTGCCGCCTTGCTCGTCGCGTAAAGGGTCCCGCCGGGCCCCGGCACTCGCTGAGTCATGCACGTACCGATCGTGATGATCCGACCCCCCGAGGCCATCCGCGCGGCAGCCGCCTGTGAGGTCAGGAACACCCCACGGACGTTGACTGCCAGGACCCGGTCCACATCGGCGAGGGACAGCCCGTCCAACGGACCGAGGACACCCACCCCCACGTTGTTCACCAGCACATCGAGCCCGCCCAGCGCCTCCGTCGTACGCTCCACCGCCCCTGCCGCCTCGACGGCATCCGCGGAGTCCGCCCGCAGCGCGACCGCCCGCCGTCCCAGCGCCTCCACCCGCCCTACGACGTCCTCGGCCGCCTCCTTGCCCTCCACATAGGTGACGGCCACGTCCGCGCCGTCCCGTGCCAGCCGCAGCGCCGTCGCCGCACCGATGCCACGGCTGCCGCCGGTGACCAGGGCGACCTTGCCGTTCAGGGTTCCGTAAGTCGTTGTCATGAGCCCATCCCAGCGGCCGGCGCACCCGCGTGCTGGCGGCGAACGGACACCGACCTCGTGCGGCCGGAACTGATTCCGCCGCCTCCGGCGTTCTCCTCCCGTGACCCTTCAGCAAGAAATCGTCGGCAACGCCATGCAGATGGCGGTCGTCAACCTGAACCCCGGCCAGACGGTGTACTGCGAAGCCGGAAAGTTCCTCTTCAAGACGACGAACGTGACCATGGAGACCCGCCTGAGCGGCCCGCCCGGCCCCGGACAGCAACAGGGCGGCGCCGGCTCCGGCGGCATGGGCGGCATCCTCCGCCAGGCCATGGGCACGGCCATGCAGGTCGGCCAGCGCGCACTCGCCGGCGAGTCGCTGGCGTTCCAGTACTTCACCTCCCAGGGCGGCGAAGGCACCGTCGGCTTCGCGGGCGTACTCCCCGGTGAGATGCGTGCCCTGGAACTCGACGGCACGCGCGCGTGGTTCGCGGAGAAGGACGCCTTCGTGGCCGCCGAGTCCACCGTCCAGTTCGGCATCGCCTTCCAGGGCGGCCGCACCGGCATGAGCGGCGGCGAGGGCTTCGTCCTGGAGAAGTTCACCGGGCACGGCACGGTGATCATCGCCGGCGCGGGCAACTTCATCGACCTGAACCCGGCCGACTTCGGCGGCCGCATCGAGGTCGACACCGGCTGCCTCGTCGCCTTCGAGGAGGGCGTCCAGTACGGCGTCCAGCGCATCGGCGGCCTCAACCGCCAGGGCCTGATGAACGCGGTGTTCGGCGGCGAGGGACTGTCCCTGGCCACCCTGGAGGGCAACGGCAAGGTGATCCTCCAGTCCCTCACCATCGAGAGCCTGGCCAACGCCCTGAAGAAGGCCCAGGGCGGCGACAAGCAGGGCCCGACCGGCGGCATGTTCTCGACCCACGCCGGGTGAGCCGCCGTAGCGGAGACGGATGAGTCGCCCTAGCGGAGACGGACGAGCCGCCGTAGCGAGGACCGATGAGTTGCAGGGGCCCGCGGGGTCTGAGCTGATGAAACCAACGGCCCTCGCTCCAGGAAGCAGGCACCCGACATGGGCAAGCTCGTCTCCACCATCTTCGTCACCCTTGACGGCGTCTACCAGGCCCCCGGCGGCCCCGAAGAGGACACCCGCGGCGGCTTCGAGCACGGCGGCTGGAGTTTCGTCTACGGCGACGACGACTTCGGCCGGTTCGTGGTCGAGGTCTTCGACCGCTCCGGCGCCTATCTGCTGGGCCGTCGTACGTACGACATCTTCGCCTCGTACTGGCCGCTCAAGACGGACCCCGCCGACCCGATCGCGTCCAAGCTGAACGACCTGCCGAAGTACGTCGCCTCGGCCACCCTCACCGACCCCTCCTGGGCCGGCACCACGGTCATCGGCGGCGACCTCGCCAAAGAGGTCACCGACCTCAAGGAGCGCACCGACGGCGAGCTCCAGGTGCACGGCAGCGGCGCCCTGGTCCGGTCCCTCCTCGACCTCGACCTGCTCGACACCATCCACCTGGTGACCTTCCCGGTCGTGCTCGGCACCGGCCTGCGCCTGTTCCCCGAGGGCACCGCCCCCAAGGCCCTCAGGCGCACGGGCGGGACGATCACCAGCACCGGCGTCTCCATCCAGTCGTACGACCTGGCGGGCCGCCCGACCTACGGCTCGTACGCGGACGCCGACGCGGAAAACTCCTAGTCGGCGGGGGCACACGCAGGTACGGTGATCGTTCCGTGTGGCAGCCACCGATGTCTCCACCACCTCGCCGGAGACCGGGAGAGCCGCCCCCATGTCCTCGATCGCCGTACCGCGCGCCGCCGCGCCCCGTCGCGCCCGGGTCACCGACCTGCCCGTCCTGCTGGTCGCCGTCGTCTGGGGCGCCAGCTATCTCGTCGCCAAGGACATCACCACCGCCCGCACGGTCCTCGCCGTCCTGGTGCTGCGCTTCGCCCTCGTGCTGCCCGCCCTCGCCGCCGTCGGCCACCGCTCGCTGCGCGCCCTGACGGCCGCCCAGTGGCGCGGCGCGGGGCTCCTCGGCCTGATCCTCGCCGGGATCTTCCTGCTGGAGACCTACGGCGTCGTCCACACCTCGGCGACCAACGCGGGCCTCATCATCAGCCTCACCATGATCTTCACGCCGCTCGCCGAGGCCGCGGTGACCCGCACCCGGCCCTCCCGCGGCTTCCTCGGAGCGGCGGCCCTCTCCGTGCTCGGCGTGCTGCTGCTGACCCAGGGCGCGGGCTTCAGCCGACCCTCCCTCGGTGACCTCCTCATGCTGCTCGCCGCCCTCGCCCGCACCCTGCACGTGCTGGCCATGTCCCGCAGCACGTCCGTGCGGGGCGCCGACGCACTGCCGCTGACCACCGTCCAACTCGCCACCGCCGTCGCGGTGTTCGCGCTCCTGTCGGCCGGCGCCGAAACCACGCCGTGGGCGGCGGCCGCGGAGTTCGGGGCACGGGAGTGGGCCGGGCTGCTGTTCCTGTCCGCGTTCTGCACCCTGTTCGCCTTCTTCGTCCAGATGTGGGCCGTACGCCGGACCTCTCCCTCCCGGGTCAGCCTCCTGCTCGGCACCGAGCCCCTGTGGGCCGCCGCGGCCGGTATCGCGCTCGGCGGGGAGCGGCTCGGCGCGTTCGGCCTGGCAGGCGGCGTCCTCGTGCTTGTGGGGACCGCGTGGGGACGCGGGGCCGCACGTTAACTCCCGGAAAACTCATCGGACTTGACGGGAAAATCCGCGGACTTGTCATTGACATGCCACTATCTACGCGCGTCATCATGGGGGACATGAGATTCCCCCCACGAATCACCCGCATCGGCGCCGCGGCCGCCGTTCTCTCCACCGTTCTGGTCGGCGGCGCCGTCGCCACCGCGACCCCGGCGGCCGCCGCGGTCGGCAGCATCTGCTACAGCGCCCTGCCCGACCAGGCGTACGACACGCTCGACCTGATCGCGACGAACGGCCCCTTCCCCTACTCGCAGGACGGCACCGTCTTCCGCAACCAGGAAGGCATCCTGCCGAGCCAGGCCTCGGGCTACTACCACGAGTACACGGTGAAGACGCCCGGTTCGTCGACGCGCGGAGCGCGCCGCATCATCACCGGCAAGAAGACCCAAGAGGACTACTACACCGCTGACCACTACGTCACGTTCAAACTGATCAACTTCGGCTGCTGAGCCGGACGACCAGCTGCACCACTGCTCGCCCCTCGCCCCGCGGCTCCCCCCACGATCTCGGGCCGCGGGGCGAGGCATGTCCGCCGAAAGTCGCCGACCGCGCGACTTTGGTCTCCGATCACCGCCACGGTGGGGTGACCGGGCCCGTCCCCTGCGTAGATTTGTCGACCGTGACCGGAGACAGGACCGCGCAGGTACCGCAGGCGTTCGCGGGGCGCCGATGGCTGCTGCCGTCCGCCGTGGCGGACGAACTCGACCCCGACGTCGAACGGCGCGGACGGCCCCGCCGTACCGCACGCGACTGGGTCGTCGACACCTGCTGCTTCCTGCTGGCCCTGCTCATCGCCCTGGCCGCCGCGCAGACCCTCAGGGACGACACCGGGACCCCGCACCCACTCGCCGTCGTGGACCAGCTCTTCGGGGTCCTCGCCTGCGGCGCGGTCTGGCTGCGCCGCCGCTGGCCGGTCGGCCTCGCGATCGCGATGATCCCCGTCGGCTTCGTGTCGAACACCGCGGGCGGCGCCGCCATGGTCGCCGTCTTCACCCTCGCCGTGCACCGCCCCTTCCGCTACGTCGCCTGGATCGGCGGCATCCAACTCGTCCTGGCCCCGCTGTTCTACTGGCTGCGCCCGGACCCCGATCTGCCGTACGCCGGCGCGGTCGTCTTCACCGAGCTGCTCATCCTCACCGTCATCGGCTGGGGCATGTTCGTCCGCTCCAAGCGGCAGCTCATGCTGAGCCTGCGCGACCGCGCCCGGCGCGCCGAGACGGAGGCGGAACTGCGGGCCGAGCAGGCCCAGCGGCTCGCCCGCGAGGCCATCGCGCGCGAGATGCACGACGTGCTCGCCCACCGGCTGACCCTCCTGAGCGTGCACGCGGGCGCCCTGGAGTTCCGGCCGGACGCGCCCCAGGAGGAGGTCGCGCGGGCGGCCGGCGTCATCCGGGAGAGCGCCCACGAGGCGCTCCAGGACCTGCGGGAGATCATCGGCGTCCTGCGCGCGGGCGAGCCCGACGACGCGGGCCGCCCCCAGCCCACGCTCGGCGCCCTGGACGCGCTGGTCACCGAGTCCCGCGAGGCCGGCATGAAGGTCATCCTCGACAACCGGGTCACCGACCCCGCCGGGGTCCCCGCCTCGATCGGCCGCACCGCCTACCGCATCGCCCAGGAGGCCCTCACCAACGCCCGCAAACACGCGCCCGGCACGGAGGTCACGGTGACGGTCACCGGCACCCCGGGCGACGGCCTCGTGATCGCCGTGCACAACCCGCCCCCGGAGGGCGAGGTCCCGCACGTTCCCGGCTCCGGGCAGGGCCTGATCGGCCTCACCGAGCGGGCCATGCTGGCAGGTGGACGGCTGGAGCACGGCCCGCAGGAGGGCGGCGGATTCCGGGTGCGGGCGTGGCTGCCGTGGGGGTGAGCAGCGCCCGGCGCCATGGGTAACTCCCGTTCCGCGCAAGGGTGATGACGGCTGTTCCCGGAACGTCGCCGGGAACGCGCGCCCTGTGCCGTATCCGCACAGTCCCGCCTGCCCCGCGCTCCCACCCGGGCACGCTCCTCCACTGCCTTGAGGGCGTGGGAGTTGCCCCCACCCGCCGCACCGGGCGACAGCCCAAGTACGTCCGGTACGAGGGCTTCCGCCCGGTAATCCCCCCCAGCCTTCGGCCACGCACCGGACGCCGCAGGGCCTGCCCTTCGGATGGACGACGGAGCTCGCGGACACGACCCAGGGCGGCCTCACCCATGCGAACTCCGAGGCCGCACACACGTGTTGACGCCGTACACCGTCCGGGCCGCGACGCCCGGGACGCCGCCGTGGAGCGGCCTGCCCAGGGCGGTCCCACGCGCGCGTGACGGTGGTCGGCTCTCCTGCCGCCGGCCGTCGTACGACCGTGGTTACGTAGCCCCATGACTGCGATCAGACTGCTCCTCGTCGACGACGACCCGCTGGTGCGGGCCGGGCTGTCCTTCATGATGGGCGGCGCCGCCGACATCGAGATCGTCGGCGAGGCCGCCGACGGCAGCGAGGTCGAGGAACTCGTCGACCGCGTCCACCCGGACGTCGTCCTCATGGACATCCGCATGCCCTCGGTGGACGGACTGACCGCCACGGAGCGGCTGCGCGCCCGTGGCGACGCGCCCCAGATCGTCGTCCTCACCACCTTCCACGCCGACGAACAGGTGCTACGGGCCCTGCGCGCGGGTGCCGCCGGATTCGTCCTCAAGGACACCCCGCCCGCCGAGATCCTCGACGCCGTACGCCGGGTCGCGGCCGGCGATCCCGTGCTGTCGCCCGCGGTCACCCGCCAGTTGATGGAACACGCGGCGGGCACCGCCACCGACACCCGCCGGGCACGCGCGCGTGAACGCGTCGCCGCCCTGGGGGACCGCGAACGGGAGGTCGCCGTCGCCGTCGGCCAGGGACTCGCCAACGCCGAGATCGCCACCGGCCTCTTCATGAGCGTCGCCACCGTGAAGACCCATGTCTCCCGCATCCTGGCCAAGCTCGACCTCAACAACCGTGTGCAGATCGCCCTGTTGGCGTACGACGCGGGTCTGCTCGAAGAGGACGGGGAGAGCGGGCACTAGTCGCGGCCGCCGCGCGTTCCCACTGCACTGGGAGATCTCGGGGGATCGTCCGGGAGGGGGCAGCGCATGACCGAGGTGGTCGATCTGGGGGAGTTCGGCGAGGAGTTCCGACGGGACCCGCATCCGGTGTACGCCATGCTGCGGGACCGGGGCCCGGTGCACCTCGTGCGCCTGCCGAGGGCGGACCAGTCCTACGTCACCTGGCTGATCGTGGGACACGAGGAGGCGCGCGCGGCCCTGGCCGACCCGCGGCTGGCCAAGGACGGCAGCAAGATCGGGATGACGTTCCTCGACGAGGAGCTGATCGGCAAGTACCTGCTGGCCGCCGACCCGCCGCAGCACAGCCGTCTGCGCGGACTGATCACGCGCGCGTTCACCATGCGACGCGTCGAGGAACTGCGCCCGCGCGTCCAGCAGATCACTGACGAACTCCTCGACGCGATGCTGCCGTTCGGCCACGGCGACCTCGTCGACGCGTTCTCCTACCCGCTGCCCATCACCGTGATCTGCGAGCTCCTCGGCGTGCCCGACATGGACCGCGCGGAGTTCCGCAAGCTGTCCACCGAGGTGGTCGCACCCATCGATCCGGGCACCTCGTACGACGCGTTCGTACGGCTCGCCGAGTACCTCGACGACCTGATCGAGGACAAGCGCCGCGCCGGCCCGAGCGGAGACCTCCTCAGCGACCTGATCCGCACCACCGCCGAGGACGGCGACCGGCTCTCCCCGCAGGAACTGCGGGGCATGGCCTTCATCCTGCTCATCGCCGGCCACGAGACCACCGTCAACCTCCTCACCAACGGCGTCCACGCCCTCCTCACCCACCCCGACCAACTCGCCGCCCTGCGCGCCGACACGACCCTCCTCGACGGCGCGATCGAGGAGATGCTGCGCTACGAGGGCCCGGTGGAGAACGGCACGTTCCGCTTCGCCGCGGAGCCCCTGGAGATCGCCGGCACCCCCATCGCGAAGGGCGACGCGGTCATGGTCGGCCTGACCGCCGCCGACCGCGACGCGGGCCGCTATCCCGCCCCCGACCGCTTCGACATCCGCCGCGACACCCGCGGCCACCTCGCGTTCGGCCACGGCATCCACTACTGCCTCGGCGCCCCGCTGGCCCGCCTCGAAGCACGCACGGCGATACGCACCCTGCTGGAGCGCGCCCCCGCCCTCACCCTGGACGGCCCGCCCGGCGACTGGCTCCCGGGCATGCTGATGCGCGGGATGCGGGCGTTGCCGGTGCGCTGGTAGAACGGCGGCATGGGACGGCTGGGGCGGCGACAGCGGCCGTAGTGGCCGTAGTGGCCGTAGTGGCCGTAGTGGCCGTAGCAGCGGTGGAAGCCATGCCGAAAGCCATGCCGAGAGCCGTAGTGAAGGCCTGACGAAAGCCATGCCGAGAGCCGTAATGAAGGCCTGACGAAAGCCATGCCGAGAGCCGTAATGAAGGCCGTGACGAAAGCCGTAGTGGAAGCCCTAGGAGGCCCGTCCTCGTGACCGCACCCGTCGAGTTCGACCTGGCCATGGCCCGGAAGGCGCTGGAGAGTCAGCCCTTCAGCAGGCTGATCGGCGCGCGCCTGAGTGCCTTCGGGGACGGCGGCGCCACGCTGGAGATCGACATCAGGGAGGACCTCCACCAGCAGAACGGCTTCGTGCACGGCGGGGTCCTCGCCTACGCCGCCGACAACGCGCTCACCTTCGCCGGCGGCACGGTCCTCGGCCCGGCGGTCCTCACCGGGGGCCTCACCATCCAGTACGTCCGCCCGGCCACCGGCCGTACCCTGCGCGCCCAGGCCCAGGTCGTGCAGGCCGGACGTCGTCAGGCCGTCGTCCGCTGCGACGTCCTTACGGTCGCCGACGACGGCACGGAGGCCCTGTGCGCGGTCGCCCAGGGCACGGTGCTGGCGGTCAACTGAACGATGCCGCCGGTCAACTGAAGGGCATCCCGCCCGCGATCTCCGCCAGCCGGACCGGTCTGTGTTCGCGTCTGGACACTTCGCAGGCCTCGGCGATGCGCAGCGCCTGGAGGGCCTCGCGGCCGTCGCACGGGTTGGTGCGCTGGCCGACGACGACCTCGACGAAGGCGATCAACTCGGCCTCGTAGGCGGGCCCGAAACGCTCCAGGAAGCCGGTCCACGGCTTGGTCGCGGCCGGCGGACCGGTCGGCTCGGTGGACGCGATCGGGGTGCGGTCGTCCAGGCCGACCACGACCTGGTCGAGCTCTCCGGCCAGCTCCATGCGGACGTCGTAGCCCGCCCCGTTCAACCGGGCGGCCGTCGCCGTGGCCAGCGTGCCGTCGTCCAGCGTGAGGACCGCCGCGGCCGTGTCGATGTCACCGGCCGCGCGGAACATCGCGGGCCCGGCGTCCGAACCGGTCGCGTACACGTCGACGACCTCGTGCCCGGTCACCCAGCGCAGCATGTCGAAGTCGTGGATCAGGGTGTCCCGGTACAGCCCGCCGGAGATCGGCAGATACTCGGCCGGCGGAGGCGTCTGGTCGGAGGTCGTCGCCCGTACGGTGTGCAGCCGTCCCAGCCGCCCCGAACGCACCGCCTCCCGGGCACCCGTGTAGCCCGCGTCGAACCGGCGCTGGAACCCCATCTGAAGGATCGTTCCCGCCGTCTCGACCTCGGCGATCGCCGCCAGTGAACCGGGCAGATCAAGGGCTATGGGCTTCTCGCAGAACACCGGAAGCCCGGAACGCGCCGCTCTCCCGATTAATTCGGCGTGCGCCGATGTCGCCGTAGTGATCACCACGGCGTCCACGCCCCACTTGAAGATCTCCTCCGTGCTCGGTGCCGCCGTTTCCCCCAGCCGGTTCGCCAGCTCCTGGGCCCGTACCGGGTCCACGTCGGTGAGGATCAGCGAACCGACCTCACGATGACGGCTGAGCGTCCTGGCATGGATGGTCCCGATGCGGCCCGTACCGATGACTCCGATGCGCATGGGAACAAACTGAGGGCCGACCAGGCACGCTGTCAATGCGTATGTCCGGACAATCGAACTACATCACTTCCCGTCAACCATTCACAGAGCTACGCTCGCCCCGTGCCGAAACCAGATGTGGACCCGACAGTGCCGCTCGAGCTCAGCGTGGACCGGAGCAGCCCGGTGCCGTTGTACTTCCAGCTGTCCCAGCAACTGGAGGCCGCGATCGAACACGGCTCGCTCACGCCGGGCAGCCTGCTGGGCAACGAGATCGAACTGGCCGCCCGGCTCGGCCTGTCCCGGCCCACGGTCCGCCAGGCCATCCAGTCCCTGGTCGACAAGGGCCTCCTGGTGCGCCGCCGGGGCGTCGGTACGCAGGTCGTGCACAGCCAGGTCAAGCGCCCGCTGGAACTCAGCAGTCTCTTCGACGACCTGGAGGCGGCCGGCCAGCGCCCCGCCACGAAGGTCCTCGTCAACACCGTCGTCCCGGCGTCCGCCGAGGTGGCGGCGGCACTCGGCGTGGCGGAGGACAGCGACGTACACCGCATCGACCGGCTGCGCCTCGCGCACGGCGAGCCGATGGCGTACCTGAGCAACCACCTGCCGCTCGGCCTGCTCAGCCTGGACACCGCGCAACTGGAGGTCACCGGCCTGTATCGGATGATGCGCACGGCCGGCATCACCCTGCACAGCGCCCGCCAGTCCATCGGCGCCCGCGGCGCCACCGCGGAGGAGGCCGAGCGCCTCGCCGAGTTGGAGGGCGCCCCCCTCCTCACCATGCAGCGCACCACATTCGACGACACCGGCCGCGCGGTCGAGTTCGGCAGCCACACGTATCGGCCGACGCGCTATTCGTTCGAGTTCCAGCTCCTGGTACGCCCCTGAGTGCACCGCTTCGCCCGCGATGTTCGTCATAATGTCCGGACAATGAAAATTTAATGGGGCTCACCATGGCGCCCCTCCCAGGGGCGCGTGGCTGTGTCGATTTATGGCTCCGCCGCAGGGCGCGACCAGCCACAACGCCCCCGCACTCGGCAACGATCCGCACCCCCTTCACGCCCCCGCACAGCACCCCCGGTCACGGTGAGGCAGAATCGGGCCTTGATGAGCACCTACGGCAATTTCAGCGCCCCCATAGGCTCCCGGCGTGCCCCCGCACTGAGGACGGTCGGCACGAGGGAGCGCCGCTCCCACCTGACCGCCCCCCGCGTGCCCACGGTCGGCATCGACATCGGCGGCACCAAGGTCATGGCGGGCGTCGTGGACGCCGACGGCAACATCCTGGAGAAGCTCCGCACGGAGACCCCGGACAAGTCGAAGAGCCCCAAGGTCGTCGAGGACACCATCGTCGAACTGGTCCTGGACCTCTCCGACCGCCATGACGTGCACGCGGTCGGCATCGGGGCGGCCGGCTGGGTCGACGCGGAGCGCAACCGCGTCCTGTTCGCCCCCCACCTGTCGTGGCGCAACGAGCCCCTCAGGGACCGCATCACCAGCAGGCTCTCCGTGCCGGTCCTGGTGGACAACGACGCCAACACCGCCGCCTGGGCCGAGTGGCGCTTCGGCGCCGGCCGCGGCGAGGACCACCTCGTCATGATCACGCTCGGCACCGGCATCGGCGGCGCGATCCTGGAGGACGGCCAGGTCAAGCGCGGCAAGTGGGGCGTCGCCGGCGAGTTCGGCCATATGCAGGTCGTGCCCGGCGGCCACCGCTGCGCCTGCGGCAACCGCGGCTGCTGGGAGCAGTACAGCTCGGGCAACGCGCTGGTCAGGGAGGCGCGCGAGCTGGCCGCGGCGGACTCCCCGGTGGCGTACGGGATCATCGAGCACGTCAAGGGCAACATCGGCGAGATCACCGGCCCGATGATCACCGAGCTGGCCCGCGAGGGCGACGCGATGTGCATCGAGCTGCTCCAGGACATCGGCCAGTGGCTCGGCGTCGGCATCGCCAACCTGGCCGCCGCCCTCGACCCGTCCTGCTTCGTGATCGGCGGCGGTGTCTCGGCCGCCGACGACCTGCTGATCGGCCCCGCGCGGGACGCGTTCAAGCGGCAGCTCACCGGCCGCGGCTACCGCCCCGAGGCCCGCATAGTGCGCGCCCAGCTCGGCCCCGAGGCCGGCATGGTCGGCGCCGCCGATCTCGCCCGCCTGGTCGCCCGCCGCTTCCGCCGCGCCAAGCGCCGCCGGGTCGAACGCTACGAGCGCTACGAGCGGTTCGCCGAGTCCCGGCGCGACGCCCAGGACACGGCATGATCGCATCGCTGCCCAGCCAGGCCACCTCCCGGGACGAGCCGCCCCGACCGCCCGAGGACCCCCGCCACAAGGCCCGCCGCCGAGCGATCACCCTGCTCATCATCGTGCTGCTCATCGGCGTACCGGCCGTCTATCTGGCGATCTCCGCGAACCAGAGCCGCAACAGCGGCAAGGACAAGGAGGCCAAGTACTCGGCGACCGGCCTCACCGTGGGCTGGCCCTCGAAGGTCCAGCGCCGCCTCTACCAGGTACCGGTCCCGCACCCGGCCGAAGAGGTCGCGTTCTACGAGACCAACAACTGGAAGACCAGCCGCCTCTACGTCCAGTTCCAGACCACCGACGCGGGCCTGGACACCTTCCTCGCCGGCATCGACGTCGACCGGAGGACGCTGAAGAAGAACGACATCACCATCAGCTCCCGCGACCAGAAGATCACCGGCTGGACGTTCACCCGCCCCGGACCCTGGTGGGGCGTCGTCAACAAGCAGAAGGACCCGGCCCCCACCCAGGACATCGTGGTGAACCTGTCCGACCCGAAGCTCCCCATGGTCTACGTCGTCTCCCGCACGGTTCCCTAGCCGGGCGGCCCCGGCCGGTCGCCGGAGCCGATTGTCAGACCCCGCCCGTAGAGTCGAAGACAGCTGACACGACTGACGGGCGGGAGGTGACAGGACGTATGACGGACACGGCACTCATGGAGCAGATCTCCGTACGGCTGGCCGCGGTCTTCCTGCCGTCCCCCGTCGTCCCGCGCGAGGGCCGCATCGCCTTCTGGGACCCCGACGGCGAGCGCGCCCTCCCCGAGGCCGAAGAGGGCGTGGAACAGACCGAGTTGACGGTCGTACGACGATCCGGCGCCGGCGTCCGCCGCAGGTCCACCCCCGCGCTGACCCTGTCCGTCGAAGCGGCCCTGCCCCTGCTCGTGCGCGCCCGCCGGGACCCCGCCGCCCATCCCGCCACGGCCTGCTGGGGCGCCGCCGCCCTGCACGCACTGCGGCTCGCCGCCCGTGGCCGACTTCTCCCCGGCCTCACCGCGACGGGCCACGACGCATGGCGCGCGGGCCCCCTGGAGCCCGAGGACATCGCACACGTCCGCGCGGTCGCGGCGGCCCTCCCGTACGAGGGCCACGCGGTCCCGCTGCCCGGCCCAGGCCCGCTCCGGCTGCCCGAGCCGGAAGCGCTGATGCGGTCCTTCCTGGACGCGGTCGCGGACACCCTGCCCCGCACCCCGGCCGCGCCGTACACCTCCGGGCTGCCCTTCGCGGCCCGCAAACCGCAGCGACTGCGCGACGCCCAGGACTGGGCCGCCGAGGTCGCCGCCGGCATGGACGCGGGCGTGCGGATCTCGCTCCGCCTCGACCTCTCGGCGTACGACCTGTTCGACGACGGCGGACGGGTGCGCAGCGCGGGTGCCGCGATCGTCCAGGTGCACAGCCTCGCCGACCCCACCCTCGTGGTCGACGCGGCGGCCCTGTGGGCGGGCACGGCGGACACCGCCTTCGGCCCCCGCGCGCGCGTGGACGCCGCGTTGGCCGTACGGCGGGCCGCGCGCGTGTGGCCCCCGCTGGACCGGCTCTCCGAGCAGGACGTGCCCGACGTACTCGCCCTGTCCGAGGAGGAGTTGGGAGATCTGCTCGGCATCGCGGCCACGCGCCTCGCGGCGGCCGGGGTGGCCGTCCACTGGCCCCGGGACCTGGCGCAGGACCTGACGGTGTCCGCCGTGGTCCGGTCGGCGCCGGGTTCCGCGACCGACGGCACGGGCTTCTTCGAGAGCGAGGAACTCCTCCAGTTCCGCTGGCAGTTGGCGCTCGGCGGCGACCCGCTCACCGAGGCCGAGATGGACACCCTGGCCGAGGCCCACCGCCCGGTCGTACGACTGCGGGACCAGTGGGTGCTCGTCGACCCGGCCCTCGTCCGCAAGGCCCGCAAACGCGAACTGGGCCTGCTCGACCCGGTCGACGCGCTGTCCGTCGCCCTCACCGGCACCGCGGAGGTCGACGGCGAGCAGGTGGAGGCCGTCCCGGTCGGCGCGCTGGCCACCCTCCGCGACCGCCTCACGGCAGGCATCCAACTGGCCGAGCCACCTCCCGGCCTGGACGCCACCCTCCGGGACTACCAACTCCGGGGCCTGGCCTGGCTCGACCTCATGACCTCCCTCGGCCTCGGCGGCTGTCTCGCCGACGACATGGGCCTCGGCAAGACCATCACCCTCATCGCCCTCCACCTACGGCGGGCACACCGCCACCCGACCCTGGTCGTCTGCCCGGCCTCCCTCCTGGGCAACTGGCAGCGGGAGATCACCCGCTTCGCCCCCGGAGTCCCCGTCCGCCGCTTCCACGGCACGGACCGCACTCTGGAGGACCTGACCGGCGGCTTCGTCCTCACGACCTACGGCACGATGCGCTCGGCGGCGGCGACGCTCGCCCGGCAGCCGTGGGGCATGGTCGTCGCGGACGAGGCCCAGCACGTCAAGAACCCGTACTCGGCGACGGCGAAAGCGCTGCGCACGATCCCGTCCCCAGCGCGCGTGGCCCTCACCGGCACACCGGTGGAGAACAACCTCTCCGAGCTGTGGGCCCTGCTGGACTGGACGACCCCCGGACTCCTCGGCCCCCTGAAGTCCTTCCGCGCCCGGCACGCACGCGCGGTGGAGAACGGCGAGGACGAGGAGGCGGTGACCCGACTGGCCCGCCTGGTCCGCCCGTTCCTCCTGCGCCGCAAGAAGTCCGACCCGGGCATCGTCCCCGAACTGCCGCCCAAGACGGAGACGGACCACCCGGTCCCGCTCACCCGCGAACAGGCCTCGCTCTACGAGGCGGTGGTGCGGGAGTCGATGCTGGTGATCGAGACGACGGAGGGCATCGCCCGCCGGGGCCTGGTCCTCAAGCTCCTCACCTCCCTCAAACAGATCTGCGACCACCCGGCGCTGTATCTGAAGGAGGAGCACACGGCGGCCCAGGCCACCGGAGACCGCCTTGCCGCCCGTTCCGGCAAACTCGCCCTGCTGGACGAGCTGTTGGACACGCTGCTGTCCGAGGACGGCTCCGCGATCGTCTTCACGCAGTACGTCGGCATGGCCCGCCTGATCACCTCCCATCTGTCGGCCCGCGCGGTCCCGGTGGAGTTGCTGCACGGCGGCACACCGGTACCGGAGCGGGAGCGCATGGTGGACCGCTTCCAGGCCGGCGCGACCCCGGTCCTGATCCTCTCCCTGAAGGCGGCGGGCACCGGCCTCAACCTGACCCGCGCGGGCCATGTCGTCCACTTCGACCGCTGGTGGAACCCGGCGGTCGAGGAACAGGCCACGGACCGCGCGTACCGCATCGGCCAGACCCAGCCGGTCCAGGTCCACCGCCTCATCACCGAGGGCACGGTCGAGGACCGCATCGCCGAAATGCTCGAAGCGAAGCGGGCGTTGGCGGACGCGATCCTCGGCTCCGGCGAGTCGTCACTGACCGAACTGTCGGACCGGGACCTGTCCGACCTGGTGTCGTTGCGGAGGGAGTCGTGACGGGGATCGAGCAGGGGGCGGGCGGAACGGAGCGCGTCGAAAAACTCGCGGTAGACGAAGGCGAGTCGGAGCGAACGCAGCCGACGCCGGGCACGAGTGAAACGGCCGAGCAGCGCGCCGCCCGCCCCGCAGACCTGGCACGCCAAGCACTGCGGGCCGCGCGCGAGCGCCGGGAGCGGGTGGGGGAGAGGACGGCGGGGCGGGTGACGGACGCTGAGGACTCGGCAGTCCGCGCACGTGAGTTGACCGGTGCTGAGGGCTCGGTGTCGCGCGCATCTGTGCCGACCGGCCTTGAGGGTTCGGCTTCTTGTGCGCGTGAGTTGGCCGGTGCTGAGGGTTCGGCGTCCCGTACGTCTGTGTCGACTGGTTCTGAGGGTTCGGCGTCCCGCACGTCTGTGCCGACCAGTCCCGAGGATTGGGCGTCCCGTGCGCGTGAGTTGGCCGGTCCTGAGGATGCGGCGTCGGGCGTGTCCGTGCCGACCGGTCGTGAGGACTTGGCGTCCCCCACGGCCGTGCCGACCGGCCCTAAGGGGTCGGCGTCCCGCGCACCTGTGCCGACCGGTCCCGAGGACTCGGCGTCCCGCGCACGTGAGTTGACCGGTCGTGAGGATCCGGTGTCTCCCGCATCCGTGCCGACCGGCCCCAAGAAGTCGGCGTCCCGCGCACCTGTGCCGACCAGTCATGAGGACTCGGCGCCCCCCACGTCCGTGCAGACCGGTCTTGAAGAGCCGACGTCTCGTCCACCCATGCCGACCGGCGCCGGGGGGTCGGTGACCAGGGGTGCGGTGGCCTTCGCCTTCTCGGCGCCGGTCGGCATGGGTGGAC
>NZ_JAENRY010000213.1 GCF_016612545.1 Streptomyces sp. MBT65 | reverse complement strand
GTGCCTCCCTGCCGTTCGCGGTGTCGGTCGGGACCCGGCGGGGAGGCACCACCCCGACACCCCCGAAAACGGCCACTGGAAGCCCGTCGGAACCTCTGTCTTGGCCTCCCCGCCGGGTCCCGACCGACACCGCGAACGGCAGGGAGGCACCGCCCGCCGGCCAAGGGAGGCAGGGAGAACTCCCTGTGTGCCTCCCTGGTCCGTCTCCCCTTACCTGATCAGCGCAGATGGCCCCTCAGGGAGGCAGGGAGGCACACCCCCGGCACCCCCGAAAACCCCTCCTAGAGCCGCCTGACAGCCCCTGTCTCAGCCTCCCTGAGACCCCCGGATCGAGCCGCTACCGGTAGCACCCTGACCCGCTACCGGTAGCAACCCCGCTAGCACCCCAAACCCCCAGTGATCAGGCCCGTAGCGAGTAGCGGGCCTGGCCCAGCACACCCCAAAACCGGCCGGACGGCGCCCACCTGGTCCCGCCCCGCCCTGCTACCGAAGGGACACAGCCCTCATGGCTGGCCACATCCAAGACCGCTGGTACAAGACCGAAACCGACGCCAACGGTAAGACCACCCGCACCCGCTCCGACCGCTACGGGACCGGCCTACGCTACCGGGCCCGCTACGTCGGCCCCGACGGAACCGAGAAGTCCAAGAGCTACCCCGACGGACAGAAGCGCCTCGCTGAGAAATGGCTCTCGAAGATAGAGGCCGACATGGACAGCGGGAACTACGTCGACCCGGCCGCCGGCCGAACCACGTTCGGGCAGTACGCCGAGAAGTGGCTGAAGACTCAGAGCACCGACCTCACGACCCGAGAGACGGTCACCTCCACGGTTCGCGGCCACGCGATCCCCTACCTCGGGTCGCGCCCCCTCGGTTCCTTCAAGCCGGAGCACGTCCGCGACTGGCTGAGCGAGTTGGAGCGGGCCGTACCGGCAACGTCGTACCGGCGCGTGATCTACAACAACGTGTCGACCATCCTCAACGCGGCCGTCGACGACGGCCACTTGCCGAAGAACCCGTGCCGCGCGCAGTCCGTACGCCCTCCCGCGCCGGGGACCGGCCGCGTGGTGCCGTGGACAGCCGAGCGTGTCTTCGGCGTCCGGGAGGCGCTGCCGGAGCGTTTCCGCGCGGCGGTCGACCTCGGGGCGGGATGCGGTCTGCGCCAGGGAGAGATCTTCGGACTCCCTGTCGACGAAATCGACTTCGAGTCCGGTTGGCTACACATCGTGAATCAGGTCAAGGTGACGACCGACGGTCTCGTCTTCGGCCCGCCGAAGCGGGACAAGCTCCGTGACGTTCCCCTGCCCGATCGTGTGGCGGACGCCCTCAGGCTCCACATGAAGGAGTTCCCGCCGGTCTCGATCACCCTGCCGTGGCTGCGGAAGGACGGCCGCATGGTGACCCGTAAGTTGCTGTTCACCCGTCTTGACGGCGCAGGTGCGGTCCGGCGATCCGACTTCAACGACCGCGCTTGGAAGCCCGCTCTCGTCGCGGCCGGGGTGATCCCCGAGCCGAAGCCTGGTGAGCGTCACCAGGCGGCCCGCGAACACGGCATGCACGCCCTGAGGCACTTCTACGCGTCGGTCCTGCTGAACGCGGGGGAGAACATCAAGGCGCTGAGCCATTACCTTGGGCACAATGACCCGGGGTTCACGCTGCGGGTGTACACGCACCTCATGCCGAGTAGCGACGCGCGGTCCCGGAAAGCAGTGGACGGCCTGTACGCGGCCACCAATCCGGCGCCGGACGGCCCACAGACGGCCCAGGGGCACTGACACGCCATGGGGCCGACGGTCCGCGACCGTCGGCCCCACATGTCTAATCTGCGGGAAACCTGCTCTGACCTGCCCTTACAACACCGGCAAGTTCTTCCGCAGCTCGAACGCCGTGACCTCGCTGCGGTACTCCTCCCACTCCTGCCGCTTGTTGCGCAGGAAGAAGTCGAAGACGTGTTCGCCGAGGGTCTCGGCGACGAGGTCGCTGCGTTCCATCAGGGTGAGGGCCTCGCCCAGGTTCTGGGGCAGGGGCTCGATGCCCATCGCGCGGCGTTCCGCGTCGGAGAGGGCCCAGACGTCGTCCTCGGCGCCCGGGGGGAGTTCGTAGCCCTCTTCGATGCCCTTGAGGCCCGAGGCGAGGAGGAGGGCGTAGGCCAGGTACGGGTTCGCGCCCGAGTCCAGGGAGCGGACCTCGACCCGCGCCGAGCCCGTCTTGCCGGGCTTGTACATCGGGACGCGGACCAGGGCGCTGCGGTTGTTGTGGCCCCAGCAGATGTACGAGGGGGCCTCGCCGCCGGCGCCGGCCGTGCGCTCGGACCCGCCCCAGATGCGCTTGTAGGAGTTGACCCACTGGTTGGTGATCGCGGAGACCTCTCCCGCGTGCTTCAGCAGGCCCGCGATGAAGGAGCGGCCGACCTTGGAGAGCTGGTACTCCGAGCCGGACTCGTAGAACGCGTTCCGGTCGCCCTCGAAGAGGGAGAGGTGCGTGTGCATGCCCGAGCCCGGGTGTTCCGAGAACGGCTTCGGCATGAACGTCGCCTGCACGCCCTGCTCCAGCGCGACCTGCTTCATGACCAGGCGGAAGGTCATGATGTTGTCCGCCGTGGAGAGTGCGTCCGCGTAGCGCAGGTCGATCTCCTGCTGGCCCGGTGCTCCCTCGTGGTGTGAGAACTCGACCGAGATGCCCATCGACTCCAGCATGGTGATCGCCTGGCGGCGGAAGTCCATGCCCACGTTCTGCGGGGTGTGGTCGAAGTAGCCGGAGTTGTCGGCCGGGGTCGGGCGGGAGCCGTCGAGGGGGCGGTCCTTCAGGAGGAAGAACTCGATCTCCGGGTGGGTGTAGAAGGTGAAGCCCAGGTCGGAGGTCTTGGCGAGGGCGCGCTTCAGCACGTACCGCGGGTCCGCGAAGGACGGGGAGCCGTCCGGCATGAGGATGTCGCAGAACATACGGGCCGTGCCGGGGGCCTCCGCGCGCCACGGCAGGACCTGGAAGGTGGAGGGGTCCGGCTTGGCGATCATGTCGGACTCGTAGACCCGGGCGAAGCCCTCGATCGCGGAGCCGTCGAAGCCGATGCCCTCGTCGAAGGCCTGTTCCAGCTCGGCGGGGGCCACGGCGACGGACTTGAGGAAGCCCAGCACGTCCGTGAACCACAGCCGTACGAACCGGATGTCGCGCTCCTCCAGTGTCCGGAGCACGAACTCCTGCTGCTTGTCCATCTTCCGCTTCCCCATCCTTGCTGGTCAGGCCGCCTGTCCTCGTACCGCAGGAGGCGGTCGGGCACCTGAGCATCCCACCACAACACCATTTCGTGCGCGTTGCCGACCATGATCGGCAGGCCGACCTCGGGCTGAACGCCTCGCGTACGGCAGGTGTCCTGCGCCGTTGCCCGGCTTCTGACCATCTTGCCTGCTCGAACCGACATTCGTCATACCTGGTCGGGGGGTGAATCCGGGCTTCTGCCGTCTTTGCTGTGGGCGCCCTACGAGAACCTGTTCCTCCCCACTACGATCGGCAACGCCCGACCTTCCTGTCCCTTCCCCCAAAAGGACACATACCTCATGGGTTCCGCCAAGAACACCGGTTCCGCGGCGCGCAAGGCACGCATCGAGGAGATGCGGCGCGCCGAGCAGTCCCGCGAGCGCCGCGGCCGGATCGTGAAGATCGCGGCGAGCGCGGTGGTCGTCGCCGGTCTGGTCGTCGGCGGAGTCGCCGTCGTGCACGCGCAGTCCGGCAAGAAGGACAGCTCCGCCAGTGACTCCAAGAGCTCCGCTTCGGGGCACTTCGTCGCGGGCGCGGACGGTGTGAACACGTGGAAGGGGACGCTGGGCCGCACCCATGTCACCGGCACGGTGAACTACCCGATGCACCCGCCGGTGGGCGGCAACCACAACCCGGTCTGGCTGAACTGCAACGGCAACGTCTACGACAAGGCCGTCAAGGACGAGAACGCGGTGCACGCGCTGGAGCACGGCGCGGTCTGGGTGACGTACAACAAGAAGGCCTCGGCGGCCGACGTCAAGGCGCTCGCGACCAAGGTGAAGGCGACGCCGTACTCGCTGATGAGTCCCTACGACAGCCAGAAGGACCCGATCATGCTGTCGGCGTGGGGGCACCAGCGGACGGTGAAGAGCGCGAGCGACCCGGATGTGAACACCTTCTTCGAGAAGTTCGTGCAGGGCAGCCAGACGCCCGAGCCGGGTGCCTCGTGCACCGGCGGGACGATGTGACGTGAGGGCGTACGTCGGGTGGGTCGCGGGTGCCGCGGCCGCCGTCCTGGTCGCGGGCGGCGCGATCACCTACGCGGTCGCCGAGGACGGTGGCGGCGGTTCGAGCAACTCCGCCGTCCCGGCGGCGAGTTCGGCGGACGCCGGGTTCGCGCGGGACATGGCGGTCCATCATCAGCAGGCCGTCGAGATGTCGTACATCGTGCGGGACCGCACGAAGAACGCGGAAGTACGGCGGCTTGCATACGACATCGCGCAGACGCAGGCCAACCAACGGGGCATGCTGCTGGGCTGGTTGGACCTGTGGGGGCTGCCGAAGGTGTCCGCGGACCCGCCGATGACCTGGATGGGCATGGGTGACATGGCGTCCGGCGAGGACGGCGCGCTGATGCCGGGGATGGCCACCAACTCCGAGCTGACGAAGCTGAATTCACTGAGCGGCAAGGCCGCCGAGGTGTTCTTCCTGCAGCTCATGACGGACCATCACAAGGGTGGGATCCACATGGCCGAGGGGTGTGTGGACAAGTGTCGGGTGGGGGTGGAGAAACGGCTGGCGCAGGGGATGGTCGACGCGCAGCAGTCGGAGATCCAGTTGATGGCCGACATGCTCAAGGAGCGTGGCGCAAAAGCGCGTTCGTAAAGCATCCCCGGTCGTTCGTTACACGCCCGTAAGGAAAAAAGCCCCCAAATCGCCCTGGGTGAAGGTTCCTTGGGTTTCTCTTGACTTTCGCGTTCCCCTGGCATGAACGGTTCATCGAAAGAGTGGCCCCCACGTGTGATCCATCCCGGACCCTCCCGCCACGGGTTCCGTACGGATCGACGACGACCAACCACTCCATGCGTCGAACCGCATAGCAGGGGGTTTTATGAGATCCAATCGCGCCACCATGCGCGCCGGCGTGAGCATGGCAGCGACACTGCCGATGATCGCCGGTGCACTGGCGCTCGGCATACCCGCGGCGCACGCCGCGGACAGCCCGGGCCGGGACACGCTCGCGGGCACCAAGCCCGCCTGGGCGACGGCCAAGGCGGACAAGGGAGCGACCTCCGACAGCTCCCAGGTCTCCGCCCGGGTCTACCTCGCCGGCCGGAACGCGTCCGGCCTCGCGGCGTACGCCAAGTCCGTCTCGGACCCGAGTTCGGCCCTGTACGGCAAGTACCTGAGCGCCGCTCAGGTGCAGCAGCGCTTCGGCGCCACGACGGCCCAGGTGACCGCCGTCAAGTCCTGGCTGAAGTCCGCCGGGCTGAAGGTCACCGGCACCACGCAGCACTACGTCACGGTCTCCGGTGACGTGGCCGCGGTCGAGAAGGCGTTCAGCACCTCGCTGCACAACTACTCGAAGGGCTCGAAGACCTACCGCGCCCCCTCGAAGACCGCCTCCGCGCCGGACAGCCTCAACGGTGCCGTCCTGACCGTCACCGGTCTGGACAACGCCCCGCACAAGGCGAACCACGACGACGCGCTGCCGGGTCCGACCGCGGTGTTCAAGAACTCGGGGCCGTTCTCCTCGTACTACGGCTCCAACACCGCGAGCACGCTGCCGTCGGCGTACGGCAAGAAGATCCCGTACGCCGTCCAGGGCTACACCGGCAAGCAGCTGCGCGCGGCCTACGGTGCCGGCAAGTACACGGGCAAGGGTGTGCGCGTCGCCATCACCGACGCCTACGCCTCCCCGACGATCGCCTTCGACGCGGCCACCTACGCGAAGAACCACGGCGACCAGAAGTACTCCACCAGCCAGTTGAAGCAGGTGCTGCCCAGCACCTACACGCAGACCGAGGCCTGTGACGCGTCCGGCTGGTACGGCGAGGAGACCCTCGACGTCGAGGCCGTGCACGCTGTGGCGCCGGACGCGAACATCACGTACGTGGGTGCCGCGTCCTGCTTCGACGACGATCTGCTCGACTCGCTCAGCAAGGTCGTCGACAACCACCTGGCCGACATCGTCTCCAACTCGTGGGGCGACATCGAGGCCAACCAGACCCCGGACCTCGCAGCCGCCTACGACCAGGTGTTCCAGCTGGGCGCGGTCGAGGGCATCGGCTTCTACTTCTCCTCCGGTGACAACGGCGACGAGGTCGCCAACACCGGTACGAAGCAGGTCGACACCCCGGCCAACTCGGCGTGGGTGACGGCGGTCGGCGGTACCTCGCTGGCGGTCGGCAAGGGCGACAAGTACCTGTGGGAGACCGGCTGGGGCACCGAGAAGGCCGCGCTGTCGGCCGACGGCAAGAGCTGGACCAGCTTCCCCGGCGCCTTCACCTCGGGCGCGGGCGGCGGCACCAGCAAGACGGTGGCCGAGCCCTTCTACCAGAAGGGTGTCGTCCCGAAGGCGCTCGCCACGGCCAACAGCGCCACCGGCAACCGCGTCGTCCCGGACATCTCGGCGATCGCCGACCCGAACACCGGATTCAAGGTCGGCCAGACGCAGACCTTCCCCGACGGTTCGGAGCAGTACAGCGAGTACCGGATCGGCGGCACCTCGCTCGCCTCCCCGGTGATCGCGGCGGTCCAGGCCCTGGCCCAGGAGGCGCGCGGCGGCAAGGCGATCGGTTTCGCCAACCCGTCGATCTACGCCAAGTACGGCACGAAGGTCTACCACGACGTGACCGACAACCCGACGGGCTCCGGCCTGGCGGTGGCGCGCGTGGACTTCGCCAACGCGTTCGACGCCTCCGACGGCCTGCTGACCTCGGTCCGCAGCCTCGGCAAGGACAGCTCGCTGTCCGCGGTGAAGGGCTACGACGACGTGACCGGCGTGGGCACGCCGGCGGACGGCTACGTCCAGTCGTTCGGCCGCTCGCAGGGTCACCGCTGACCCGGTAAGCGGTAACGACCAGTCACCTTGGGGTGGCGTGGGGTGCACCACACCTCGCGCCACCCCATTGTGTCGCTCTGACGATTACAGGCGATTACAGTGGACCCGTGCCTCCACTGAACTTCTGGTCGATCTATCAGCACGGCTTCGCCCGCGTCGCCGCCTGCACGGGCCACACCGTGATCGCGGACCCGCACGCCAACGCCGAAGCCGTCCTGCGCCACGCCCGCCGCTGCGACGAGGAGGGCGTGGCCGTCGCCGTCTTCGCGGAGCTGGGCCTGTGCGGCTACTCCATCGAGGACCTGCTGCTCCAGGACGTCCTCCTCGACCAGGTCGAAGAGGCGCTGGGGGAGGTGGTCGCCGGGTCGGCCGAGCTGCTGCCGGTGCTGGTCGTCGGCGCCCCGCTGCGGCACCGCAACCGGATCTACAACTGCGCGGTGCTGGTGCACCGGGGCCGCGTCCTGGGCGTCGTACCGAAGTCGTATCCGCCGAACTACCGCGAGTTCTACGAACGCCGGCAGATCGGCGACGGCGCGGACGAGCGCGGCGGCTTCATCCGACTCGGCGGCGAGAGCGTGCCGTTCGGGGTGGATCTGCTGTTCGCGGCGCGGGACGTACCGTCCCTCGTGCTGCACGCGGAGATCTGCGAGGACATGTGGGTGCCGGTGCCGCCGAGCGCCGAGGCCGCCCTGGCGGGCGCGACGGTCCTCGTCAACCTCTCCGGCAGCCCGATCACGGTCGGCCGCGCGGAGGACCGCAAACTGCTGTGCCGCTCGGCGTCCGCGCGCTGTCTCGCCGCGTACGTCTACGCGGCGGCCGGCCTCGGCGAGTCGACGACGGACCTGTCCTGGGACGGCCAGGCGATGGTCTACGAGAACGGCGCGCTGCTGGCCGAGACCGACCGCTTCCCGCTGGGCGACGAGTACGCGGTGGCCGATGTCGACCTCGACCTGCTGCGGCAGGAACGGCAGCGGATGGGCACGTTCGACGACAACCGCCGTACGCACCGCGCGCGCACGTCGGACTTCCGGACCGTCGGCTTCGAACTCGCGCCGCCGCTCACCGACTTGGGACTCCGGCGCCGTCTGGAGCGCTTCCCGTTCGTACCGGCCGACGCGGAGCGGCTCGCGCAGGACTGCTACGAGGCGTACAACATCCAGGTCGAGGGGCTTCAGCAGCGGCTCGCGGCGATCGGCGGTCCGAAGGTGGTCATCGGGGTCTCCGGGGGCCTCGACTCGACGCACGCGCTGATCGTCGCCGCGCGCGCGATGGACCGCGCGGGGCGTCCGCGCAGCGACATCCTGGCGTGGACGCTGCCCGGTTTCGCGACCAGCGACCACACGAAGGACAACGCGCACGCGCTGATGCGGGCGATCGGCGTGACCGCGGCGGAGCTGGACATCACGCCGACCGCGCGCCTGATGCTGAAGGAGATGGGCCACCCCTTCGCCTCCGGCGAGCCGGTGTACGACATCACCTTCGAGAACGTCCAGGCCGGCCTGCGCACCGACTACCTGTTCCGCCTCGCCAACCAGCGCAACGGCATCGTGCTGGGCACCGGCGACCTCTCCGAGCTGGCGCTGGGCTGGTCCACGTACGGCGTCGGCGACCAGATGAGCCACTACAACGTGAACTCCGGCGTACCGAAGACGCTGATCCAGCACCTGATCAGGTGGGTGGTGAGCAGCGACCAGTTCGACGAGGAGACCGGCAAGATCCTCACCGCGATCCTCGACACGGAGATCAGCCCGGAGCTGGTACCGGGCGAGGAGATGCAGTCCACGGAGTCGAAGATCGGCCCCTACGCCCTCCACGACTTCACCCTGTTCCACGTCCTGCGCTACGGCTTCCGCCCGTCGAAGATCGCGTTCCTGACGTGGCACGCGTGGCACGAGGCGGGCGGCGGGGCATGGCCTCCCGGCTTCCCCGAGGAGAAGCGGGTGGCGTACGACCTGCCCGAGATCCGGCGCTGGCTGGAGGTGTTCTGCCGCCGCTTCTTCGGGTTCGCCCAGTTCAAGCGATCGGCGATGCCGAACGGGCCGAAGGTCTCGGCGGGGGGGTCGTTGTCGCCCCGGGGGGATTGGCGGGCGCCTTCGGACGGGTCGGCGACGGCCTGGCTGCGCGACTTGGAGCGGTTCGACTAGGGCGGTGCGGGTCGAGCGCGGTCGCCGCCGGGCAGGTGCTCCAGCGTGGCGAGGAAGTCGCGGAAGGCCCGATCGGTGCGGGCGGTGTCGCCGGTGGCGTCGAGGTCCATGAGGAGCCCACGGATGACGGCGAGGACGAGCGTCGCCAGTCCCGGCCGGCCGATGGTGCGCAGACCGTCCTCGAGCGGCCCGAGCCAGTCTGTCGTCGCGGTGCGCCGGAAATCGGGCCACAACTGCCGCACCGCGCTCGGGTGCAGCTGACTGAACATCCGCAGGTACGGCCGCCCGTCCGAGCCGGTGATCGAGGTCCAGGCGCGGTCCAGGGTGACGGTGTAGGGCTCGCCGGGCCGTACCCGCAGGAGGTCGCCGAAGGTGTCGAGCTGGCGTTGGCGCGCGCGTCCGAGGACGGCCCGCAACAGGGCGTCGCGGGTGCCGAAGTGATAGATCAGCATGCGGGCCGAGGTACCGGTGGCGGTGACCAGCGGCTCCAGCCGGTCCGGGAGACCGTGTGCGAGGGCGTGGTCGGCGCAGGCGTCGAGGAGCCTGTCCTTGATGTCCGGCTGCGGTCGTCTGCCCATGCCGACACTTTTTCGCGTAACTGCGGCTACGTCTACCGTTGATCGAAAGGCGGTCGAGGCGGACGTGGAGGCAGCGATGAGGGTCGTGTTCGTGCACGGGGCGTGCGTGCGGGACGGGTCGTGGTGGTGGCACCGCACCGCCGAACTCCTTCAGGAACGAGGGGTGTCGAGCGTGGCCCCGGCCTTGCCGAGCTGCGGGGAGACGGGCCTGTCCGCAGGCACCGGCGGTCCGGGACTGCCCGAGGACGTGGCCACGGTGCGGCAGGTGCTGCTGGACACCGACGAACCGACCGTCGTCGTCGCCCACAGCTACGGCGGCATCGTCGTCTCGGAAGCCGCCGAGGGCGTCGGGTCGGTACGCCACCTGCTGCTGGTCTCCAGCTACCTGCCCGAGGTCGGGCAGAACCTGTCGGAGTTCGGGGACGGCGGCCCCGCCCCGTTCCTCGACGTCGACCCCGACACCGGCACCTTCGGGGTCCGCCCCGAACTGCTGGTGGACACGTTCCTGCAGGACTGCGCCCCCGAGGACCAGGCCCAGGCGGCGGACCACCTCGCCCGGCAGAGCGTGCAGGTCACCGGGCAGCCGGTCAAGGCGGCCGCATGGCAGCAGGTTCCCTCGACGTACCTCGTCTGCGCCCAGGACCGCGGCACCCCGGCGCGCCTCCAGCGCGAGTACGCCCGCCGGGCAGGCACCGTCGTCGAACTCGACGCGGGCCACCATCCGTTCCTGTCGCGGGCCGCGGCGGTGCGGGATCTGGTGCTGGACCTCTGACGGTCGGCGCGGACCGGCCGGGGCGGGTCGGCGGGTGGCGGAGTCAGGGATGCAGTGCCGGGGACTGTTCGGGGACGTGAGTCGCGACCACGCGCTCGCGGCCCGGTACCGCGCGGCGCCGGTCCACTGTCGCTGCCGTGGCCGCGACTCCCAATCCCAGTACCGCCAACACCGCGCCGGCCACGGCAGGCGACGTAGCTCCGAAGCCTGCCGCCAGGGCGAGGCCGCCGATCCAAGCGCCGCCCGCGTTCGCCAAGTTGAAGGCTGCCTGGTTCGCGGAGGAGGCCAGGGACGGGCCCGCCGACGCCTTCTCCATCACCATCAGCTGGAGCGGGGAGCCCGTCACGAACGCCGCCACGCCCAGGAGGACGACCGACAGGGCCGCCGTCCACTCCGTGGTCATCAGCAAGGGGAACAGGGCCAGGACCGCCGCCAGGGACACCAGTCCCCCGAACAACGTCCCCCGCAGCGAGTGGTCCGCCAGGCGGCCGCCCACCAGGTTGCCGACCGTCGCGCCGACGCCGAACAGCGCCAGCAGCAGCGTCACGCTGCCCTCGGCGAAGCCCGCCGCGTCCGTGAGCATCGGGGTGATGTAGCTGTAGGCCGAGAAGAGCGCGCCGAAGCCCGCCACCGTCGTGCCGAGGGCCAGCCAGACCGGGAGGGACTTCAGGGCCGCCATCTCGCGGCGCAGGCCCACCGCCGGCGCGTGTGCGTGGTCGTGCGGGATCAGCAGGGCCAGCGACGCTATCGCCGCCAGGCCGATCGCGCTCACGCCGAGGAACGTGGCCCGCCAGCCCAGGTGTTGGCCCATCAGCGTGGCCGCCGGTACGCCCACGATGTTGGCGACCGTGAGGCCCAGGAACATCAACGAGACGGAACGCGCCTTGCGTTCGGGCGCCACCATCGTCGTGGCGACGACGGCTCCTACGCCGAAGAAGGCGCCGTGCGGCAGGCCGCTCAGGAAGCGGGCGGCGAGGAGGTAGTCGTAGTTCGCGGCGAAGGCGGAGAGCGCGTTGCCCGCCACGAACAGGACCATCAGGCCGATCAGGACCGTACGGCGGGACAGGCGGGCCGTGACCGCCGCGAGCAGCGGGGCGCCGATGACGACCCCGAGCGCGTACGCCGAGACCAGGTGGCCCGCCGTGGGGATCGAGACGTTCAGGTCGTCCGCGACCTCGGGCAGCAGGCCCATGATCACGAATTCGGTGGTGCCGATACCAAAAGCGCCGACGGCCAGAGCGAGCAGGGCCAGGGGCATGGAGGTGCCTGTGCCTTTCGGGGGAGAGCGGAGTTCCGTACTGACGAGGTTAAGTTCAGTTACGGAACAAAGACTCCCAGGCGCTCTATTCCACGAGGTTAAGAGCTCGTGTCGAGGTTCACACGGGCCGCGATCGGGAGATGGTCGCTGCCGGTCTCCGGGAGGGTCCACGAGGTGACCGGTTCCACGCCCTGGACCATGATCTGGTCGATCCGCGCCATCGGGAACGACGCCGGCCAGCTGAACCCGAAGCCGCTGCCCGCCGCGCCCTGCGTGGAGCGCATCTGGGAGGTGACGGCGTTCAGCGAGCGGTCGTTCATCGTGCCGTTCAGGTCGCCGAGGAGGATCTTCCGCTTGAGCGGCTCGGCGGCGATGGCCTCACCCAGCGCGTCGGCGCTCTTGTCGCGCTGCCGGGCCGTGAAGCCCGCCTCGATCTTCACCCGCACCGAGGGGAGGTGGGCGACGTAGACCGCGATCCGCCCCTCGGGGGTCGCGACGGTGGCGCGCATCGCACGCGTCCAGCCCAGCTTTATGTCGACGGCCCTGATGCTGCTCATCGGGTACTTGCTCCACAGGCCGACCGTGCCCTGCACCGAGTGGTACTTGTACGTCGACGCGAGTGCCTCCTCGTACGTCGGGACCGCCGACGCCGTCAGCTCCTCCAGGGCGAGGACGTCCGCGCCGGACGCGGCCACGTCACGGGCCGTACCGGACGGGTCGGGGTTGTCGGCGTTGACGTTGTGCGTGGCCACCGTCAGATCGCCGCCGGTGCCGGTCTTGTCGCTGAGCAGCAGCCCGCCGAAGAGGTTCAGCCAGACCACCGTCGGCAGGACGACGGCGATGAGCGCGGTCGCCGACCTGCGGACCAGGCCGAGGACGAGGAGGACCGGGACCAGCAGCCCGAACCACGGCAGGAACGTCTCCGTGAGGCTGCCGAGGTTGCCGATCCGGTTCGGGATGCGGGAGTGCAGCAGCATGACCAGGGCGAGGAGGATCGCGAGCGCGGCGAGGACCATGCCCCGGCGCCAGATCCTCGGGTCGCCGCGCCAGCCGTCGAGCAGTCTGTTCCACAGGCGCCGAAGTCGGTTTCCGCGCGGCTCGTCCCCCGAGCCGCCGTCGTCCGTCTCCGCCACATACGCCTGCTGTGCCATACCGTCGCCTCACTACCTGCCGTGCACACCATCGTCCCCGCGCCTACGACCCTAGGGGATGATCCGTTCCGATCCGCCGTCCCATGACGGCCGTACTGGGACGAGGACGAACAAGTCGGCGTCCGGAGTTCCGAACACGCGCGGCGGCAGCGGCCTCTGTGACGGAACGCGCACATTCGGACGGGTACTCAGACGGCCGGGCTGACAGGTCGTAGGGCCACCAGGACCGTGTCGACGAGCAGTTCCGACAGGCCCTCGGGGAGGTCCGCGTCGGCGCGCATGACGGTGCGCAGGAGCATCGGGCCCACCAGCATGTCGTTCATCAGCTCGGGGTCGAGGTCGGTGCGGAGTTCGCCGTTCTCCTGGCCGCGGCGCAGGATGTCCACCTGCTTGCGGCGCCGGGGCTCCACGACGGTCGTGTGGTAGGCGGCCCACACCTTCGGGCTGCTCTTCATCTGTGCGAACACGTTGTGCAGGAGCGCCGAGGACCGGGTCAGCAGACCGCGCTGGCGCAGTTGTTCCATCATCGCCACGAGGTCGTCGCGCAGCGAGATGCCGGGCAGTTCGGGGTCCTGCGGTTCGGCCTCGCGGACGACGTCGACGAACAACTCCTCCTTGCCCGGCCAGCGGCGGTAGATGGTGGCCTTGCCGACACCGGCGGTACGGGCGATGCGCTCGATGGAGAGTTCGGCCAGCGGCACACCCTCCTCCAGGAGCTTCATCACGCCCTCCGTGATGGCCCGTTCGACGGCCTCGCTCCGCGGGCGTCCCCTGGCGGGCGCGCCCGGCCGGGTCCCGTTGTCGGTACCGGTGGCGGTGCCGTTGTCGGTGCCGGTACCCGTGGCGGTGCCGTTCCCGGTGCCGTTGTCGGCAAGGCTCACTTCACTCCGTCCCTTCGCTGTCCCCCCGCTCCCGTCTCTGGGCTGATTGTCGCCGCTATTCGCCCACGACGACCAACTCGGGCTCCTGCTTGCCCTCCTGAGGAACCGACGGCTTCCCGGGCAGGAAGAGGAAGGCGACCACCGCGCCGACGACCGCGACGCCCGCGCCGCACAGGGCGGTGACGTGCATGGCATGCAGGAAGGCGTCGTTGGCCGGGGTGATCAGGGCCCTGCCCTGCGGGCCGAGCTTCGCGGCGACACCGAGGGTGGCCTCGATGGACTCGCCGGCCGTGTCACGGAGGGCGGTCGGCACCGAGCCGAGCTTGCCCTCGATGCCGTTGCGGTACGCCGTGGACAGCACCGAGCCGAGGACGGCGATGCCGAGGGCGCCGCCGACCTGCCGGAAGGTGTTGCTCAGCGCGGACGCGGAACCCGCCTTCTCGCGCGGCAGCGCCTGCATGATGACGACGCTGGTCGGGGTCATCACATGGGCCATGCCGGCGCCCATGAGGAAGAAGATGACCTCCAGGATCCAGATCGGCGTGTCTGCCTTCAGGGTCGCGAAGGCACCGAGCATCCCGGCGAGCAGCACCAGGCCGACACCGGTCGTGACCTTGTTGCCGAACCGGTTGACGACCAACCGGGCCCGCGGCGCGAAGACCATCTGCGCGGCGGCCAGCGGCAGCATCAGCAGACCGGTCTGCAACGGCGAGTAGCCGCGCACGCTCTGGGTGTAGAACACCGAGAAGAAGGTCACCCCCATCAGCGCGAAGAAGACCAGCGCGATGGCGGCGATCGCGGCCGAGAACTCCTTGTTCTTGAAGTACGTGACATCGATGGACGGGTGGTCGCTGCGCTTCTCGAACCAGACGAACCCGGCGAGGACCACGACACCGGCGATGATCGTCGAGAGCACCTTGGGCGCCGTGAAGTCGGCCAGCTCGCCGCCCTCGATGATGCCGTAGACCAGCAGGACGAGGCCTACGACGGACAGGACCACGCCGACCGGGTCGAGGCGGCCGGGCTTCGGGTCGCGGGAGTCGGGGACCAGCCAGATCATCAGGGCGAGGGCGATCAGCACGATCGGCACGTTGATCAGGAAGACCGAGCCCCACCAGAAGTGGTCGAGGAGCACACCGCCGGTGATCGGGCCGATCGCGATGGCGAGACCGACGCCGCCGGCCCAGATGCCGATGGCCTTGGGCTGCTCCTCGCGCTCGAAGACGTTCATGAGGACGGCGAGGGTGGCGGGCATCACGAAGGCGGCACCGAGGGCCATCAGGGCGCGGTAGCCGATGAGTTGGTCGGGCGAGCCGGACTCGGCGGCCAGCGCGGAGCCGATGCCGAACACGACGAGCCCGCCGAGCAGGACCTTCTTGCGGCCGATCCGGTCGCCCAGGAGGCCCGCGGTGAACAGCAGGCCGGCGAAGACGAGGGTGTAGGCGTTGATCGCCCACTCCAGCTCGCTCTGTGTCGCGCCCAGGCCGGTGGGGGCCGGGGTGGAGATGGTCTTGATGGCGACGTTGAGGATCGAGTTGTCGAGCACCACGATCAGCAGGCTCAGCATCAGCACGCCGAGGATGGCCCAGCGGCGGCGGTGCACCGCTTCGGGTATCCGGGTGCCAGGGACGGGTGGAGTGGTCATGCGGTCCAGCCTAGGGAACCCGGAGCCAATTCCGATACGAGACCGTGCCGTATCGTAAATGTTTTACTCAGACCTTACGTATACCTCCCGACGTGATGTGGGTGACGGGGGTCCCTCTGGCCCTCCGTGGCACGAGGTGCCACCATGGAGGGGATCCGGGGACGCCGTGAGGGCGCCTCGAGATGACTGAAGGAGCCGTTGCAATGACGCAGCTTTCGGCTGCCCAGACTGGGAAGACCAGCTCCTCCGACGGCAGCAAGGCGCTGTACGGAGGCAAGGGCACACGCCGTATCACCGTCCGCGACATCGCGCTCGCCAAGGAACGCGGCGAGAAGTGGCCCATGCTCACCGCCTACGACGCGATGACCGCGTCCGTCTTCGACGAGGCCGGTATCCCGGTCATGCTCGTCGGCGACTCGGCGGGCAACTGCCACCTCGGGTACGAGTCGACCGTCCCCGTCACCCTGGACGAGATGACCATGCTGTCCGCCGCGGTCGTGCGCGGCACACAGCGGGCGCTGATCGTGGGCGATCTGCCCTTCGGGTCCTACCAGGAGGGTCCGGTGCAGGCGCTGCGCTCGGCGACCCGGCTGATGAAGGAGGCCGGGGTGGGCGCGGTGAAGCTGGAGGGCGGCGAGCGCTCGCACGCCCAGATCCGGCTGCTGGTCGAGTCCGGGATCCCGGTGATGGCGCACATCGGTCTCACCCCGCAGTCCGTGAACTCGATGGGGTACCGGGTGCAGGGGCGGGGCGAGGAGGCGGCCCAGCAGTTGCTGCGGGACGCGAAGTCCGTGCAGGACGCGGGCGCGTTCGCGGTCGTCCTCGAACTGGTGCCGGCGGAGCTCGCCGCCGAGGTGACCCGGGTGCTGCACATTCCCACCGTCGGGATCGGGGCCGGGGCCGAGACGGATGCCCAAGTCCTGGTGTGGACCGACATGTTGGGGCTGACGGGTGGCCGGATGCCCAAGTTCGTGAAGCAGTACGCCGATCTGCGCCAGGTCATGGGCGACGCCGCGAAGGCGTTCGCCGAGGATGTCGTCGGCGGGACGTTCCCGCTGGAGGAGCACTCCGTCCACTGACCGGTCGAGAGCCACTGCGGCACCATGGCAGCCCGCCGAACTTCCCCCGTCGGCGGGCTGCCTCTTTGTCTCAGACCGGAAGTTCGGTGACGCCGAGGGCGAAGTCGAGGTTCCCCACCCCGTGGTTGGCGAGGCCGACCGTGAGCAGGCCCGCTCCTTCCAGCCAGTGCGCCATCTTCAGGCCGCCGACGTCCAGCGGGCGCAGCCCGAGGCTCCTGACGAACACCTCCACGCTCGCCTTGGCCTGCGCGCTGTCGCCGGCGATGAAGACGTCGGGCCGCCCCTTCTCCAGGACGTGTCGGAAGACGGTGTTGAACGCCTTCACCACACTGGCGCTCGCCGGGGCGACCTTGGCGGCCTCCTGCGCGATCGAGGTCTCCTCGCGGTGGGCCAGCCCGTCGAACGTGGCGTTGAAGGGGTTGCTGATGTCGACGACGACCTTGCCCGCGAGCGCGTCCCCGTACTGGGCGACGGCCGGCACGACGCCGTCGTGGAGCAGGGCGACGATGACGATGTCCCCGGCCGGGGCGGTGCCCCACTCTCCCGTCGTGGCGCCGTCGCCGAGGGCCTTGGCCAGGTCGGCGGCCTTGGACCCGTCGCGGCCCATGATCTCGACGGTGTTGCCGCCCGCCACCGCCCGCGCGCCGAGGGTGCGGGCCATGTTCCCGGTGCCGATGATGCTGATGCTGGTCATGAAGTGCCCTGCCCTGGTTGTGGGTTGTCGGATTCAGATGGCGGTGGTGCCGCCGTCGGCGACCAGTTCCATGCCGTTGACATAGCTGGAGTCGTCGGAGGCGAGGAAGAGGGCGGCGGTGGCGATCTCGTCGGGACCGCCCATCCGGCCGCGGGGGATGAGGGACTCGAACCGGCGCCTGGTGGCCTCGTCGAAGAGTTCCGCCTGCTTGGCGGTGGCGACCTGGCCGGGGGTCAGGACGTTGACGCGGATCCGGCGGTCCTTGAGCTCGTTGAGCCAGACGCGGGCCCAGGCCTGCTGGACGGCCTTGCTGCCGGCGTAGACGCTCCAGCCGGGGAAGGCGCCGAGGGAGGCGTTGGAGCCGGTCATGAGGATGGAGCCGCCGTCGTTGAGGAGCGGGAGCGCCTTCTGGACGGTGAAGAGGGTGCCGCGGGCGTTGAGGTGGAACGCGGCGTCGAAGTGGGCCTCGGTGATCTCGCCGAGCGCGGCGGGCGCGCCCCCGCCGGCGCTGGCCCACAGCACGTCGAGGCTGCCCTTCTCCTTCTTGACGGTGTCGTACAGACGGTCCAGGTCGTCCAGGTCGGCGGCGTCGCCCTGCACGCCGGTGACGTTGCGGCCGATCTCCTTCACGGCCGCGTCCAGGGCGTCCTGGCGGCGGCCGGTGATGAAGACGTGCGCTCCCTCGTCGACGAACAGCTTCGCGCCGGCCAGGGCCATGCCGGTGGTGGCGCCCGTGATGACCGCGACCTTGCCGTCGAGCTTTCCCATAGTCGTTCCCTCGGGTCGGTGGTGCCGTGCGCACCCGGAGCGACGATGTTATGTACACCGCCCTGTGTGCTTACCGTACGGGGCGGATGCCCGGGGCGCAAACTATGTACACCGGTCGTTACCCGGTCGCGTTACGATGGCCCCATGACGGAGTTGGAGAAGGGCCCCACAGGCAGCCGCCGCGGCCGGGGCGCCCGCGAGCGCATCATCGGCGCGTCCCAGCGGCTCTTCCGCGAGCAGGGCATCAACCGCACCGGCATGGACCAGCTGTGCGCGGCGGCCCAGGTGTCCAAGCGAACGGCCTACCAGCACTTCGCCGGCAAGGACGAACTCGTCGCCGAGTACCTGCGCCGGTTCGACCCCGCCGTGCTGCCCGGCGTGTTCGACCGCACCGAGCTCACGCCCCGCGAACGGCTCCTGGCCGCCTTCGACATCCCCGCCGACACCCCCCTGTGCCCGTACATCGCCGCCGCCGTCGAACTCCACGACCCCGAGCACCCCGCATCGCAGTACGCGCGCGACTACAAGAAGGCCGTCGCCGCACGGCTCGCCGACACCGCCCGCGAGGCCGGCGCCGCCGACCCCGAACAGCTCGGCGAGCAGCTCGCGCTGCTCCTCGACGGCGCCGCGGCCCGCACCCGGGTCATCGACGCCGACGCCTTCCCCACCGCCGCCGCCATCGCGGCCGTCCTCATCGACAACGCCCTCCCCGGCGACGACCGGCGACGGGACGAAGCGTCGAGCTGACTTCGCTGCCGGCCCCCGTGCAGGTCAGCTCCCCTCTCTCCCCCTCGACCGACACGGGTGGTGAGCGGGCAGCGGCCGGTGTCGGCGGGGTGCAGGCCGCTGTCGGTGGGATGTCGGTGTTCTGTCGGCAGGCCCTGGCACTGTTCTCGGCATGACGCGAATCGACAACATTCCCGGCGGCACGGCCGTGTCCGTGCGGGGGCTGGTCAAGCACTACGGCGAGACCAAGGCGCTGGACGGCGTCGACCTGGACGTCCGCGAGGGCACCGTGATGGGTGTGCTCGGGCCGAACGGTGCCGGTAAGACCACCCTCGTACGCATCCTGTCCACGCTGCTCGCTCCGACCTCCGGCGAGGCATCCGTCGCCGGCTACGACGTCCTGCGCCAGCCCCGCCAACTGCGCCGGGTGATAGGCCTCACCGGCCAGTACGCCTCCGTGGACGAGAAGCTCCCGGGCTGGGAGAACCTCTACATGATCGGGCGGCTGCTCGACCTGTCCCGCAAGGACTCCCGGGCCCGCGCCGACGAACTGCTGGAGCGGTTCTCGCTGACGGACGCCGCCAAGCGGCCCGCCAGTACGTACTCCGGCGGTATGCGGCGCCGGCTCGACCTGGCCGCCTCGATGATCGGGCACCCGCAGGTGCTGTTCCTCGACGAGCCGACCACCGGCCTCGACCCGCGCACCCGCATGGAGGTGTGGGACGAGGTGCGGTCCATGGTCGGCGGCGGAGTGACCGTGCTGCTCACCACCCAGTACATGGAGGAGGCCGAGGCGCTCGCCTCCGAGCTGACCGTGGTGGACCACGGCAAGGTCATCGCGAACGGCCGGATCGACGAGCTGAAGGCGAGGGTCGGCGGTCGCTCGCTGCGCATCCGCCCGGCCGATCCACTGCAACTACGGCCGCTGGCCCGCGCGTTGGACGAGCTGGGCATCACCGGACTGGCCACCGTCACCGTCGACGTGGAGAGCGGCACGGTCTTGGTGCCGATCCTCAGCGACGAGCAACTGACCGCCGTGGTCGGCGCGGTGAGCGCCCGCGGCCTCACCATCGCCTCCATCATCACCGAACTCCCCAGCCTGGACGAGGTGTTCCTGTCCCTCACCGGACACCGTGCCAGCGCCCCGCAGGACTCCGTGCCCACCCCCGACCGCGAGGAGGTCGCCGTATGAGCGCCATCGCCGTGAAGCCCGGCGCCGTCGCGTCGGACCCCCGTATCCCGCTGCGCAACCATCTGCGCCACACCGGCGCGCTGATCCGCCGCAATCTGCTGTGGATCCGGCAGGACCCGGAGTCGATGTTCGACGCCATCCTGTTCCCGGTCATCTTCACGCTGCTGTTCGTGTACGTCTTCGGCGGCTCGATCGGGCAGTCGTTGGGCGGCGGACAGGAGGCGTACGTGCAGTACGTCGTGCCCGGTCTGCTCGCCATGATGGGCATGAACATGGCCCAGGGGGTGGGCACCGGCTTCAACACCGACTTCCACACCGGGGTCATGGACCGGTTCCGGTCGCTGCCCATCGGACGCGCCTCGGTGCTGATCGCCAAGATCTCGGTCGAGATGATGCGGATGCTGGTCGCGTCCGCCGTGCTGATGGTCGTCGGTGTCCTCGTCGGCTTCCACATCCACCACTGGCTCGGCATGTTCGCCGCGATCGGACTGTCCGCGGTGTTCGGCTCGGCCCTGATGTGGGTGTTCCTCACCCTCGGCGTGACCATGAAGAGCGCGCAGTCCGTGCAGGCCATGGGGTTCCTGGTGCTGATGCCGCTGCAGTTCGGCTCGTCGATCTTCGCGCCGACCGGGTCGATGCCGGGCTGGCTCCAGAACTTCACCGACTACAACCCGCTGTCCGCCCTGGCGGACGCGGCCCGCGGACTCATGGTGGGCGGCCCGGTCGCCCACGGTGTGTGGCTGACGCTGGCCTGGTCGGTGGGGCTCACCGCGGTGATGGCCCCCATCTCGATCCACAAGTTCCGCACCAAGACCTGACCCGGCCGTGCGCATCGTCGGACGGTACGGCCCACGGGCCGCCCGTCCCACCGGGTTCGCGTCGGCTCACACCAGGGCGGCAGCCTCCTTCGCGGAGAGGCTGCCGCCTTCGGCGCATTCGGCCGCGTACGACTCGTAGGCCGCGTCGCCGAGCACGGCGCGCGCCCCCTGCTCGGCCCGGCGGTACACCTCACTCTCCACGGACGCCCTGACGTGCCCGGGCGGCAGCAGCGCCAGCGCCGAGACCAGACAGCGGACGCCGTCCCGGACCCGGCTGCCGCCGTCGATCTCGGCGAGGACGACCGCGGCGATCCCCAGGTACAGCGAGGTCATGCTCGGGGCGATGGCCTCGGACAGGGGCTCGCCGGCCTGCTCCAGCGCTTTGCGGATCTTGTCCAGGGACTTCTGGTAGTTGCCGTCGACCGCCTCCACCCACGCCTCCGAGCCGAGGATGAACGCGTCGAAGACGACGAAGTGGGAGATCGTGAACTCCTCGCGCAGCAGCCGCAGCTCCTCGCGTGCCTCCTCGACCCGGCCGGTCATGGCGAGCCGGCTCGCGAGGAACATCCGGGCGGCGGGCATCGCCTCGTTGCCCTGGCCGTGCTGCTGCTCGATCACCTCGCGCAGCAGGCGCTCGCCCCGCTCCACGTCGCCCGCCTCGATGAGCGCGCTGCCCAGCCGGGCGCCGAGGACGGCGACCTGGCCGTGGGCGCCGAGCCGTTCGGCCTGTTCGATCGCGGCCTCGTAGTCGAGGGCGGCCAGTTCGTACTCGCCGGTGCGCTCCCGGGCCTCGGCGCGGGCGGAGAGCGCCTCGGCGGTGCCCCAGGCGTCGCCGAGGCGGCGGAAGATCTCCAGCGACTCGTCGGCGTCCCGGACCGCGTCGCCCGCCCAGTCGGTGCGGTTGGCGAGCATGTTGGCACGCATCTGGAGGGTGGTGGCGAGCTCCCACTCCATGCCGGGGTTGGTGCGGCAGGTGTGGATGTCGGCGTCGAGGATCACCGGCAGCCGCTCCACGCTGCCGATCAGCAGCACGGCGAAGAACCAGAACATGCCGGGCGTACGGCAGGTCTGGGGAAGCCCCGGTTCGTAGACCTCGGCGATGAGACGCAGCTTCTCCTTGGCGGCCGGCACCTCCCAGGCGTCCAACTCCGTGTCCATGCAGGCCAGATGGGCGAGATGGAGGCCGCGCCGGGCCTCGGCGAGGAGTTCCCCGGTGAGCGGGGGCGGGAGGTCGGTGCAGCGCTGCCAGACCGGGGCGGCGCGCTGGACGGGGGCCGCGAAGGGGTCCGGCCCCAGGGCCATGACCTCGACGCACCAGTTGCGGGCCTCGATGCGGACGTCGCGCATCTGCCAGTACCAGATCAGCGACAGGACGAGACAGATGGCCTCCTGTTCGTCGCGCTCGGCGACGGCGTGCCGCAGGGCGGTACGGAGGTTCTCGTACTCCAGCTCCAGCCGTCCCACGGCGGCGAGTTGACCGGGGCCGCGCAGCAACGGGTCGGTGGTGCGGGCGAGTTCGCGGTAGTACGTCAGATGGGCGCGCGCGGCGCGGGGGCGGCGGCCGGCCTCGTCGAGGCGTTCGCCCGCGTACTCGGCGACGGTCTCCAGGAGCCGGTAGCGCATCTCCCCGTCGCCCGAAGGGGCGGCCACCACAAGGGACTTGTCGACCAGCGAGCCGAGCGTCTCGAACGCGACGGGCCCGCACACGGCCTCGGCGGCGGCGAGGTCGCAGCCGCCGGCGAAGACGGACAGGGTGGTCAGCACGTCCCGTTCGTCCGCGTCGAGCAGGTCCCAGGACCAGTCGACGACGGCCCGCAGGGTCTGCTGGCGGGGCAG
>NZ_JAENRY010000212.1 GCF_016612545.1 Streptomyces sp. MBT65 | reverse complement strand
GAGGACGGCGCTGTCGGCGGTGAGGAGTCCCCCGTCGGCGAGGTGGAGTTCCACCGGGCCTTCGGGGGTGCCGGTACAGCGCTCCGCGCGGGTGCGCAGCCGTCGTACGGAGACCGTGCCGTGGGAGCGGACGACGGCCTGGGCGAGGGTGTCGGCGAGGTAGGCGCCGTAGCGGTAGCGGGTGGCGAAGTCGGCCCCGCTGACGGCGGGTTCGCCGTGGCGGCAGAGCCAGCGGGTGAAGTGGCCGGGGTCGTCGGGATAGCAACTCATGCCGCCCGCCGGGACGTTGAGCCGGTGGCGTGGATCGGGGGTGGCGTAGGCGGTGCCGCGGCCGGCTTCCGGAGCCGGGTCGACCAGCACCAGGTCGAGGGGGGTCCGGCGGCGGGTGGCACTCTCGCAGAGCTGGACGGCGGTCAGGGTTCCTGCCGCGCCCGCTCCGACGATCGCCACGGTGGGCCGCTTGCGGACTTCGGTCACGAATACCTCCGGCGGTGGTCTGCCGCGGAGCCGCGTAAGCGGAACTCCGCCTTCAGTTCCTTTCTCACTCTTCCGACCGGACGGGTGGGGAAGCCATGGCGGGACGGGGATCTCACCGGAAACTCAGGGCACCGGTCGGTGCGTTCATACTCTGTTCACACGCGCGGAGCGTCCGGCAACCGTGGTTTCAGGCCTTCTTTCAGGTTCTCTTCAGAGGAATCTCAGGTTGGGGCCCTGGGATTCAAAGACTCACCCCAGGGAAGTGGCGCAGGATGCAACGGCACTGGTGATCTCGTCGCGTACGGCCAGGGGGTGTGCGCGACATGCGGAGGAAGGCGTGCTGTGGGCGTGTCGCACATATCCAACCGGTCCGAGAACAAGTCGGAGAGGTGGTCCCGTCGTGGGGTCCTCACCGTGCTCGGGGTGGTGCCGGCCGCCGTCCTGACCGGGTGCAGCGGCTCGGCGGGCGCCGCCGAGACGTCCTCCTCGAGTGGTGCGTCGGCTACGGCGTCCGCGAAGGCCGCGAAGGTGCCGACCGTCACGGTCCTGCCCGCCGACGGCACCAAGAAGGCCGGCTTCACCACCCCCGTCGAGGTCAGCGTGACCGACGGCACGCTCGCCACGGTGAAGGTGACCGGCAACGACGGCTCCACGCTGGCCGGGACCTTCAACGCCGCCAAGACGAAGTGGACGTCCTCGAAGAACCCGTACTCGGGCACGAAGTACACGGTCGCGGCGCAGGCGCAGGGCGCCGCCGCGAAGACGGCGACGTTCACCACCAAGTCGCCCGGCGAGACCTTCGTCGGCTACTTCACCCCCGAGGCGAACTCCACGTCCGGCGTCGGCATGCCCGTGTCGATCAACTTCACCCACGCGGTCAAGGACCGGGCCGCCGTCCAGAAGGCGATCACGGTCACCGCCGAGCCCGCCGTGGAAGTCGTCGGACACTGGTTCAGCGACACCCGGCTCGACTTCCGCCCCGAGACGTACTGGGCGGCCGGCACGAAGATCACGCTCAGCCTGCGGCTGAAGGACGTCGAGGGCCAGGACGGCATCTACGGCATCCAGTCCAAGGACGTCACGTTCCACATCGGGCGCGAGCAGATCAGCACGGTCGACCTGTCCAGCAAGGAGATGGTCGTCAAGCGGGACGGCAAGACCCTCGCGACCTACCCGGTCAGCGGCGGCAACGCTCAGCACACCACCTGGTCCGGGATCATGGTGATCAGCGAGCGCTTCAAGCAGACCCGCATGGAGTCCTCGACGGTCGGGCTCGGCGACGAGTACGACATCTCCGACGTCCCGCACGCCCAGCGCCTCACCACCTCCGGCACCTTCGTGCACGGCAACTACTGGGCGTCGACCTCGGTGTTCGGCAACGAGAACACCAGCCACGGCTGCGTCGGCCTGCACGACGCCAAGGGCGCGAACGACAGCTCGGTGGCGGGCTACAAGTTCTACGACAGCTCGATGCTCGGCGATGTCGTCATCGTGAAGAACTCCGGCGAGAAGACCGTGGCGGCGGACAACGGCCTCAACGGCTGGAACCTGTCCTGGGCGAACTGGAAGGCGGGCAGCGCGGTCTAGGCCGACACCTGTCCGACGGGGCCGGCCGCCGCCCCCGGGCACGACGCCGGTCCGAGGCGCGACGCCGGTCCGAGGCACGGCACCGGTCCGAGGCACGGCACCGGTCCGAGGCACGGCGCGGTGCGCACACGCTTGCGCGCCGCATCCCACCCGCACCGCCCCAAGCGCCGCTTCCCACCCGCATCGCCTCGACTGCCGCCTCGCGATCGCACCGCATCAAGGGCACGGGGAGCCGCGGCGTCGTCGCCGCTCACCAACTCCCCCCAGTTCCAACGACCTCGCGCGGGGCTCGACGCATCGCCCCCGGTGCCGGCCGCCACCGACGACCGCGTCTCCTGGAACCCGATCCACCGGCGGGGCCCTGGCGCCCCACGAGGCCGCTCGGAAACCTCCTCTTTCACCGGGATTCGTCGCCTTCATCACCTGAACTCCCGTCCAGCGAAAGGACTTTCACAACTTCACCTCTTGACGCCCGGAGTGGCTGAGAGCACATTGACCGCGCACCCACTGCGTGAGAGCGCTCTCAGGCAGGCACAGCACTCGCATCCCCCTCCGTATCCGAGAGGCACCGATGAGTGAACCCTCCGGCACGCAGCGCAGACCCCGTCCCCTCCGGCGCGTCCTGATCGCCGCCCTCAGCACCCTGGGCCTGGCGATCGCCACCGCCACGGCCTTCACCCTGCCCGCGGACGCCTCCGCGCCCACGCCCCCCACGGGCTGGACGCAGGTGTTCCTGGACGACTTCAACGGCACCGCGGGCACCGGTGTCTCCACCACCAACTGGCAGTACGACACCGGAACTTCGTACCCGGGCGGGGCCGCCAACTGGGGCACCGGCGAGGTCGAGACGATGACCTCCTCCAGCAACAACGTGGCGCTCGACGGCAACGGCAACCTCCTGATCACCCCGCGCCGGGACGCTTCCGGCAACTGGACCTCGGGCCGTATCGAGACCAACCGCACCGACTTCCAGCCGCCGGCCGGCGGAAAGCTGCGGGTCGAGGCCCGGATCCAACTCCCCAACGTCACCGGCTCGTCCGCGCTCGGCTACTGGCCCGCGTTCTGGATGCTGGGCGCGCCCTACCGGGGCAACTACCAGAACTGGCCCAGCGTGGGCGAGTTGGACATCATGGAGAACGTCCAGGGGCTCAACACCGACTGGGCGACGGTGCATTGCGGCACCAACCCGGGCGGCCCCTGCAACGAGACGACCGGCATCGGCGGCAACACCGCCTGTACCGGCACCACTTGCCAGGCCGGGTTCCACACGTACGCCATGGAGTGGGACAGGTCGACGAGCCCCGAGCAGATCCGCTTCTACCTCGACGGCGTCAACTTCCATACGGTGAACGCCAGTCAGGTCGACGCCACCACCTGGGCCAACGCCACCAACCACGGTTTCTTCATCATCCTGAACGTGGCGATGGGCGGCGGCTTCCCGGCGGCGTTCGGCGGCGGCCCCACCAGCGCCACCGACCCGAACCACCCGATGACGGTGGACTACGTCCAGGTGCTCCAGTCCACGGGCAGTGGGAGCGGTACCACGACCCCGCCGAGCGGCAGCCGGGACGCCTACAGCGCCATCCAGGCCGAGTCCTACGACAGCCAGTCCGGCACGATCGCCGAGACCACCACGGACACCGGCGGCGGCCAGGACATCGGCTCGATAGCCAACGGCGACTGGGCTCTCTACAAGGGCGTCACCTTCGGCTCCACGGCGGCCACCCAGTTCTACGGCCGGGTCGCGAGCGGTGCGGCGAGCGGGGTCAGCGGTCTGGTGCAGGTACGCCTGGACAGCCCGACCGCGACCCCGATCGGCAGCTTCTCGCTGGCCAACACCGGGGGCTGGCAGTCATGGAAGACGGTGCCGGCCAACATCAGCTCGGTCACCGGCACCCATGACGTCTACCTCACCTTCAGCAGCGGGCAGTCGGCGGACTTCGTGAACGTGAACTGGTTCGACTTCGGTCACTGATCCCAACTCCCCACGGAGGCAAGGGGCTTCACGCGGGCGCGTGGGGCCCCTTCTCCTTGCCCGCCGACGCGATCATGCGGTGCATGACGGACACGGGGAGGGCGGGATTCCGGGCGGCGTCCCGGGCGCTGCGTTCGTCGAGGAGCAGCGACATCAGGTACGCCGGGGGCAGGGCCGGGTTGCGCCGGGCCGGGCGGTACACCTCTTCGGCGGTGTCCCGGGCCAGCCTGACCGCGGAGTCGGGGGACAGCCGTGGATCTTCCGCCGCTCGCCCTCGCACCTCGCTGTCGGGATCGCGGCCGAACCGCTCGACGAGGTCGTCGCCCGACGCGGGGTCGTCGAGTGCGAGAAGCCGCACGCGCGGCCGTGGATCATCGGCGAAGCGCAGCAGGTTGTCCCGGGGGAAGTTGGGGTGGTTGCGCGGACGGCCGGGGAACGAGAAGCTGCCGGACCACCAGGCCCACACGTCCACGAGCACATCCGCGGGGGCGTCGTCGCAGGACTCGGTGAGGAAGAGCCGTACGACACGGTCCTCGTCGTGGGCCAGCAGGTCCACGACGTCGGGGGGAAGGCGCACGGCGCGGGCCACGCTGCGACGGACCAACAGCTTGGCGGAGGAGGCCAGTTGCCTCATGGCGGCCGGGTCGTCGTGGAGGGCCGCGACCCACCACAGGGCGTAGCTGCGGTGGTCCGCCGCAATGTAGGGGACGGTGTCGGCCAGGGCGGCGATCTCGGCCGGTGTGACAGGCGGTCGGGAGTCGGGGGACGGCGGGCGGTCCACGCCGATCCGCGGTGCGGCCGGCCGGCCGCCGACCTGCTCCTCCGCCATGTCGACCAGCCCCTCGTGAACGCGCAGCCCGGCAGTATGGGCCAGCAGCCGGTCCCACTGAGCACGCGAGAGCCTCCCGCTCTCCGCGGCCCGGCCCCAGACGAACTTCGACGGATGGACCACGGCCGCGTCCAGAACACCGGCCGGAATGTCCGCGCGATACAGAAAGCTCGTGTCTCCGCCGGCGTCGAAGAGACCGACCAGCACCTCCGCCGGGGCGCCCCGGTTCTGCCCCAGACCCGCCAACCACTCCTGGGCGACGCGTTCCGAGGGCGCGAGGTCTTCCGACAGCGTGGCCCAGACATCACTCATGCGTCACCGTAGCTCCGCCCGGAACCCCGCCGGCGTCACATCCGTGTGCTGCTGGAAGAACTTCGAGAAGTTGGCCGCGTCGGGGAAGCCGACTGCCGCTCCCACACGGCCGATCGGCAGGTCCGTGTGGGCCAACAGCCGTTTCGCCTCCAGGACGACGCGCTTGTCGATGAAGCCCTTGGGGGTCTCGCCGGTCGCCGCGCGGACCGCGCGGACCAGGGTGCGGCGGGAGTAGCCCAGGGCGTCGGCGTACGCGCTGACGCTGTGGTTGGTGGCGAAGCCCTGCTCGACGGCGTCGCGGAAGAGCGTGAACGTCGTGTCGGCCTGCTGCCGGGCCGCCTCCGCCGAGCTGGCCGCGAGATGCGCGAGCCGGAGCAGGAAGGCCGTCAGGGAGTGCCGTAGGACCGAGGTGTGCAGGCTCAGCGGGAGTGTCTCCGTGTCCTCGTACTCGCGTTGCAGCTGGCCGAGGGAGGAGCGGAGGGCGGCGAGGCGGGGTTCGTCGGGGTGCAGGAGGGGCGGGAGGTCGTAGCGGTAGAGGCCGGTCGCCTCGACCGTGGCGCGGGGCAGGAAGCCGGGCTGCATGGTCAGGACCGTGCCGCGGTACTCGTCCATCCGCGAGAAGCGGTGGACCTGGCCGGGGCGGATCCACAGCACGTCGCCCGCGCCCAGCTCGTACTCGGCGAAGTCGATCATGTGGCGGACCGGGCCCTCGTCGAAGAGCATCACCACATGGAAGTCGATGCGGTGGACCCGGTGCAGAGGCGCGTCGGCGTGCCAGGTGCGCCCGGTGCCCATCGGGCCGACCTGCATGCCGACGCCGCAGACGCTCAGATCGACAGGGAAGGGAAACGTTCTGATCACGTCGCCGTCACCCGCGACGCCTTGGATGGTTCTGTCCGCCATGTCCTTCTCGTGCCGCCTCAGTACGGGTTCCGGTGTCCCACTTTCACCACAGGCTGGCACACCGACACCTTCCCTCGTAAAAGTCAGACTTTTAGATTTGAAGGCGTCCGAGCAGTTCTGCCGCTCTACCGAGGACTTCTTGAAGATGAACGCGCACACACCTGACAGCTTCGAGTGGACCGATCTCGACCGTCGCGCCGTCGACACCGCCCGTGTTCTGGCCGCTGACGCGGTGCAGAAGGTCGGCAACGGGCACCCGGGCACGGCGATGGCCCTGGCTCCCGCCGCGTACACGATCTTTCAGAAGGTGATGCGTCACGACCCCGCGGATCCCGAGTGGACCGGCCGTGACCGCTTCGTCCTCTCCCCCGGCCACACCTCGCTGACGCTGTACACGCAGCTCTATCTCGCCGGGTACGAGCTGGAGCTCGACGACCTGAAGGCGTTCCGGACACACGGGTCGAAGACGCCTGGTCACCCCGAGTACGGGCACACGGCCGGTGTGGAGACCACGACAGGACCGCTCGGACAGGGTGTCGCCAACGCCGTCGGCATGGCGATGGCCGCCCGCTACGAGCGCGGCCTCTTCGACCCCGAGGCCCCCGAGGGCGAGTCGCCCTTCGACCACACGATCTGGGCGATCGTCTCCGACGGCGACCTGGAGGAGGGCATCTCCGCCGAGGCCTCCTCCCTCGCCGGCCACCAGCAACTCGGCAATCTGGTCTTCGTCTACGACGACAACCACATCTCCATCGAGGGCGACACCGCGACCGCCTTCTCCGAGGACGTGCTGAAGCGGTACGAGGCCTACGGCTGGCACACCCAGCGCATCGAGCCCGCCGCCGACGGCGACATCGACCCGCACGCGCTGTACACGGCGCTCAAGACGGCGCAGGCCGAGACCGCGCGCCCCTCGATCATCGCGATGCGCACGATCATCGCCTGGCCCGCCCCGAACGCGCAGAACACCGAGGCCTCCCACGGCTCCGCGCTCGGCGCCGACGAGATCGCCGCCACCAAGCGCGTCCTCGGCTTCGACCCCGAGCAGTCCTTCGAGGTCGCGGACGAGGTTCTCGCGCACAGCCGCAAGGCCCTGGACCGGGGCGCCGAGGCGCACTCCACGTGGGACAAGCAGCTCGGCACATGGCGCGGCGAACAGCCCGAGCGCGCGAAGCTCTTCGACCGGATCGTCGCCGGTCAGCTCCCCGAGGGCTGGGAGGACGCCCTCCCGGTGTTCGAGGAGGGCTCCTCGGTCGCCACCCGGGCCGCGTCCGGCAAGACCCTCCAGGCGCTTGGAACGGTCCTGCCCGAGCTGTGGGGCGGCTCCGCCGACCTGGCCGGCTCGAACAACACCACCATCGACAAGACCTCGTCCTTCCTCCCGAAGGGCAACCCGCTGCCGGAGGCGAACCCGTACGGCCGTACGATCCACTTCGGTATCCGCGAGCACTCGATGGCGGCCGAGATGAACGGCATCGCCCTGCACGGCAACACCCGTGTCTACGGCGGCACCTTCCTGGTGTTCTCCGACTACATGCGCAACGCCGTCCGCCTCTCCGCGCTGATGCAGCTCCCGGTGACGTACGTCTGGACCCACGACTCGATCGGTCTCGGCGAGGACGGCCCCACCCACCAGCCGGTCGAGCACCTCGCCTCGCTGCGGGCCATCCCGGGCCTGAACATCGTCCGCCCCGCCGACGCCAACGAGACCGCCATCGCCTGGGCCGAGATCCTCAAGCGGCACGCCACGAAGCCCGCCCCGCACGGTCTCGCGCTGACCCGCCAGGGTGTGCCGACGTACGCGCCCAACTCCGATGCGGCGCGCGGCGGTTACGTCCTGAAGGACTCCTCCGGCGAGACCCCGGATGTCGTACTCATCGCGACCGGTTCCGAGGTCCACCTCGCCGTCGAGGCGCGCGAGCAGCTGGAGGCGGAGGGCGTGGGCACCCGGGTGGTGTCGATGCCGTCCGTGGAGTGGTTCGAGGAGCAGTCGCGCGAGTACCGCGACAGCGTCCTTCCGCCGTCCGTGAAGGCCCGCGTTGCGGTCGAGGCCGGGATCGGTCTCACGTGGTACCGGTTCGTGGGTGACGCTGGACGCATCGTCTCCCTCGAACACTTCGGCGCCTCCGCCGATGCCAAGACCCTGTTCGCCGAGTTCGGTTTCACCGCCGAGAACGTCGCCGCGACGGCCCGGGCTGTATTCAATTCAACTACGGGCCTTGCCGCCGCGCGCGGTTGATCCGATCGCCAGAAAGAAGATGATCACAGTGACCGAAGTGACCGCCACCGCGGGAACACTCAAGCGCCTCTCCGACGAGGGCGTCTCCATCTGGCTGGACGACCTGTCGCGCAAGCGGATCGAGTCCGGCAACCTCGCCGAGCTCATCGACACCAAGAACGTCGTCGGCGTCACCACCAACCCGTCCATCTTCCAGGCCGCCATCGGCTCGGGAGAGGGTTACGAGGAGCAGCTCGCCGACCTCGCCGTGCGCAAGGTGACGGTCGAGGAAGCCGTACGGATGATGACCACCGCCGACGTCCGCGCCGCCGCCGACATCCTGCGCCCGGTGTACGAGGCGACCGGCGGGCAGGACGGCCGGGTCTCCATCGAGGTCGACCCGCGGCTCGCCCACCACACGGCGGCGACCATCGCCGAGGCCAAGCAGCTGTCCTGGCTGGTGGACCGCCCCAACGTGATGATCAAGATCCCGGCGACGAAGGCCGGTCTCCCCGCCATCACCGAGGTCATCGGCGAGGGCATCAGCGTCAACGTCACGCTGATCTTCTCCCTGGAGCGCTACCGCGAGGTCATGGACGCCTACCTGGCCGGCCTGGAGAAGGCGCGGGCCGCGGGCATCGACCTGGCGACCATCCACTCGGTGGCGTCCTTCTTCGTCTCCCGCGTCGACTCCGAGATCGACAAGCGCCTCACCGCGCTCGCGACGGACGAGGCCCTCGCCCTCAAGGGCAAGGCGGCGCTCGCCAACGCGCGGCTCGCCTACGAGGCCTACGAAGAGGTCTTCGCCGGTGACCGTTGGACCGTTCTCGCGGACGCCAAGGCCAACAAGCAGCGCCCCCTGTGGGCCTCGACCGGCGTGAAGGACCCGTCCTACAAGGACACCCTGTACGTCGACGAGCTGGTCGCGCCCGGCACGGTCAACACCATGCCCGAGGCCACGCTGAACGCCACCGCCGACCACGGCGACATCCACGGCGACACGGTGACCGGTGGCTACGCGCAGGCGCGCGCCGACCTGGACGCCGTAGAGCGGCTGGGGATCTCGTACGACACCGTCGTCAAGCAGTTGGAGGACGAGGGCGTCGCCAAGTTCGAGGTGGCCTGGCAGGACCTGCTGGGTGCCGTCGCGAAGTCGCTGAGCGGGAAGGGGGTCGACGGGGAATGAGTGCGGACCTTCCCGAAGCGGCAACTGCCGCGCAGGCGCTCGGCGTTGAGGACATCACAGACATCGCGGACGCCCTGGGCGCCGACTGGGACAACCCGCTGCGGGACGCGCGGGACCGCCGACTGCCGCGTATCGCGGGCCCGTCGGGACTGGTGATCTTCGGGGTCACCGGTGACCTCTCCCGCAAGAAGCTGATGCCGGCCGTCTACGACCTGGCCAACCGGGGCATGCTGCCGCCGGGCTTCTCGCTCGTCGGGTTCGCCCGGCGGGACTGGGAGGACCAGGACTTCGCGCAGGTCGTGCACGACTCGGTGCGCGAGCACTCCCGGACCGAGTTCCGCGAGGAGGTCTGGCAGCAGCTCGCCGAGGGCATGCGGTTCATCCCGGGCGACTTCGACGACGACACCGCGTTCAAGCAACTGCGGGCGGCCGTCGACGAGTTGGACACCTCGCGCGGCACCAGCGGCAACTACGCGTTCTATCTCTCCGTACCGCCGAAGTTCTTCCCGAAGGTCGTCAAGCAGCTGAAGAAGCACGGGCTGGCGACGGCCGCCGAGGGGTCCTGGCGGCGGGCGGTCATCGAGAAGCCGTTCGGGCGCGACCTGAAGAGCGCGCGGGAGCTGAACAAGATCGTGCACGAGGTGTTCGACCCGGACCAGGTGTTCCGGATCGACCACTATCTGGGCAAGGAGACCGTCCAGAACATCCTGGCGCTGCGCTTCGCCAACCAGATGTACGAGCCCATCTGGAACCGGTCCTACGTCGACCACATCCAGATCACGATGGCCGAGGACATCGGCATCGGCGGGCGTGCCGGCTACTACGACGGCATCGGCTCGGCGCGTGACGTCATCCAGAACCACCTGCTCCAGCTCATGGCGCTGACCGCGATGGAGGAGCCGATCGCCTTCGACGAGGAGGCGCTGCTCACCGAGAAGCTCAAGGTCCTCAAGTCGGTGCGGCTGCCGCAGGAGTTGGGCGAGCACACGGTGTTCGGGCAGTACGCGGAGGGCTGGCAGGGCGGCGAGAAGGTCGTCGGCTACCTGGAGGAAGACGGCATCGACCCCAAGTCGAAGACCGACACCTACGCGGCCGTCAAGTTGGAGGTGGACAACCGCCGTTGGGCGGGCATCCCCTTCTATCTGCGCACCGGCAAGCGGCTCGGACGGCGGGTCACGGAGATCGCGGTCGTCTTCAAGCGGGCCCCGCACTCCCCCTTCGACTCCTCCGCCACCGAGGAGCTGGGCCAGAACGCGATCGTCATCCGTGTCCAGCCCGACGAGGGCATGACGGTCCGGTTCGGTTCGAAGGTGCCGGGCACCTCGATGGAGATCCGGGACGTGTCCATGGACTTCGCCTACGGCGAGTCGTTCACGGAGTCGAGCCCGGAGGCGTACGAGCGGCTCATCCTGGATGTGCTGCTCGGCGACGCCAACCTGTTCCCGCGCCACCAGGAAGTGGAAGAGTCCTGGAAGATCCTCGACCCGATCGAGGAGTACTGGGCACAGAACGGCAGGCCCGCGCAGTACTCCTCGGGCAGTTGGGGTCCCGAGGAGGCGGACGAGATGCTCGCACGAGACGGACGGAGCTGGCGCAGGCCATGAAGATCGACCTGAGCGACACCACGGCAAGCAAGATCAACAAGGCGCTCGTGCAGGGTCGCCGCGACATCGGCACCCCTGCCGTGGGCATGGTCCTGACGATGGTCATCGTCACGGACGAGGAGAACGCCTACGACTCGATCAAGGCGGCGGAGGAGGCCTCGCACGAGCACCCCTCGCGCACCCTGGTCGTCATCAAGCGGCACGCCCGCACCCCGCGCGACCGCACCAACTCGCACCTCGACGCCGAGGTCCGGGTGGGCGCCGACGCCGGCACCGGCGAGACGGTCGTGCTGCGGACCTACGGCGAGGTGAGCGACCACGCCGACTCCGTGGTGCTGCCGCTGCTGCTACCGGACGCGCCGGTCGTCGTGTGGTGGCCGGGGGACGCGCCCGCGATCCCGGCGAAGGACCCGCTGGGCGCCCTCGCGCAGCGCAGGATCACCGACCTGTACGCGGCGACGAACCCGCTCGAAGCGCTGGACGCCCGTGCCCATGCCTACGCGCCCGGCGACACCGACCTCGCGTGGACCCGGCTGACCCCGTGGCGCTCGATGCTGGCGGCGGCCCTCGACCAGGCCAAGTCGAAGATCACCTCGGGTGCCGTGGAGAGCGAGGCCGACAACCCGGCCGCCGAGCTGCTGGCCCGCTGGCTGGAGGCCCGCCTCAAGGTGAAGATCGACCGCGTGGTCACCGACGGGCCGGTCATCACGGCCGTCCGGCTGGGCACCGGCGCCGGCGAGGTCGTCATCGACCGCCCCGAGGGCCCGCTGGCCACGCTGTCCCTGCCCGGGCAGCCCTCCCGCACCCTCGCGCTGAAGGTCCGCACGACCTCCGAACTGATCGCCGAGGAGCTGCGGCGCCTCGACGCCGACGAGATGTACGCCATCGCCCTGCGTGCCGAGGGCACCAAGGAGACCCCCTCTCATGTCTGACTCCCCCAAGCTGGTGCGGCGGCCCGAGTGGGCCGCTCTGGAGGACCACCGCGCGGGTCAACTGCACCCGCGGCTGCGTGAGTTGTTCGCGGCGGACCCGGGGCGCGCGGAGCGGTACGTGATCACCGTCGGCGATCTGCGCATCGACTACTCCAAGCACCTGATCACGGACGAGACCCTCGCCCTCCTCCAGGAACTCGCCACCGCCACCGGTGTGTTCGGCCTCCGGGACGCGATGTTCCGCGGCGAGAAGATCAACGTCACCGAGGACCGCGCGGTCCTGCACACCGCGCTGCGCGCCCCGCGTGACGCGGTGATCGAGGTCGACGGCGAGAACGTGGTGCCGGCCGTGCACGCGGTGCTCGACAAGATGGCGAACTTCGCCGAGCGGGTCCGCTCCGGCGAATGGACCGGCCACACCGGTCGCCGGATCCGCAATGTCGTCAACATCGGCATCGGCGGCTCCGACCTCGGTCCGGCGATGGCGTACGAGGCTCTCCGCGCCTTCACCGACCGCGAGTTGACGGTCCGCTTCGTGTCGAACGTGGACGGCGCCGACCTGCACGAGGCGACCCGTGACCTCGACCCGGCGGAGACGCTGTTCATCGTCGCGTCGAAGACGTTCACGACGATCGAGACGATCACCAACGCGACGTCCGCCCGGACATGGCTCCTTGAGGGGCTCGGCGGTGACGACAAGGCCGTGGCGAAGCATTTCGTGGCGCTGTCGACGAACGCCGGGAAGGTGTCGGACTTCGGCATCGACACGGACAACATGTTCGAGTTCTGGGACTGGGTCGGCGGACGCTACTCGTTCGACTCGGCGATCGGGCTGTCGCTGATGATCGCCATCGGCCCGGACCGCTTCCGCGAGCTGCTCGACGGTTTCCACCTCGTCGACGAGCACTTCCGCACCGCGCCCGCCGAAGCCAACGCCCCTTTGCTGCTCGGCCTGTTGGGCGTCTGGTACGGCAACTTCTTCGACGCGCAGTCGCACGCGGTCCTGCCGTACTCGCACTATCTCTCCAAGTTCACCGCCTACTTGCAGCAGTTGGACATGGAGTCCAACGGCAAGTCGGTGGACCGGGACGGGAATCCGGTGGAGTGGCAGACCGGGCCGGTGGTGTGGGGCACGCCCGGCACGAACGGGCAGCACGCCTACTACCAACTCATCCACCAGGGCACGAAGTTGATCCCGGCTGACTTCATCGGCTTCGTCAACCCGGTCGCCGAGTTGAGCGAGGGTCTGAAGGCGCAGCACGACCTGCTGATGGCCAACTTCTTCGCGCAGACCCAGGCGTTGGCGTTCGGCAAGACGCCGGACGAGGTGCGCGCGGAGGGTGTGGCGGAGGAACTGGTCCCGCACAAGACGTTCAAGGGCAACCACCCCACGACCACGATCCTGGCCCGCGAGCTG